>JAUQOS010000044.1 GCA_030550775.1 Armatimonadota bacterium
CTGATAAGGGTACAACGCATAGGTTCAACTCGGCTGTACTAACAACCAACGTGGCTCCATCAACCCCCTTCCCCCTCCGTGAGATTCCCCTCGCGAAGCGAGGGGCACCGAAAAACTCACTTGGTTCCCCCTACGGCGTAGGGGGAACCTGAAGGAGGGGGTTCGAGAAAAATCCGTCTCCGCCTTCTGCTTGAGAGGCTGCAAGTGGGGAAAATGCGCTCGCAGCGCCCGAATTTGGAGTAGAACCGTGTACCCTTATCAGCTGGAGGTTCTCCCCCTGCACGAGGGGAACCCAAAAATCGCTCGGTTCCCCCCTTGCTGTGGAACCCGAGCCGAGGCGTAGTGGGGGCATCCCCGTCAACGAACGAAAACCGACGCAGGTTGGCTTCGCTTGTACAGAAACGGCTCGTGCTGACTGCCTACAGCCTTCCTCCAGGCCGGCACAGGTATACTACCAGCCATGCTATCGCCCACGCGCATTGAGTTCGAAACATACACCCTGCCGAATGGACTGCAGGTGATTTTGTCGCCACACCCAGTGGCGCCCACGGTGGCAGTGCTGGTGCTGTACAAGGTCGGTTCCGTGAACGAACCACGTGGCAAAACGGGCTTCGCCCATTTGTTTGAGCATATGATGTTCCAAGGTTCCGAAAACGTGCCCCGCGAAATGCACTTCAAGTATGTGGAAGCCAACGGCGGCGTGCTGAATGGGTTTACCTCTTACGACCTCACGGTGTACTTTGAATTGCTGCCGGCGTCCAAGTTACCGCTGGGCTTGTGGCTGGAGTCCGATCGGATGCGTGCATTACAAGTTTCGCAGGAGAACTTAGACAACCAGCGCGCTGTAGTGAAGGAGGAGCGTCGGCTGAGCGTGGACAACCAGCCCTATGCGCGGGCGCTAGAACGCCTCCGTGAAATCGCCTACGATAACTTCGCCAACCAACACTCCATCATCGGCTCAATGGAAGACTTGGACAACGCCACGCTAGAGGACGTGCAGACATTTTTCCGCACCTACTATGCGCCCAACAACGCGATTTTGGTAGTTGCGGGCGACTACGATGAGGCGACGGCACGCGAATGGATTGAGCGCTACTTCGCCGATATTCCTGCACAGCCTGCGCCGCCCCCCGTGGATGTGTCGGAGCCAGACCGCGAGGAGCGACGTGAAGTGTTTGTAGACCCGCTGGCGAGCGTGCCCGCCGTGGCAGTCTGCTGGAAAATCCCGCCGCGCGGCACGCTGGAGAACGATGCACTACAAATTGCAGGTGATGTGCTTGCCTCAGGGCGTGCCTCGCGACTCTACCAGCGACTGGTAAAACAAGAGCAAATTGCCATCAGCGTGTCGGGTGGCGCGGAAGCGCGCCCTGCCCCCAGCCTGTTTCGGCTGTTCGTGCTGCACCATCCGCATGTGGCGCCCGAGCGCGTGGAACAAGTGCTCTACGAGGAAATCCAAGAACTCGCCAAGATGGGCATTACCGAGCGTGAGTTGGAGCGCGTGCGGGCTCAGCTGCTGGCACAACGCTGGAGCGACAACCTTTACTACGGCATGCAAAGCCCTCTGGGGCGGGCATTGGGGTTAGCGTACTTCGCTGGGTTTGAAGGTGACCCCGACGGCGTCAACCGCGCGCTGGAGCGTTTGCTAGCAATCACACCCGATGATGTGCAACGCGCCGTGCAACAGTTCCTCCACACCCCGCGCAACCGCACTGTGATGCACATCCAAGCGGGCGCGCCGCAGGCACAGTAGGAGGAAGGGTACACTTTTGCTCAGGTGAGAGTGATGGCGGCAGTGCGGGGGCAGCCTAGGCGCAAGCGACGCTATACCGAGCAAGACCTCCTGCAGATGCCCAACGACGGGCGCAAGTACGAACTGGTCAGCGGGAGGATCCACACCGTGCCCACAGGCGGCAGACACGGCGAAATCGTCAGCGGAATCATCGCGCGGCTTTACCACGCGAAGCCGCCCTACGCTGTGGTATATAGCGAGGGCGTGGGGTTCCGAATGCAAGGGGGCAACATCCGCAGCCCTGATGCTTCTGTGATGCGACGCGAACGACTACCACAAGGCAAATCGCCCGATGAGTTCATCGAAGGCGCACCCGACTTAGCCGTCGAAGTGGTCTCCCCTTCCGAAGATATACGCGACCTCTATCAAAAAGTGCTGGAATATTTTGAGTCGGGGGCACAGGAGGTATGGTTGTTGTTTCCCGCGCGCAAGCAGGTGTATCGCTATCGGGCGCCGCTGGAGGTGGAAGTGCTCCACGAGAATGACCTACTTACAGGGGGCACGCTGATCCCCAACTTCCAAGTGCGCGTGAGCGAACTGTTCGAGTAGGTACTGCCCGCCTGCTTGCACAATCGTTTGATACCGTAAGCCGCCAGACAATGCTTGAGCATCTATCTGCGGTGTGGAAGTTAAGGTATGCTCTTTCAGGAGGCAAGGAGGCATGCAGGAGCTAAACCTACCGATTGCTTGGCAGCCCGACGATGCGCTCGTGGAGCAAGCGAATATCACGGCGCAGATGCGCAAATATAACATCCCTACCTACGAGGCGTTTCTGCAAAAAAGTGTGGATGACCCCGACTGGTTCTGGCGTGCCTTTTTCGAGGACATCGGCTTTCACTGGCACACGCCCTATTCGCAAACGGTTGACCTAAGCGCAGGCAAGCCGTTCGCGAAGTGGTTCGTAGGGGGTAAGCTGAACTGGACTTACAACGCGCTGGAGCGGCATGTGCTCTCGGGGCGAGGTGACGCGCTTGCGCTGGTGTGGGAAGGCGAAGAGGGCACCGTGCGCCGCTACACCTACGCCGAACTGTTAGCCGAAGTGAACGCCCTCGCGCGCGGTCTGCAACGTCAAGGCGTGCAAGCAGGCGACCGCGTAGGACTGTTTCTGCCGTTCATCCCCGAAACCGCAATTGCGCTGCTGGCGATTTCGCGCATTGGGGCGATTGCGCTACCGCTGTTCTCAGGTTTTGGGGTGGAGCCAATCGTCACGCGCATGCAGGATGCCGAGGCGCGCTGGCTCTTCATCGCCGATGGCTTCCCCCGACGGGGCAAAACCATCCCGATGAAGGAAACAGCACTCGCTGCCCTAAAAGAACTGCCCCAAGTGCAGCGCGTATTCGTGGTTGAGCGAGCCCAACGCGACTTGCGGTTCGATCCCGCGCTGGAAGTGCGCTACACCGACCTTCTGGATTATGGCGAGTTCGTTGCCCCTGCCTTCGACAGCGAGACCCCCTGCATGATGATTTACACTTCGGGCACAACGGGCAAGCCCAAGGCGGCGTTCCATGTGCACGCGGGCTTTCCTGTCAAAGCGGCGCAGGATATGTATCATCTGTTTGACCTCAAGCCCACCGACACCATCAGCTGGCTCACCGACATCGGCTGGATGATGGGCCCGTGGCTGATTATGGGCGGGCTCCTCTTGGGGGCGACGGTGTTTATGTACGACGGCGCGCCCGACCACCCCGAACCCGACCGCGTGTGGGCAATGGTGGAACGGCACAACATTAGCGTACTGGGTATCACGCCCACGCTGATACGCGCCCTTATGCGCGAAAGCAGCGAGTACGCCGACCGCCACGCGATGCCCAGCCTGCGTGCTATCGGCTCCACAGGCGAACCGTGGAACCCCGAACCGTGGCTATGGACGCTTGAGCATGTGGGCAAAAACCGTGCCCCGATTATCAACTACTCGGGAGGCACCGAAATTTCGGGCGGAATCTTGGGTTGTACTGTGCTGCGCCCGCTCAAACCATGCAGCTTCAACACTGTCGTGCCCGGTGTGGACGCCGTCGTGCTCAACGAGCAAGGCGAACCTGTGCAGGGCGAGGTGGGCTTGCTCTGTGTGCGCAATGTGAACCCCGGAATGACGCGCGGCTTCTGGCGCGATACCCAGCGCTACTTGGAAACTTACTGGAGCCGCTTCGAGGGCATTTGGTATCACGGCGACCTGAGCCTGATGGATGCCGACGGCTTCTGGTACATCTTAGGGCGTGCCGACGACACGCTCAAAATCGCGGGCAAGCGTGTAGGACCCGCTGAAATTGAAAGCGTGCTGGTAGAACACCCCGCCGTCAGCGAAGCGGGCGTCATCGGCGTGCCGGACGAAATCAAAGGGCAAGAGGCAGTCGCGTTCGTGGTACTGAAGCCGGGCAACGAGTGGAACGACGCGCTGGCGCAAGAGCTGCTGAACCTCGTAGCAACGCGCATGGGCAAACCGCTGATGCCCAAAGCGATTTACGCCGTGCCCGACTTGCCTAAAACGCGCAACGCCAAGATTATGCGCCGCGTCATCCGCGCTGCCTACTTGGGCGAGCCAACGGGCGACCTCAGCGCGCTGGAGAACCCACAAAGCGTAGACGCCATACGCGCCCTTCGTGCATAGAGCGTGGGCTTGACAGGGGGGTTATTCCAGCAGACGATTGCGCGCCGCGGCACTCAGCGGCGCGTCAATAAACGCATACATCCAAGTCAGCAGCAGCACAATCGCGATAAACACTTGCAAGCCGCTTACAGAACCGCGCACACGCGCGGGGTTCACTAAGTACGCCAAAAGATTGTACACAAAGTCGCTGCCCCCAGGCAACACCAAGAACAGCACAAAGCCCACAATCATAATCCCCAAGATGATGCCGCCTTTGACAAACTGTCCGTTGTAGAGCTGCCCCACGCCGGGCATCAACAGCGAGAGCAAGAACGCCAGCCCAGGGTTGCGCGGGAGCGTAAGCGTGTCGTTGGCGCCCTCTAATGCGCGTTCCCACTGTTGATATTGCGCTTGCAGGCGCGTTTGCTGGAGCACGGCTTCGGCGTATTTGCGCTCAATGGCAGCGTTTTGGGGGTCTAACTCGTGGGCGCGTTTGTAGGCGTCGTGGGCGGCTTGCCAGTTGCCCGCTTCCTTCTCATAGTCGCCCAGCAACTCCCAAATGCTTGCCTCCTCGGGGCTAAGCTCCAGCGCTTGCTGCAGCAACTCGCGTGCTTTAGTGCGCTCGCCCCGCACTTGATGAATATGGGCATTGCGCAGCAGTCGCTCAATCGCTTCGCGCTTGGGGTCTAAGTCGTCGCCCACTCTCATGGCTTACTTGCTTCGAAGGCTCTCTATCAAGGGGGCATTCTCCCAGAAGGCTTCCAAGCCGTAGTGGCGGCGCGCGTCTTCGCGCATAATGTGCACCACTACATCGCCGTAGTCCAGCAACACCCAGTTCGCCTCGCGATAGCCCTCCACATGCATGGCACGCTCGCCCGCATCGCGCAGGGCATCTTGGATCTTGTCGGCAATCGAGCGGATATGCACATCGGAGTTGCCGCTGCAGATGATAAAGTAGTCGGCAATTAAGGTCTTTCCGCGTAGATCCAGCACATTGATACGCTCTGCCTTCGCGTCTTCGGCAGCGTGTACCACCATTTCGCGCTTCTGCTCTGTGGTCATCGTGCTATGGCTCCACATACAGTCGGTTTCGGATAATATATTCTATCACATCGGGCGGGGTAAGGTAGCGGATAGAGTGCCCTGCCCGAATTTGGTCGCGAATGGCACTTGCGCTAATGCCCAGCGGGGTCATCGGTACGGGGTGCACGCGGGCGCGTATCGCTGCCGGCAGCGAATCTAACGCCGCGTTCAAGTCATACTCGGGGCGCACGCCCACCAACAGGGTGCACTCTTGGGCGATGACTTCAGGTTGGCGCCAGCGCTGAAACCCTGCGAGAGTATCTGCGCCCATAATCAGATACAGTTCGGCGTTGGGGTGTTGAGCGCGCAGGTAGCGCACCGTGTCCACAGTGTAGGAGATACCACCGCGCTGCAGTTCGTGGTCGGACACCTCGAAGTGGGGGTTGTCGCGTGTGGCAAGCAGCAGCATTTGCAGGCGATGGTGCGGCGCGCTATGATACTCTCCCAAGCGGAATGGCGAGATGTGCGCGGGCATAAAAAGAACGCGCGTGAGCTGAGCGGCTTCGCGTGCCTCCTCCGCCAAGCGCAGATGTCCGTAGTGCACAGGGTCAAAAGTGCCGCCAAACAGGGCGATGCGCACGGCTTTTAGGGTTCCGCGTGGTCGGTAGTGTTCCTGTCGGTGCTGCCGTCAGCGGGGGCAGCGTCGCGTTTGAGCAAGCCGCGCATCAGCTGCTCGGCAAATATTTGCCCGATTTGCTCCTTGCTCAGTGTGCCGCGCGGGTTGTACCAGTTCGGAATCCAGTTCAGCGCGCCCAACACGACATACGATGCCATTTTCACATCCTGCGCTTCAAAGATGCCTTGTTCAATGCCTTCACGGATGCACTGGTGATAACCCTGCTCGTATTGGTCGCGCATGGCGATAATCTCTTTGCGTTTGCGCGGGGGCAAGGCTTGGTGTTCGCGGAGCACCACCACGCTGTACATCGCAGTCGCGCTGGCAACGATGCGCACATACTCCTGAATCATCGCGCGGAGTTTGACATCGGGCGGGTCAGGGCGCGCCAAAATCTCGGTTTGCGATTCCAGGAGCGCGCTCATCGCCCGCTTATACAGCTGGTACAGCAGGTCACTTTTGTCGCGCACATAGTAGTAGATGCTAGCTTTGGTTAGCCCCAGCTCTTTGGCAATTTCATCAACGGTGCTGGCGTGATAGCCCTTGCGCGAAAACACACGCGCCGCGCCGCTTAGGATTTGCTCGCGTCGCGCCTCTTGCCGATCTGTGCGTCGCCCCATGTTTGCTCCGTTTCTCCCAGACTGCAGATAAGCACAACCGCGCCCAAGGTGTACTCAGCCCACAATCTCGGTGTGAAGCCCGATCTCGCGCAGCACACTTTCCACGCGCAGGCATTCGGCAATATCGCCTGTCCACACAACCGCCTGCCCTTTGGTGTGGGCTTCGTAGGTGATTTCATAAGCGCGTCGGTAGGGATAGCCCGTGGCTTTTTGCACTTGTGCCACCACTTCGCTAAAGAGGTGGTAGTCGTCGTTATATAGGATAACCTTCCACTCGTGCCCTTCGTAGTTGTCGACGCGCTCGTGCGCTTCTACCTCCGGCACCTCAAGCACTGGCATAGCATCTCACCTCAGTATGATTATACCTTTTAACCCAAGTTTGCCCCGCCTGTTTTGAGCGGACAAGGTTCCTCGCTCCACTCGGAATGACGGAGCGCTTTTCGCGAAGGTAAACTTGTCGTTCCGAGCTAGAGGTGAGGGAGCTCCCCCTGTTCCATCAAGAGTTGAAATCAGACATCTGCGTTGCTAGTGCCTATTTCTAAAGGCGAAAGCATTGTGCGTTGTGGGAGCAAGTTCAGAGACTGCCCCCTGCGTTTTTGGGTTTCAATGGACACCCGCCCTTCTAACAAGGGTACGGGGTACTGCTTGAACAGCCCAAGCCGTTGTATGATTTTTCCCAAACCCCCTCCTTTAGGTTCCCCCTACAAGTAGGGGGAACCGAGCGATTTTTTGTTTCCCTCGCGTAGGGGGTAACCGAACAATCTTTTCGGTTCCCCTCGCGTAGCGGGGTAGCCGAGCGATTTTTTTGTTTCCCTCGCGTAGGGGGTAACCGAACAATCTTTTCGGTTCCCCTCGCGTAGCGGGGTAGCCGAGCAATTTTTTGGTTCCCCTCGCGTAGCGGGGGGAACCTACAGGAGGGGGGGCAGAATTGGAAAAACCTACTACGAGAAACGCGCGGTGGAACCCAAGCGATGTGTCCTTGTCAGGTTGAGGGGGGAGGGGCGCGCAGTGCTTAGCATGGGTAAATAATTGTGGAGCTGGCGAGCGATTGGCGGGCGGGGCGAGCATGCGTGCGACGCGCTTGCGAACACCATAAAAGCTGGCTGAAAGCAGGTATCCTTGTGCTATGGATTGGCGGGCGCACTTGCAGGAGTATCTCGCCCCGCGAGTGGCGCAAGTGAACCGTGCCCTGGCGGCGTTCTTAGCATACGATGCCCCTCTGCCGCGTCAGCTGCCTGAGGCGATGCGCTATGCGGCGCTGGCATCAGGGAAGCGACTACGCCCGATTTTGTGTATCGCAGCGGCGGAGGCAGTAGGTGGCAACGCCGACCAGGTGATGCCCACGGCATGCGCGCTGGAACTCATCCACGCCTTCAGTTTGGTGCACGACGACTTGCCCCCGATGGATAACGATCGCCTGCGGCGCGGTCAGCCAACGGTGTGGGTGCAGTTTGGCGAGGCGATGGCAATTCTGGCGGGCGATGCGCTGTTTGCCAAGGCGTTTGAACTCATCGCCGAGCAAGCCCAATATAGCCCCCCCGAGCGCGTGGTGCAGACACTTCACCTAATCGCTACCGCTGCAGGCGTGCACGGCATGTGCGGCGGTCAGGTAGAAGACATCCTCAGTGAAGGACAAACGATTTCGCTGGAGCGGCTTCAGTTTATTCATACGCACAAGACGGGCGCACTAATCCGCGCCAGCGTGTTGGCAGGGGCGATTTTGGCGGGGGCAACGCCCGCCCAACAAGCCGTGCTCGACGCCTATAGCCGCGCGCTGGGGCTGGCTTTCCAAATCACCGACGACATCCTCAACGAAACCGCTTCACCTGAACAGCTGGGCAAACCCGTCGGCTCCGACCGCGCCCGCAAAAAAGCAACCTATACTGCGTTGCTTGGCGTTGAACAGGCACGCCAACACGCCCTGCAAGCGCACCGCGCCGCACAGGAAGCCCTCCAACCCCTCGGCGAGGCTGCCAACCCACTGCGCTGGCTGGTAACCTACGCCATTGAGCGCACCCATTAGCCCTTTACCGCGCCTGCCGTCAACCCCGCCACAAACTCGCGCTGCAAAAACAAAAACAACGCCATCACAGGCAAGATGCTCAGCAGCGTGCCCGCCATCAGCATGCCATATTGCTGCTGGTATATACCTACCATTTGCGTGAGCGCAATCGGCAGGGTAAACCGTTCCGCGCTATGCAATATAATCTGGGGCCAGAGGAACGAGTTCCACTGCCCCATAAAGGCGATCAGCACGAACGCGCCGACCATCGGGCGCACGGCGGGGATCACAATCTGCCAGTAAATCTGAAACTCGGAGCAGCCGTCAATCCGCGCCGCATGGATAAGCTCTGTCGGCACGCTGAGCATCGCCTGCCGAAACAGAAAAATACCAAACACGCTCACTGCGCCCGGTACCAGCAAGCCCGCATAGGTATCCACCAGCCCCAAGCGGTAAATCAACTCGTAGGTGGGCGCAAGCGTGACTTGACCAGGGATCAGTAGCGTCGCCAACATCAGCAGTGTGAGGGCGTACTTGCCTTTGAACTCGTACTTTGCCAGCGCGAAGCCCGCTAGCGAGGAGAAAAACAGTTGAATCACCACGCTGGCGCACGCCACAAACACACTGTTTGCCACAAACCGCAGAAAATCAACCTGCGTAAAGAGGTCGTAAAAGTTTTTTAGGCTGGGGTTAGGCGAAAAGAAGGTGTAGGAGAACAGATCTTCGGGGGCTTTGAGTGCGGCGGCAAACAACCAAATCAGCGGCGTGAAGGTAAGTGCCGCCAAGCCGATTAGGAGCACCAGCGTTAGCCCCCGCAGCAGGCGTATCACGCTTGGTTGATTCGCTCTCGGTGTGCTAACTCCTGTTGGTGGTTTATTCTCCTGCGAGCGCCAGCACGATCCAGCCTACGTTGCGATCGGTAGCAAGGAGGTGTAGCGCGCGGAGAGGGCGTTCGGGGTGTGGGTTGTGCCAGGTAAGTAAGCGCAGGGTGGCGATTGTGCCGTTGGTATCGCGCTTGCGCCACAGTGGCAGCCCCTCCAGCGCATAGAGCGGGTCGTTCCACGATCGTATATGCTGCCCGTAGATGATGGGCTGTTCGGCACGGGTGCCATCAGCATACTCCACAACGAGGCGTGCAATCTCTCTGCCGGCATCCGCTTGCCCGCTTGCAGTATGCAGCAGGTAGAGTGTGCGTGTAGGGCGGTCAAGCGCCAGACGCACTTCGGTGGGCAGGGGCGTGTTGGCTTGTCTGCTGGCGAGCATTAGCCCGCGCGCGCCTGCCAGCTGGAACCGATGCCCGCGCAGGCGCGCTGCCCCCGAAGGCAGCTCACTGAACACAGGGCTGAGCTGACTCAGGTCGAAGTTATAAATCGCCGACATATCCGCCACAAAGCCCCGTCGCGGGTGCAAAGGCACAGGTTCAAGCCGATAGCGCTCTATGAATCGCCGCTCAAAATCGTAGGGTAGTTGCTCAGGCAAGGGTAGGTCGGTGTCCCAAGCGTAGGCAGCGGCGATGAGGTAGGCGACGAATTGGCGCAGCTCAATGCCTTGCAGGGTACGCTCGCTGAGGCTGTAGCCTGCCCAAGTGCTTTGCAGCAGCCCCAAAATGCGGTTTTGACGGGCGGCTTTGGCGAAGGTGGCGATATTGTGTGGGTTGTACCAAGTGGTGGCAATAATATTGCTAAAGCCTGCGCGCTGCAAGATAGGCACGCTGATATAGCCTTCAGGGGTAGCAGGGGTGTAGTGCCAATCGCAGATGACCAGGTCGCTGAGGTGGCGCAGCCGCTCGCGGGTGTACTGGGCTTCTTGCGGGCTTTTGGCGTGGGCGCCGCCGTCGTTCGCCTCGCCACGAGCCAACAACATGTCGCCCCACATAAGCACCTGGCTAACGCCCCGACGCTTCAGTTCGCCGTAGAGCCATTCCGCATGTTCAGTGAACAGCTCGGCAACAGTCGCGCCCTGACTTTCGGGGCGATATGGAAACCGCCCCCGCAAAGTAACTTCATCTAAGCCCACATGGAAAGAACGCGGTTCGAACAGCTCAAACACTTCGTCGTAGAGGCGCAGGAGGAACTGGCGCGCTTTGGGTATACGGGGTGCCAGCGCCCAAGGGGTTTCAGGGTCTTCGGCAAGTTCGCGATGAGCGTCGTTGCGGAACGCCCATCCCATGTGCCCCAGCGATTGAATCAACGGAATCGGTTCCAGCAGGTTGCGTCGTGCGGTTTGCACTGCCTCACGCAGCAGCGGTTTGGGCGCGGAGATGTCCACCCATGCGGGGCGAATGGCTTCCCACTGCGCATAACCGCATTCAAGAACTAAATGGTTGAACTTGGCGTGGGCGATGACATTTTCAATCAGGCGGGGTAGGAAGTCGGGTTGCGTACTGCCAAAGAGGTGCACGCCACGCCAGCGGAGGTGGGGGTAATCAATTATGCGCACGGGCTCCGCCTGCAGTGCGCCCTCCGTCGGCTGAAACCACTGGATGAGTGTTTGCACGCCGTAAAATGCGCCTTCCGCAAGCCGCCCAATGACGCGTACGCCGCGCTCACTCACCTCCAGATAGTACGCGCCCGGCAAGTCGGGCACAGGGTGCTGGCGTTGCATCGCGGGGCTGCCCCCAATGAAAATCGCCTCAGGTGCGGGTGGCGCGACCTCGATTTTTGCAGCGATTCCGTACCGTTTCAGCTCGCGCGCAAGGGCATTGGCTGCAGGGCGATAGCTGTCGTCTTCCAAGTGGATCGGCACGAGGTGTTCTACAAGCATACGAAATGGTGCGCCCGCCTGACGCCAGAGGATTTTCGGGGGCGGTATCAGTTCGGGTTCTTCAGGAGCGGGTAGCCAGCGATCGGCGACCTCGTAAATGGGTAGCTCCACCGAAGGTATTTGAGGCGCAGGCGGCTGCGCCGCGCTCAACCAAAAGCTACTCAGCCAACCTAAGCCGAATAACATCGCCCTCCATGCCATAGCGGTTGCTTCCTATCTCAAGTTGTTGCCTACCCGTCTTGAACGGGCGAAATTCCTCGCCTTCGGCTCGGAATGACAGTGCTATAGATTGTCACCCCGAGCGCAGCGAGGGGTCTCAGTCGTGCCCCGCCTCAGATTCCTCGCCTTCGGCTCGGAATGATAGGCGGTTTTTCAAGGTTCTTAGCCTTCGGCTCGGAATGACAAGTAGGCTGATGCGCTAATAACGCTGTCATTCCGAGCGCATCAAGGAATCTCACGATATGCATGTGCGAAGCGTTATCGCGCGGTGCCGCGTAGGGCGCGTGCCAGTTGCTTTTCGTGTTCGGGGGGCGTAAGCGCGATAATTGTGTCGCCTGGTTGCAAGATCAAGTTCGCCAAGCCAAGCGTGAGTTGCCCGTGGCGCACTACGGCGGCTAAAAGCGTCTTAGGAGGCAGCTCAATCTCGCCGATGCTTTTGCCCGCCACTGGCGATTCGGGCGTGACCTCGGCTTCAATGACCTCAATTTGCCCGCGCATAATCGCGCCGATGGGCAAGACCTCGCCGTATTCCACTTCTTGCTCTAGCAGATTGAAAATCAGGCGCGTGCTGCAGATGGTCTCGTGGATGCCGAGCCTAAAAAAGAGCGCTTCGTGGCGTGGGTCGCGCACGATTGCCAGCACGCGCTTGACCTTGAAAAAGTTTTTCGCTAGCTGGCTGATGATGAGGTTGTCTTCGTCGTCACCTGTGGCGGCGACCACCACATCGGCGCGTCGCGCGCCCGCTTCGTTCAGCACGCGCACTTCGCAGGCATCGCCGTACATCACGCGCTCGCCCAAGTCGTCGGCTAAATCCAACGCGCGCTTGCGGTTTTTTTCGATCAGCAGCACCTCGTAGCCGTGCTGATGGAGTGCTTTGGTCAGATGATAGCCTATTCCGCCGCCGCCCGCGATAATCACATACATAGCGCGAGTATTATACCGAAGCGATTGAGGTCAGCTGCCTTCGGAAGTGCCTTCGCTATCGTCGCCGTTGAATTCAAACTGGCGTCGGGCAGGTCCGCCGAAGGGCGGCTTCTGCACGCGGTCGCCTTCCTTGACGCCTTCCAAGATTTCGGCATAGCGTGCGCCGCGCAGCCCTATTTTCACAAACAGTTTCTCGGTTTGAGGCATACCCTCGGGCGTGGTTTGGTTTGGCACAAGGCGCAGCACATACTCCTTGCCGTTTTCCTTACCGATGGCTTCCAATGGCAGGCGTAGGGCGTTGGGGTTGCGCGCCACGATGATTCGGCAGCGGGCGGTCATGCCAGGGCGCAGCGCGGGATCCGCCTGGTCAAGATAAACCTCTACGGCGAACTTCACCACGCCCAACGCCCCGCCTTGGGGGTTGCTTTGCGCGGCGGGGGCGATTTTGCGCACCGTGCCCGCGAATCGGCGGTTCGGCAGCGCGTCAACCGTTATCTCCACAGGCATGCCCACGCGTACTTTGGCGACATCCAACTCGTTGAGGTTCAGCTTCACGCGCATTTGCGAAAGGTCAGCCACCTGCAGGATGGGCGTGCCTTCTCCAAAACCCGTTGTGCCTGACATCACCAACTCGCCCACCTCGCGGTAGCGCCGAGTCACAACGCCCCGAATGGGGGCGCGCACATCGGTCTCCGCGAACTGGATGCGCAGGTTTTCGAACTGGCTGATGGCTTGTTTCTCGCTGGCGCGCGCTTGCTGAAGTTCGAGGCGGCGCATTTCGATTGCGCGTAGGTGGGCGCGGGCGTTTTCCAGTTCGGTATGGGCGGCTTCTAACGCTTGGCGCTTGAGTTCGTCTTGAATGGCGTTAGTGCGGGCGCGCTCCAGCTCGGCTTGAGCGGCTTCAACGCGGGCGCGGGCGTTAGCAAGCTCAATCGCGTGTTGCTCCGCCAGTTGCTGTTGGCGTTGCTGCAGGTTGCGCAGCTGACTTTCGGCAGCCACCAGTTGCGTGTGTGCCGCGTCTACCTGCTGGCGCGATACATAGCCCTTTTCCAGCAGGTTCTGGAGGCGTTGGTAGTTGCGCTGGGCCTCTTGCAGGCGCGTTTCGGCGTCGCGAATAGCGTTTGCCAGCTCCACGCGCTCCTGCGGATGGCGAACTTCCTGAAGCAGGCGTAGGTTCTCTTGGGCGGTTCGGAGCCCGGCTTCGGCGTTTTTCAACGCCGCTTGCGTCAGGTGCGGCTGCGCTTCTGCCTCGCGCTTGGCTTGCTCGTAGCGGATCTGGGCTTGACGCAGCTGCAGGCGCGCTTGCTCGGCTTCCAACTCCAAGGCGATTTGTGCCCGCTGCGCCTGAGCGCGCGCAGACTCCACCTGGGCGCTGCCCTGTTCTACCTGTTGTTGGATTTCGCGCGGGTCGATGCGTGCCAGCAGCTGCCCCCGCTCCACCACCGCCCCTTCATCAACTAGCAACGCCTCGATGCGCCCCGGCACGCGCGACTTGATCTCCACCACGCGCACGGGCTCCACCGCCCCCGATTCGCTGACCTCCACCACAATCTCACCGCGCTCTACAGTGTAAAAACGGGCGTTGGGGCTTGTTCGGGCGTGCACGCGCGCACTCGCCACAATCCAACCAACGCCGCCGCACAGCAACGCGCTAACCACAAGCGCGCCACAGCCAATCAGCCACTTTCGCATCGGTTGCCGTCCCCCGCCGTAGTGTACCCAACGGAGGTACACTCTGCAGCGTGCGCAAGGAGGGCTACTGCGCGTTCGGCGCGAAGTGGCTAACGCAGAAGGTCCAGCACCTGCACGACGCCATGGCGCAGCTTGACCCGAACTGCCTGCAGGCAGTGGAGGGCGTGCTGGGCCATGCTCACGCGCTGCAGACGGGGCTAACGCTGTTTCGCGCGTGCTATCCGAAACGGCGTGTGGCGCTATGGAAGCGACGCCTCCGACGCGTGCTGCGCGCCCTGCACGCTTTGCGTGATACCTTGCGCCTAATCCAGTGGGCGGAGCAACTCGCGCCCCCACGCGAACATCAATTAGGCGTGCAGCGGGCGGTGCTGCGCCTGCGCCAGACTGCGGATGCCGAGGCACGCACCTTGCAGCGCGCTTGGGCACGGTGGATACGCGACCGCGTGCCGAACGAAATCGCGGGGCTATCGCGCCGCTGGGTGGAGTCGTTTAGCGACGAGCCGCCTGACCCCGCCTACGCCCAACAGCAGTGGCACTCTTTTTACCGCGAGCAGCTGCCTGCCCTCCATGCAGCCGATAGCCAATCGTTGGAGGTGCGTTGCGGGCGACTGCGTGCCCTGCTGGAGGGGGCGGAGCTGCTGCCGCCGCTGCTGCCGATTACGCTGGAGCCGCCCATCGCCGACACCTACGCGACGCTGGAGACGCAACGATTTCAGCGGTGGGCGGTGGGCACACTCCAATCGCTTATAGAAGCGGAGCGAGCACGCACGCTGGCTTATGCGGGGCACCTGCGTGGCTTCGCGCGCCTCCAACGCGGCATGGAGTGGCTGCTGACCCAGCTGTCTTTGGCAGGAAGCCCGCCCCGCGAGCGCGAATCTTGCCCCTGATGGCGCGCGACGCCGATGTGCTGGTGGTGGGCGCGGGCATCGCCGGGCTAGTGGCTGCCTATCGCCTCATGCAGGCAGGCAAAACCGTGCTGGTGCTGGAAGCGCGCGAACGCGTGGGCGGACGCCTACTGCGCCATCAAATCGCCCCCAACTGCTGGATAGACCTTGGCGGGCAATGGTTAGGACCTACCCAAGACCGTGCCTACGCCCTCACTCAACAGCTCGGCTTGCGCTTGTTTCCAACCTATACCGACGGCGAAAGCATCCTCTACTTTGGCGGGCAGCTGCGCCGCTATAGGGGCACAGTACCCAAGCTGGGGCTAATCACCTTGCTGGAGTATGGCACTGCCATCGCCCGATTAGATAGGATGGCGCAGCAGGTGCCCTTAGATGCCCCTTGGCGCGCCCCAAACGCCCATCAGTGGGATTCAATGACCTTCGCCAGCTGGATTGAGCAAACGGTGCGCACACGCATTGGGCGCTGGGGGCTGAAGCTGTTTGCTGAAGCGGTATTCGCGGCGGAACCTGCGGAGTTTTCGCTGCTGCACGCGCTGTTTTATATCCACTCAGGCGGGGGCGTGGAACGGCTTACGGGCACGCGCGGCGGTGCCCAGCAAGAGCGGTTCGTGGAAGGGGCGCAAAGCCTCGCCCTGCGCCTCGCGGAACAACTGGGCGAACAGGTGCAGCTGGCACAACCAGTGCGCCAAATCCGCCAGCGCGAGGATGTCGTGCACGCCACTACCCAGCAAGGCGTCACCTACACGGGGCGCGCCGCAATCGTGGCGGTGCCACCCACGTTAGCGGGGCGCATCGAGTACGACCCGCCGCTGCCCGCCGCCCGCGACCAACTCACCCAACGACTGCCCCACGGCGCCGTCATCAAATGCTTCGCCATCTACGACCGCCCCTTCTGGCGCGAACAAGGGCTCAGCGGCTTCGTCACAAGCGACTTGGAGCCGCTGCACGTGGTGTTCGACAACTCGCCACCCGATGCCTCGTGTGGCATTCTGCTGGGTTTTATTGAAGGCGCGGCGGCGCGGCAGATGAGTGGCGTCAGCCCGGAGGGGCGTCGCGACGCCGTGCTGAATTGCCTGGTGCGCTACTTCGGCGAACGTGCCGCCAAACCCGACGCTTACCTTGACCACGACTGGAACGCGGAGGTCTGGTCGCGCGGCTGCTATGGGGCGCACTTTCCGCCCGGCGCGTGGACGCAACTGGGGCATGCCCTCCGCCAGCCCATCGGGCGCATCCACTGGGCAGGCACCGAAACCGCCACCCGCTGGATGGGCTACATCGACGGCGCCATCGAATCGGGCGAACGCGCAGCCCAGGAGGTGCTGGAACAGCTATGAAACTGGCATATCTGGATTGCATCGGGGGCATCGCCGGCGATATGACACTCGCGGCGTTGATCGAAGCCGGCGTCTCGGAAAATGAGCTGCTGGAAGTGCTGCGCACCTTGCCGATTGCGGGCTGGCAATGGCGCAGCGAACGCGTGGAAATCGACGCCATCTACGCACGACGCGTGTACCTCACGCACGATGAACAGCAGCCCCACCGCCACCTCAGCGATGTGTTAGAAATCATCGAAGCGGGCGACCTGCCCCCCACCGTCAAGCAACACGCAGCAGCAGTGTTCACCCGCCTTGCCGAAGCGGAAGCTGCCGTGCACGGCACCACGCCCGACCGCGTGCACTTCCACGAAGTGGGCGCTGTGGATGCCATTTTGGATGTCGTCGGCGCGTGCTGGGGCTTCCACGCGCTGGGGGTCGAGCGCATCGTCTGCTCGCCACTGCCAATCGGGCGCGGATTCGTGCGCGCTGCTCACGGCAATCTGCCCCTGCCCGCCCCCGCCGTCGTGGAGCTGCTGCGCGGCGTGCCCACCTACGGCATTCCGATAGAGGGCGAAACCGTCACACCTACAGGCGCCGCATTGGCTGTGACCCTAAGCCACCACTTCGGCACGCAGCCCCCCATGCGCTGGGAAGCCATCGGCTACGGCGCAGGACACGCCGACCGCCCCCTGCCCAACCTGCTGCGCCTTTTCGTGGGCGAATCCACCGACGCGCTACAGTCGCCCACAGGCGAGTGGGAAAGCATCGTGCAAATCGAAACCAACTTAGATAACGCCACCCCTCAACAACTGGGTTATGTGATGGAGCGTGCCCTCGCAGAAGGCGCCCTTGATGTGTTTTTCACCCCCGTGCACATGAAAAAGAACCGCCCGGGCGTACACATCACCGTGCTCGCCTCGCCCGAGCGCGCCGACGCGCTGATGCAACTGCTGCTGCGCGAAACGCCCACCTTAGGCGTGCGCTATAGCCTGATGAACCGCCGCTGCTTAGCGCGCGACTGGATCGCTGTGGAGACCACCTACGGCACGGTGCGCATCAAACGGGCACGCGAAGGCGAACGCATCCTGCACCTTGCGCCCGAATACGAGGATGTCGCCCAGCTGGCTCAACAACACAAAGCGCCCCTGCACGCGATTATGCAGGAGGCGCTTCAAAAAGCCCGCGAAAGTGGCGACTAAGGAACGCGCCGCTGCACCCTATGCCGCGCGCGGCAGCTCCACCACCTCGCCAAAGCCCTGCGCGGGCGTGGAGCCGTTCTCCGCTAACTTGAACCGCGCAATCTGCTGCGCAAGATGCTCCACGCACTCGCGCGCCTGAGCCATCTGCTGGTTCAGTTGCTGAATCGCGTTCACCTGCTCCAGCACGGTAGCGTTCACTTCCTGTGCGCCTGCTGCCACCTGCTGTGCCATCGCAGCCATCTGCCCCAGCGCGCCCGAAGTGGCGTCCACGCTGGCGGTCATCTCCTGCGCGCCGGCACTAGACTGCTGCGCAATCGCCGCGATTTGCTGGAGCGCCGTAGAGGTGGCTTCCGTGCTGGCGAGCATCTCTTCGCCTGCCGCGCTGGACTGCTGCGCAATCGCCGCAATCTGCTCAATCTCGTGCATGGTGGCGTCGGCGGCGTTCTGCACAGCGTTCATCGACTGCGCCGAACGCTCCACCTGCTGCGTAATCGTCTCCACCGCCTGCAGAATCGCGCTCAGTCCTTGAGCGACCTCCTGCGACACCTGTGCGCCCTGCTGCACGGCGTTTAGGCTCTGCTCCATCGCCTGCACGGTCTGCTCGGTTTTGCTCAGTACCTGCTGGATGATGCCTTGAATCTCGCGCGTGGCGTTCGCGCTGCGTTCGGCGAGACGGCGCACCTCTTC
>JAUQOS010000045.1 GCA_030550775.1 Armatimonadota bacterium
TCACATAAATCGCGTAGGATTGCAGCGCCAGCCCCAGACAAATGGTAAGCAAGTGCTCCAGCATCGTGGTAGAGTAGTCGCCCAGTGCCCCGCGGTGGTTCACCGCATCCTCACCTAACGAAACCAGCTCATGACGCCGCTTCGCAAAGCCCAAAAACAGCGCTAAGAAAAAGGTACAAATAATCAGCCAAGGCGAGATGGAGGTATCAATGAGCACCGCGCCCGATACAGCACGCAGCAAAAAGCCCAGCGCAATAATGCCTACATCCAACAGCGGAATTTGCTTGAGATAAAGCGTATAAAGAGTGCTTTGAATGGCATACACCAACACTATCACGCCAAAAGGCACGCGCAGCCAGAACGCCAGCCCCAGTCCCAGCGTCGCGGAGCCGACGGCTCCAAGCCAAGCGAGTGGCAATGGCAGTCGCCCTGAAGCAATCGGGCGATTGCGCTTGGTGGGATGATGACGATCGCGCTCGCGGTCTAAGATGTCGTTGACGAGGTAGACGCTACTGGCAGTGAAACACAGCGCGAAAAAGCCCAAAATCGTGTGCCACAACAGGCTGAGGTTGGTAAACTGCGCCGTAAACAGCAGCGCGGCAAACACCAGCAGGTTTTTGATCCACTGGTGCGGGCGCATCGCCTGCACAAGAGCGACGCCTACAATAATTGGACTGGCTGTGACGCGCGTTTGGCTCATGCGGCCGCTGCCTCCTTTTGGTAAGCTTCCACGGTGCGCCGAATGCCTTCCGCCAGCGTAAAGCGCGGCTGGAAGCCAAGTGCTTGTTGAATAGCGCGGATATCGGCATACGAGCGGCGGATATCGCCCGCGCGCGGCGGCTGGTACTCAGGCTGGAGCGGATAGCCTATGGCATGCTCAATCGCTCGCAGCAGCTCCAGCAGGGTGTAGCGGGCGCCGCTGGCGAGGTTGAATACCCTACCCACCGCTGCAGGGTGAGTCGCACTTAGCCAAATGCCCTGAATCAGGTCGTCGATGTAAATAAAGTCGCGCACCTGCTTGCCGTCGCCGTAGATAATCGGCTTGCGGTCGGTCAGCGCGGCGGTAATCCAACGGGGTACCACCGCAGCATATTGCGAGCGCGGATTCTGGCGGGCCCCATACACATTGAAAAAGCGCAGCGCCACCGTCGGCACGCCGAACACGCGGTAGTAGTCACGGCACAGCAGCTCGCCGTAGTGCTTGCTCCAGCCGTAGGGCGAGATGGGGGCAGGACGCATCGTTTCGCGCTTGGGTAGGCGCGGCGAGTCGCCGTACACGGCTGCGGAGGAAGCAAACACAAATCGTTGACAGCCTACTTGGCGCGCTGCCTCCAACAGCAGTTGCGTGCCGTACACATTCACCTCGAAGGTTGCCACAGGCTGCTCCATCGAGAGCGGCACTGACACTTGCGCAGCCAAGTGGAACACAACTGTGCAGCCCGCAACGGCTTCGCGCACTGTTGTTGGGTCTGCCACGCTGCCGCGGATAAACTCCACCTCGCTGAGCACCTCGCGCAGGTTATCCAAAGTGCCTGTAGAGAGGTCATCTAAGACACGCACCTGCCCTTGCGACAGTAGAAAACGCACCAGGTGCGAGCCAATAAAACCCGCACCCCCCGTCACTAAAAACCGTTGCTCAGTATGCCCCATCGCCCTTCAGGATCGCTGGTATAGTTCGGAGCAGGATTTTCATATCCAGCTCCAAGGAGATATTTTCCACATAATAGATGTCTAGTCGCATCCACTCGTCAAAGGTGAGGTTGCTGCGCCCACTCACTTGCCAAAGCCCTGTGCAGCCCTGCGGCACCGCGAAGCGGATGTAGTATTCTACCTTGTCAAAGCGATTGACATCATAAGGTGCCATCGCGCGCGGTCCCACGAGGCTCAAGTCGCCCTTGAGCACATTGAACAGTTGGGGCAGTTCGTCGAGGCTGTACTTGCGGATGAACTTGCCCACGCGCGTCAGGCGCGGGTCGTGGCGGATTTTGAAGGCGCCCCCCTGCTTCTCGTTCATGTGCATAATCAGCGGTTGCAACTCTTGAGCATTGCTACGCATAGAACGGAACTTATACATAATAAACGGTCTACCATACCGACCGAGCCGAATCTGGCGAAATAGGATCGGACCAGGCGACTCCAAGTAAATCAGGAGCGCGATAAGCGCCATCAGGGGGGCAAACAGCACCAGCGCAACCGAAGCACCAACGATGTCTATGAGCCGTTTCCAGAAGGCGTGGGGAATTCTGACTTCGGGAATATATTCAGCGAAGGGCGAGTAGGCGGGTGCGTGAGGACGCCCAGCTTGTGCCTCCGCCGCTGGCTCGATAGTAGTGCTCAGTCGGCTTGCCATGGTTATGCTCCTTTCATCGAGCGGGGGTACTCGCCCCCGCTCGGGTCAGTCATCAGTCACGCGGTGTAGTTTGTTCAGGTTCCGAGTCGTCGACGCGGCTGCTGGCGGCGGGCAGGGCAGCGCGCTCGGTGGCGCCGTTGCGTGTCTCGAGGGCGCGCTGGTAGCCCTTTTGGAAGTGGCGGTACACCACGCTGTCATCGAGGCGCACCTTGTTTAGCACCACACCGACGACGTTTGCATTGTGTTGTTTGAGGCGCGAAAGCATCTCGCGCGTGGCATCGGTCATGCCTTGCCCCGCAGCGTGCACAATCAGCACATTGCCCGCTGCCAGCCCAATCACTGTACTGTCGGCAAAGGTGGACGCCGACGGCGTGTCGATGATGATGAAGTCAGCGACCTTCTTGAGGGTGTTGAGCAGTTCGTGCATTTGTGGCGAGCGCAGCAGGCGCACGGGGTTTTCAGGCGGGCTGCCTGCACCGATAAATACCAACCCCTCAATCGCTGTTTGTTGTACCGCTTGCTCTAAGGTAGCCCTGCCTTGCAGAATGTCGCTCAAGCCAGGGTGGTTAATATCGGCGCGCACCAGCCGATGGAGTTGCGGGTTGCGCAGGTCGCCGTCGATGAGCACCACGCGCGCCCCGTCGCGTGCCAAAGTAAGTGCAAGGTTGTAAGCGACAGTGGTGCGCCCCACATCGGGGTCGGCGCCCGTGATGGCGACCGCGGGGCCGTTCAGCCTGCCGTTGGCTTCCATCAAACTGGTGGAGAGCAGTTGGTAAGATGCGCTCAGGGGCGTGTGCTCGGTGCGGTCGCGTGCCAGCAGGGCGCGCGTTACACGCGGCAGCGCAGCGATCACAGGCACACCAAACAGCGCCTCGGCTTGGCTGGGCGTGTAGACGCCCTGATCCACCTGCCCCAACAAGAGCACCAACCCTGTAGACAAAATGAGGCTCAGCGCAAACGCCAATGCCACACGCAGCGGAATGCGCTTATCCACGGGGCGCGCCGCGGGACCGTCAATGATTTTTACAAAGCCCGCTGTGCGCAGCTCGTTCTCGCGCGTGATTGCCTCATCCAGCTTCTGCTTGAGCAAGCGCACTTTGCCCTCAGCCAGTTGTACCTTGAGCAACAACTCATCGGCGATGCGCTGCTTTTCGGGCAAGCCCTCCAAGCGACTGCGTAGCTCTTGCAGCTGGCGACGCAACTCGGCAACGCGCTTGTCGGCAACGCTCAGCTCGCGTTGGGCGCGCACATACTCAGCGTACAACGAATCGTAGATCGTGTTGATACCTGTGGTGCGCGCGTCGATAATGCTGGCTTCTTGCTCCGCTAATTGCTTTTCGATTTCCTTGATACGCGCCTCAATACGCTGCACCTCGGGGTTGTTCGGACCAGGGCGGTTCTCACGCGACATGATTTCGGCACGCTGGTTGTAGGCTGCTGCTAACTCCTGCTCCAGACGCTCCACAACGGGGTTGCGGCGTTCCACATAGCTCAGTTCGCGCTTGGGACCGCCTCCGGGGCGTCGTTCCTCTTGGCGCAGTTGCTGTTGGAGGCGTGCGACTTGCGCTGCTGCCGATTGACGTGCCAACTCGGCGTCATACAGCTGCAGTTCCACGCGCGAAATCGATTGCAGCAAAATATTCGTTTGGTTCTGCGACTGGATAACATCCTTGTTTTGGTTGAGGAACTCGCTTAGTTGGCGCGTGGCGCGTTCGTACTCGCGTTGGGCGATGCGGTATTGGTCTTCTACGAACTGGCGGGAGGGGTTCGCCGTTTGGGCGTTTAGCTCGCTGTAGTGCTCTTGGAACTTGCGCAGCAGCACCTCCATAAAGTACTGCGCTTGGCGCGGAGCAACCTCAATGTCGCCCTGAGTCTTGACGACCACGCTGAGGTATTCCGTGTTGGGAATGGGTTTGATTTCCAGGCGGCGCACGAGGTCTACCACGCCTGCGTAGTCCTGCTCGTTGGGAGGAACGGTTTGCTTGATGCGCTCGGCGGGCTCCCACTGCCCGCTGTCTTTGATTTCACGCCAAGTGCTCAGCAACACGCTGTAGCTGCCCACCACATTTGCGATGTTCTGCAGGCGCGTGATCAGGTCTACCTGCAGCGAGTAGGGGTCGGGGTAAATCACTGTGCGGTTGGCTTGCAGCGAGCGATACTCAGCAATCACTGCAAAGCCTTCCCACTCGCGTGGCTGCGTGTAGTAATAAGCAAATACTGCGCCTGTTACGACGCCCGTAGCCAGCGCAACAATCCACCACCGGCGTTTAAGTAGCTTGATTGCTTGCCACAAAGTCATTGCTAAGCCTCCCTCTTAGGGTCGCCAGAGCGAGCGACCGTAGTCCAACTGACGCAGAATCCATGCAATCGAGAGGACGCGGTAAATTCGGTCAAAATCTGGGGTGTCGGTCTCGGAAACATACACCACATCGCCCGGCTGCAGCGCGATGTTTTGTTTCATGTCGCCTTTGCGCAGCAGGCGCACCATGTCCACGCGGATTTTTTGTTCTTTGCCGTCGGGTGTTTGGCGAATCACGAAGGTTTGGCTGAGGCGTCCACGCTCGGTCTCCCACCCTGCTTGCGAGAGCGCGTCCAGCACGGTGAGGTTCGGGCGCCACGTGTATAGTCCAGGACGCTTCACCTGCCCCCCCACAAAATAACGGTTTTGGGTCTCCTCAGGGACAAAAATAGTGTCGCCGTCTTGAAGGAGGATGTTTTGGCTCAAGTCGCCCTCGTAAAGCAAACGATAGAGGTCAATGGGGATTTTTGTGCCGTCGGCGCGTTGTAGCCATGCTTCCTGCAGGCGAGCGCGTTCCACATTCACCCCGCCGCCTAGCGCCAGCGCGTCTAAGAGGCGATCGTTCTCTTTGAACTCATAAGTACCCGGACGGTACACAAAGCCCAATACCGACACGCGCGGGCGGTGAAACTGCTCTAATGTGATGACTACATCAGGCTGAAGGTAGATCTCGCGGCGGCGGAACTCGCGCTCAATGACCCGCTTGAGTTCGGCGATTGTCAGACCTGCCGCACGCACCTCGCCAATCATCGGGATGGTGATGTTGCCGTCGCGGGAGATGAAACCGCGAAACAGAGGGTTTGGGTCTCCACTGAGACGCACCGAAATCACATCTTCGGGCTTGAGGCGGTACTCTTCCACATAGCGTTGTGCCCACAGCGCAGCCGTCAGGGCAACGCTTAGGCACAGCAACAGCCCTCGCATAAGCTTCCCTCCCATAGTTGGTCGTCTACAGCGATAGCACAGCAATTTTCGTGCCATCTATACACTCCTGTTCAGCAAATTATCGGCAAGGGAACGCGAAATGTTCACCTTCGGCTGTGGAATTATACCAGTTTCGCGAGAGCGAGGTTCCAGCGAGGCGATGAGAGGTCTACACGATGCCGACGCGCAGTAAATCCTTAAGCACGATTATGCCGATGGGTTTACCTGCCTCATCCAGTACAGGAAGATCGCCGATTTTCTTGGGAGTGCGGTGGAACCGTTCCAGCACCTCAATAGCGAGCGGGTTGCCCGTGATGACCATCGGGTTTCGGGTCATCGCTTCCGCGACGGGGCGGCGCAGAGCGGTCTCGTCTTGCAGTAGGCGACGGCGGATATCGCCATCGGTTACTAACCCCACCATTTTGCCTTCGGCGTTCACCACGCAGGCGGCGCCTGCGCCCGCTTTGGTAATCGCAAACAGGGCATCGCGCAAGGGGGCGTCTTCGGGGACGACTGCAAGGGCGTCGCCTGTGCGCATCACATCGTGGGCACGCAACAGCAGGCGTCGTCCCAGGGCTCCTGCGGGGTGGTTGAGCGCAAAATCGCGTGGGGTAAAACCGCGCGCTGCCATCGTTGCCATCGCCAGCGCGTCGCCCAGCGCCAGCATCGCGGTGGTGCTGGCAGTAGGCGCCAAATTGTGCGGGCACGCCTCACGCTCTACGGGCAGCTCCAGTACCAAATCCGCCATTCTGCCCAGCGTGGAGTCGGGGCGCCCCGTCATAACAATCGTGTACACCTGCAGGCGTTTGAGCGCGGGGCACAGCAACACCAGCTCATCGCTTTCGCCCCGAAAGGAAAGCAAAATCGCCACATCATCAGCGGTAATGGTGCCCAAATCACCGTGCGCAGCTTCGGTGGGATGTACGAAAATGGCAGGTGTGCCCGTGCTGCTGAAAGTACCCGCCAGCTTACGCGCAATCGCGCCCGATTTCCCCACACCGCTCAGCACCACGCGCCCGCGACAGGCTAAAATCGCTTCCACCGCCTGCTCAAACCGCGAATCCAGCGAGTCTGCCACTCGCTGAAGCGCTTCGATTTCAATTTGAAGCACTTCACGGGCAACGCGCAGCGCGTCCGTGCGCTCCGTCAGGGCGTTCATACCAGGTTATCGTCCAGTTCGGGAATAATTCGAGGGTGGCGTCGCCAGCGCGCTGACTGATTCGACGACTCGCCATAGTTTTCCTCGTACACTTGAATCAACTTCTTTTTCACGCGCTGCAGCGCATTGTCAATACATTTCGTGCCCCGACACAAAATTTCAGACATTTGTTTATACGATAAGCCGTCCAAATAAAAATCGAGCACTTGCCGTTCCAGCTCGCTCATCCTTTCGCGTGCCATATGCATCACTGCCAGCGGGATGCGTCGCTGCAAAATCCACTGCTCAGGAGTAAGCGTGTTGGGGTCGGGCAGGATATCGGTGAGGTTGGAGTCGGTATCGTCGTTGTGGTGGTTTTGCAGCGGGCGGTAAAGCGAAACATAGTCGTTGAGGGGCACATGTTTTTGGCGGGTGGCTGCTTTGACAGCGGAGATGATTTGGCGTGTCACACACAGCTCGGCAAAGGGGCGGAATTTGTGCACGCGCTCGTTGCGAAAATCCCGGATGGCTTTATACAGCCCAATCAAGCCTTCTTGAACCACATCTTCGTGGTCGGCTCCGATGAGGAAGTAAAGACGTGCCTTGCTTTCCACCAACGAGCGGTAGCGTTTGAGCAGGGCTTCAGTCGCACGCTCGTTGCCTTGTTTGGCGTAGTACACCAGTTCCTCATCGGGCATGTGGGCAGTGCATAGGGTCGGATCGTCATACGGATGTTGATACTCGGTCATCGCCATGCTTGAATCCCTCCATCGGTCGCGAGATTACGCCACGGCGGCAAGATACGCTGGCGAGTGTAGAGGTGATTGCTCACCTCGCGTGCACTACCTCGTCCTGCGCCTGCGCCACAGCGATTGTTGCGCATACCTCCCCTGCGGGCATGATTAGTTTATACGATAGCCCCCCGAAAAGTCAAGAGTTTGGGGCTGATTCTGCCCATTTTAGCCCCGAAATTGGCAGGAATCGCCGCCCGCACTCTCGAACGAAAGTTGATGTACACGCGCCTTGCAGAGCGCACGAGCCGATAAGGAGGTCGAATGATGAGCAAACGGATGGTAGGCGTGGTGATGGTGGCAGGGCTAACGGTTGTTTATGCCGACACGCGGTATGCACAGCCTTCCCTGCAGGTGGTAAAGCGAGAGCCAAACCGACTGACCTTGCAGTTTCGCGGAGCGACGCCCGCGCTGGTGGAAGTGGTGGTAGACGAGCTGGTCATCGCGGCGCGCCACCTGAGTGGGCAAACCAAGCAAATCCAGCTCAACCTACAGAATGTGGGGTTGGCGCCTGGCGTTCACAACGCTACAATCAAGATGTACGATGCCCAAGGGCGGCTCATCGGGCAAAGCCTGACGCGCATTGAGCTGCTGCCCGACCCCAATAGCCCCTTAACTATTTGGGCGCCACGCAACGGCATGCAAGTAGCGGGCATCACACCGATTGAAGTGCGCGTGAACACCGCACAGCCTGCATATGTATCGTTTTTCATCAACGGGCAAGTTCGCGGGCTACGCAACTATCCGCCTTATGTGTATCAGTGGGATACCACGCGCGAGCAGAACGGTTGGCACACGATTGAAGTGTGGAGCTACGACGGCAACCAAACTCTGCGCACGCCTCCAGTACGCGTGTATGTGAACAACCCTGGCGGGCGTACCGAGCGTCAGAACAACTCCGAAGCAGAAGCCACAGAACCTGCCACCACCGTTGCGGAGAGCACCCCTACGCGCGCGGGCGATGCGCTTACACCCCCCCCTGCAGGGCGGCTGAGCGAGGAGGCACGCCTCCGTGCCCCTGAAGTGTCTGCGGAACCTGCGACGCCCCCTGTCCAAGCGAACGAGGATGCGCGTGTGAGTGCAGTTGCTTCCGCACCCACAGAACCGCCCCCGCGTCCTGCCACGAACACGGCCACAAGTCGGCTTAGCTCCAGCCGCCCCCAAAAGCCCTATGGAGAGCCCGATACGCGGGCTGTGGAGGCAACTCCCGCCCAAGCGAACCGCCAATGGCGCGCAGTTGAAATTGAACCGCATATGCGCGGGCAAAAACTGCGCATGCCGCAAGTTGCCCGTGCAGAAACCGCAGCGCCAAAGCCCGCCGCAACCACTCCTGAGCGCGCGGCTTGGCTTAGCATCGAGCGTGGCACACGCCTACCCGCAGGTACCGCCCACTTCGAGGTGGTGTTGGATGCGACCATCCTGAGCTTTGATGTGGCACCGCAGGTGGAAAGGGGCGTGCCGTTGCTGCCCGCGCGTCAAGTGCTGGAGCATCTGGGGGCGCAGCTACGCTGGGACAACCAACGCAAAATCGCCTACGCCACGCTGAATGGGCGTGAGATTGCCCTCCAAGTGCGCGAGAACCGAATTCTCGTGGATGGCGCGCCCATCACGCCAGAAGTGCCGCTGCGCATCACGCGCGGACGCGTGCTGCTGCCTGCCTCCGCCCTGCGCGAGGTGCTGGACGCCGAGGTCGCCTACGACAGCACCGCAGGGCAGCTGATCATTAGCACGGGCGAGTAGGAGACTGCCTTTGTCAGCGCGATTCCTCGGCCTGCGGTTCGGAATAACAGCGGGCAGATTCTTGTGTGGGCACGCCCGTCATTCCCCGTAGGCTGAGGAATCGCATCCACCTAAGACCAGCCGACAACTCCCGCACTCGAACCCCGCCAACGCCACGATAGCATGTTTGACGAGAAGTGAACGCTTCGTGTACAATTCCTGCCATGAAACTTGGCATCTTGCGCGAGACCTATCCGAACGAGCAGCGGGTGGCGCTCATTCCCGCGCTGGTTGCCAGCTACGCCAAGTTGGGGTATGAGGTGTTGGTGCAATCTGGGGCGGGTGCGGGTGCCCACCATAGCGACGAGGCGTACCAAGCGGCGGGGGCAACGATATTGCCCACCCGCGAGGCAGTGCTGGAACGAGCTGATGTGGTGCTGACCGTGCGCACCGCTGGCGCAAATCCCAACTTCGAACAAGATCTCCCTTATGTGCGCCCAGGGCAGGTGTGGATTGGCTTTATGGAGCCGCTGTTTCGCCCCCAAGGCGTGGCGCAGTTGGCAGCGTGCGGCGCAACCGTGTTCGCGATGGAGCTGATTCCGCGCATCACCCGCGCCCAGAGCATGGATGCCCTTTCCTCGATGGCAAGCGTAGCAGGCTACAAAGCGGTGCTACTGGCAGCGCACCTCTCGCCGCGCATGTTCCCGTTGATGATGAGCGCGGCTGGCACGGTCTCGCCTGCGCGCGTGTTTGTGATTGGCGCGGGGGTCGCGGGCTTGCAGGCGATGGCAACCGCGAAGCGGCTCGGTGCGGCGGTGTCGGGCTACGATGTGCGCCCCGCCACCCGCGAACAAGTGGAAAGCGTCGGCGCAAAGTTCGTTGAAATCCCCCTGCAGGTGGAGCAAGCCGAAGTGGCAGGAGGCTACGCGCGTGCCCTCGAGGAAGAAACCCTGCGCCGCCAACAAGATTTGCTGGGCGAGCACTTGGTACAGCAAGAAGTGATTATCACCACCGCGGCGGTGCCTGGCAAGCGCGCGCCACTGCTCATTCCACGCCGCGTGGTGGAAGCCATGCCCGCAGGCAGCGTCATCATAGACCTTGCTGCCGAGTGGGGGGGCAACTGTGAACTCACTGTGGCGGGTCAAACCATCCAGCACAACGGGGTCACTATCGTGGGCGCGGTGAACCTCGCTGCCAGCGCACCCATCGATGCCAGCCTGCTTTACAGTCGCAACCTGTACAACCTTATCGCGCACTTGCACAAAGCAGGCATGCTGCCTGACCCCAAGCCCGAGATCGAAGACGAAATCGCCCGCGAGACGCTGGTTGCCCTCGGCGGCACAGTGGTGCACCCGCGCGTGCTGCAAGCCCTTGCATAACCACGCACCTTCGTCGCCCGCCACGGGTAAAATCCAAACAAGGAGGCAAGCAATGCGGCTACCGTTCAAAAAAATCTTAGCGCCGACCGACTTCAGCGAGCCCTCATACGAAGCGCTCGATACAGCAGTGGAGCTGGCGCAACACTTCGGTTCCGAGCTGCATATTCTGCATGTAGTGCCGCCCCTGCATGTGGTGCCCGTGCCTGTGAATGTAGAGGTGACTTTGTACGAGACCGAGTTGCGCGCGGCAGCCGAACGCTCAATGGAAGAGCTCATCGCCAACCGCATCCCAAAGGACATCACGGTGTTTGCCAGCGTGGTTTGGGGCGACCCTGCGGATGAGATTATCAACTACCAGAAGGAGAAAGGCATCGATTTGATTGTGATTGCCACGCACGGGCGCACGGGTTGGCGGCGTTGGGTATTTGGCTCGGTAACAGAGAAGGTGGTACGCCAGCCCACCTGCCCCGTGCTTACAATCAATATGCCCCAAGAGTAGCGGTAAGGCACGGGCAGTCTGCCCGTGCCTTAGGCTCCTCATAGCACGCCCAGCCACCGCACGTGGGCTTGCTCAAGAACGCGCGTGCCATCAGGCAAAGTACGCAACACCCCCTGAACCGCCACCCGATCATCCCGTAGCAGAGGCAGCGCAGGCGCTTCCACTTGCACGGCAACCGTTTGTTCGCCCAGCGCGTCGCGCACTATAAGCGGCTGATCGGAGCTAAGCCAATCCTGCACAACCACTTTGCCAAGAAGCAGTACCGCTGTGCCATCTGGCAGGGCTTGGAGGCTCGCCAAGCGGCGCACAATTAGGGCATCTGGGTTGCCCAGCACAATCGGCAAGCTCACGCCGCCGCCCGCTGCCACAAACACCTGGTTTACCGTCTGCGCGGGCAGCCCGTCCGCGCGCACGACCAACGAATAAAGCCCCGCAGGTAGGTGCACCGCTGCAAAAAAGCCGTTGCCATCGGTGCTAAGGGTGCGTACCAACGAGCCAGCCTGATACACCTCCACCGTTGCGCCGTCAACAGGTTGTAAGTCATCGGCACGCAGCACGGTGCCCATCAAGTGTCCAGCGGTTGGGGCAACCTTCCACGGCAGTGTGGGGGTAGGCACCCACTCCTTGAAGTAGTTACCCAGCGCAGTATAGAACTCCTCCTCATAGCGATTGGAACCGCCTTCAGTACCGTTGCCCGAAGTTGCTGCGTAGGAGAAAAAGTTGATTCCGTAAGCGCGGTTGCCCGCTGGCGTGGGCTGCCGCGCGTAGTCAATCTGGCGCAAGGTGTTTTCAATGCTGTTGAGGTAGTTGCCGATGCCTATTACACCAATGCGTCCGTGCTGATGGTCTTTCAAAAAATCCGCCCAGCGGCGAAAGAACCCCGCGTGGCGCTCGCTTGCCTCGTTGTAATACACCATCGGAATGGCAATATCCAAAATGCCTTCCTTGAGCCAGCCCTGCCAGTCTTGAAATACCGCACGATAAGCGGAACGGTTGACCCAGTCGTCGGTGTTCTGCGGGCCGTCGCCCCACGTGATGAGCGCGGCGCTGATTTTCAGCTGGGGCTTTAAGGCGGTTGCTTGGGCATAGATTTTGCGCACCACCGCCGACACTTGGTCGCGTCGCCATTGCTTCCACAGCGGGTCGGTTGGCTCGGGCTTACCCGTGCGTCCGTAGCGACGGTTGAACCGCTCAATACTCACCGGATTATAGCCCCAGCGCTCGCCCGTGTAGCGGATGTAGTCAAAGTGTAGTCCATCAATATCATAGCGGCGCACGAGATCCAACGCGACTTTGGTGAACCACTCGTGATAAAGCGGGTGCCCCCAGTCGCCCCCGTAGCCCACTTCAGTGACGCGCTTGCCGTCGTAATCCTCCGTTTGGATTTCGGGGTAGCGATTGAGGATGTGCTTGGGGTCGGGGGGCCAGCTGCTGCCAGGCCAAATCGGGTGGCAGTTGACCCACACATGCACCTCGATGCGTGGCGAGCCTTGATGGGCTCGCTCAATCAGGTATGCCAGCGCGTCGAAGCCCGCCTGTTGCTGCGCCGCGGTTGGCTCCAACGGCGAGGTGTAGTGGGCATCGCCCCGCTTGCGCACCTGCACGATCACCGCATTCAAGTTCGCACGGCGCACACGCTGGAGCAAGGTCTCTATCTGCTCGGGTGTATGGATGCCCTCGTTGAAGCCGTCCACCCAAATTCCGCGAAACTCCGGTTGTGCCTGCAGCACGCCTGTCATAACGATTCCTGCCACAAGTAGCCATCCGTGTTTCATCAGGGCAGTATTGTACCACTGGGGCGTGGTGCTACACCCAGAAGGTGCGCAACGCGGGGTAAAGGCGGCGGTAGTGAGCATAGCGCGTTTCATAGAACGCTTGGCGTTCAGGGGCGGGGGGGATTGTGCTTGCCAGTTGCACTGTTGCGGCGCAGGCGTCGGGCACGCTTTGCCATACGCCCGTGCCCACGCCCGCCAGCAGCGCCGCACCATAGGCGGGTCCTTCTTCTGCCTGCAGGGTATGCACGGGTTGCCCGAACACATCTGCCAAGATTTGGCGCCAGAGGGGGCTTTTGGCGCCGCCGCCCGTGAGGCGCAGCTCCTCCAGCGGAACGCCCATCGCCTTGAGGATTTCCAGCGAGTCGCGCAGCCCGAACGCCACGCCCTCCAGCACGGCGCGTGTGCAGTGGGCGCGCTTGTGGGCAATCGTTAACCCCACAAATGCCCCACGCGCCTGCGGGTCAGGGTAAGGCGTGCGCTCGCCCGACAGGTAGGGCGCAAATAGCAAGCCCTCTGCACCTGCAGGCACTTGGGCTGCTTCCTCCAGCAGCGTCTCGAAGCTCGCTTCAGGCGCAAAAGTATCGCGGTACCACTGCAGCGCACCGCCTGCCATCAACATCACGCCCATCACATGCCACGCACCGGGTACCGCGTGGCAAAAAGTGTGCGTGCGGTATTGCGGGTCTACCTGGGGGCGTTCTAAGTGGGCAAACACCACGCCGCTGGTACCCACCGAAACCGAGGCGCGCCCCGATTGCACCACGCCCACGCCCACCGCGCCTGCCGCTTGGTCGCCTGCGCCGCCCACCACAGGTGTGCCCTCCGCCAGCCCAGTGGCTTGCGCCGCCGACGCACTTACGCGCCCCGTTATTTCGGGCGACTCGTAAACCTTCGGAAACCACTCGCGCGGCAGCTCCAGCGTGTCCAGCATGTCGTATGCCCAATCGCGCTTGGGCACATCAAACAGCGCGGTGCCCGACGCATCAGAGACTTCCGTAGCAGCCTCGCCCGTGAGTCGGTACCGAATAAAGTCTTTTGGCAGCAGCACGCGCCGTATGCGGGCATAGGCGTGTGGCTCGTGATTGCGCAGCCAGATAATCTTGCCCGCCTGAAAGCCCGTCAGCACGGGGTTGAGCGTGGTTTGCAACACCTGTTGCTCGCCCACGCGTTCGGTAATCCACGCGCACTCCGCAGCAGTGCGTTGGTCGCACCATAATAAGGCAGGGCGTATCGGCTCCCCTTGCTCGTCCAGAAATACCGAGCCGTGCATCTGCCCACTTAGACCCACGCCCTGCACCTGTGATGCCGAGACCTGCGCCGCATCGAGCACCTGACGAACCGCGCGGCAAGTGGCATGCCACCAGTCATTGGGGTCTTGCTCCGCCCATAGCGGCTGCGGAGTGTAGAGCGGATACGACTCGCTGGCGCTGGCGATTACCGCACCGTTGCGGTCAATCAACACCACCTTCACACCCGAAGTGCCCACATCAACGCCCAGCAGGTACATCAACACTGCAGTTCGCGACGCAGTTATAGGTTCCTGTCGGGGGCTGTTTACTCAAACAAAGCTGTACATTGGCGCAGGTGCAACAGCAGGCAGGTACGACGGCATTTGTGCCGTTGCCCAGCGTGCGACGACAGGCTCGTTTGTCTCTCCGAGCGCAGCGAGGGATCTCAACCGTGTCTTGCTGCTCGTGGCTAAACGCCTCCATCCGTAATGAGGCGCATTTTACTGAGCCACTCTTGCATCGGCTCCAGCAGTTCGTAGGCGGTGAAGTCTAAGTGGATGGGGGTGATGGACACATAGCCATGCGCGACGGCGTACACATCGGTGCCAGGTTGGTCGCGTTCCTCCACTAAGCTGCCGCTGAGCCAGTAGTAGGGACGCCCTGCAGGGTCAACACGCGACTCGATGCGGTCGGCATACTGCCGTTTGCCCAACGCGGTGATTTGGTAGCCCTTGATGTGGTCAGGAGGCAAGTTAGGCACATTCACATTCAGGAAAGTGTGCTCGGGCAGCGGGTGTTCGCAGAGCAATCGGGCGATGTTGAGGGCAGCCAGCGCGGCGGTTTCATAGTGCATCGGTGGCAGCTCGCTTTGGAACGGCTCGTTGGTGGCTTCCGCGCGGGCAAGGGGCAGTACTTCCTCCGCCGCCAGCGATACGGCGAAAGCATTCAAGCCGTGAATCGCGCCCTCAATCGCCGCGGCGATGGTGCCCGAGTAGGTCAGATCCCAGCCCAAGTTCGGACCCGCGTTGATACCCGACACCACAAGATCCACTTGATGGTTCAGCACGGCGTGCACGCCCAAAGTCACGCAGTCAGTGGGCGTGCCGTTGGTGGCGTAAGCGATAGAACCATCCGGCAGGTGCACGCGATGCAGGCGCAAGGGTTTGTGCAAGGTAATGGAGTGCCCTGTGGCGCTGCGCGGGCGGTCAGGCGCGACGATAAACACCTCGCCGAGGGGACGCAATCGCTGCGCCAGCACGCGAATCCCCTCGGCATACACACCGTCGTCGTTTGTGACCAGTATGCGCATTATTCAGCGCCCTCGCCCACCAATTTGTCTGGGATAAGCCCCAGCCACTTCTTCAGGCGGTAGATGGTGGTGTCGCGGTTCAACTCGGCAATCGCGCGCGTGAGCGGGATTCCTTTCGGGCACACTTTCACGCAGTTCTGCGCGTTGCCGCAACCCGTGATGCCTTCAGGGCCCGTCAGCACTTCCAATCGCTCGTTCGCCAAAGTCGCCCCTACAGGATGCAGGTTGAACAACCGTGCCTGCGCAATCGGCGCGGGCCCAATGAACGCCGAATGCTCGTTATACTGTGGGCACGCCTCCATACAGCATCCGCAGGTCATACAGCGCGCCAAGGCGTAGCGCAACTCGCGTGTGGCATCGTCCATGCGCGGACCGGGTCCCAAGTCGTGGTAGCCATCCACAGGCACCCACGCTTGCAGCTTCTTGAGCGCCTCGAACATGCGGCTGCGGTCTACAATCAGGTCGCGCACAACGGGGAACTTGCTCATCGGTTCCAACACAACTTCAATAGTATCCCCCTTGTGCACGCCCACCTGATCGATTAGCGCCGCACACGATTGCTGCACTTTGCCGTTGACCACCATCGTGCAGGTGCCGCACACCTGCTCCAAGCACGCCGCTTCCCAAGCAGGGGGCGAGACAGGGCGCCCTTCGCTATCCACCGGATTGCGCTGAATTTCCATCAAGCAGGAAACCACGTTCAAGTTCGGGCGGTACGGCAGGCTGAACTCTTGCCAATAGGGCTTCTCGTTCGGCCCGTCCTGCCGACGCACCTTCAAACGGATGGTGCGGATAGTGCCGTTGCCGTTTTGCATAAGGCTCGCCTCCACCCTGATTATACCTCGCGGGCAGGGCGTGGTACAATTGCACTTGTTATGCCAACCGCAGCGTTTACAACCTTAGGTTGCAAGGTCAATCAGTACGAAACGCAAAAAATCTTAGAGAGTTTCGAGGCGCAGGGCTTTGAGATCGTGCCGTTTGATAGCCCTGCCGATGTCTACGTGGTCAACACCTGCTCGGTGACGCAGTCGGCGGAGGCAAAGTCACGCCAGACCATCCGCCGCGCGGCGCGTCAGAACCCCAACGCCATCGTGGTCATGACGGGCTGCTATGCGCAGTTTACGCTTAGGCGCGGCGAAACGCTCGCGGAGGCGCACCTAGTCGTGCCCAACCCCGACAAACTGCGCACCGTAGAGTATGTATTGGAGCACTTCCCCCACCTGAAGGCGCAGCTGGAGCAGGCGCGCCAACGCGGTGAGACGCCCGTCCGCCGGCGCAGCCGCGCCGTGCTCAAAATCCAAGATGGCTGCAACATCTACTGCAGCTTCTGCTCCATCCCCTACACGCGCCCCGTGATGCGCAGTGTGCCTTACCAAGATGTGTTGGAAGAGGCGCGTGCGATGGTGGCAGACGGCTACCGCGAAATCGTGCTCACAGGCGTGCTGATTGGCGACTACGGCGCCGCCACGGGCAGCGGTGGACCTGACCTCGCCGAGCTATGCGCGATGCTGACCGCAATCGAAGGGCTGGAACGCCTGCGCATCAGCTCCATCGAACCTACCCAGGTCACCGACCACTTGATTGAACTAACCGCCACCAACCCTAAAATGTGCCCGCATTTCCACATTCCCCTACAAAGCGGTGACTCGCGCGTGCTCAAGGCGATGAACCGCCCCTACGACCAAGCCTTCTACTTGGAGCTTATCCAGCGCATTCGAGCGCGCATCCCCAACTGCGCTATCAGCACCGACATTATGGTGGGCTTTCCGGGCGAGGATGAGGCAGCGTTCCAAAACACCTGCAAGGTCGTGGAGCAGGTAGAGTTTTGCCGTGCGCATCTGTTCCGCTACTCGCCCCGCCCCGACACGCCCGCCGAGGCGATGCGCGACCAAGTGCCCGAACCCGTGAAGTCGGAACGGATCCAGCAACTCCAGCAGGTTGCCAAAGCGGCCGCGCGTCGCTACGCCGCGCGATTTATCGGCACGACAGAGCGCGTGCTGGTGGAAAGTCGCTCCAAGCTGTCGGGCTTGATGACAGGCACCAGCGACCACTATCTGCAGGTGGAGTTTGCTGCTTCACCGAGCCTTGCGGGGCAGCTGGTTCACGTGCGCATCACCGACCTCACCCCCGATGGCGTGCTGGGCGAACTCGTTGCGCTACAGTAACCCAAGCTGCTCCCCGTGGACAGTCGATAGAGCACGCCATACCAACGCATACATCTGCAACTCAAACCCACGTGCTGCCACCGCGGGAACCGAACGCGGCAACAGCCGACACAATACACTAAACCCCACCTCAATCCGACGCCGACGATACCCTAAGGACCACGAAAGCCACAGCGGATGCTGCGCGCTCATATTCCCCTGCCGCAACGGTGAAAAAGCAACTGCTCTGCCTCCGCACAGCCTTGCGAACCCCACCTCCCTCTCGTGGAGCCTGAGAGGCTCCACTTTTTTGTGCGTTATGGCACACCTGCCCGCTGGGGCATCCTTGACTTCAGATACTCTATTCCCTCTGCCAACGCCTGACTCAAAGTGGGGACGGCGTGCGCTATTTGGCGACATTGCTCGAGCAACTTTCGTGCTTCTTCGTGACGCCCTTGGGTAGCTCGCACCTGCGCCTCAGTAATCGAGATTATTCCCTGTAGATACAACGAACACCCGCCTTGCTGACAGACTCGCCGCGCCTGTTCCAACCACTCCTCCGCCTTTTCCAGCAACCCCTGACGCATGCACACATCGGCAAGATTGTTGTACACTTTAGCGAGACCGTTCGGATAGCCCGCCGCTTTATAGCTCTGAAGAGCTT
>JAUQOS010000046.1:0-14943 GCA_030550775.1 Armatimonadota bacterium
GTCATTCCGAGCCACAGGCGAGGTATCTGAATAGACCCCGCAGTAGAGCCCCCCGCTGCGCTCGGGGTGACAGCCGCTTATCAGCTTTTTTGTGCAACCTGCGCTTGCCCACAGGTGTATACTGTGGTGGAGAGAGCCATGCGAACGTGGATGAGTTGTGGGCTGGCGGTTGCGCTAATCGTGGTTTGGGCGCAAGGAGCACGTTCTGTAATCGGGTTCGAGGATGCCCAACATGGGTGGTTTGTATTGCCCGGCGCGGGGGGCACTGTGGAACTCACGGAAAACCCCAATGATGTGAAAGTGGGCAAACGCGCCCTGCGCTATACCTACGCCGTTGCCAAAGGCAAACTCAACGCGATTATCTACCTACAGCCCGAAACTTGGGCGCAGGGCTTCCGTTTCTGGATCAAAGCCGATCGCCCCGCACTATTTGCCCTCAGCGTGCAAGAGGAGAGCGGCGAGCGGTGGCATGCCCCCTTCTGGGTCAGCGGTAATCAGTGGCAACAGGTCACCATCGCCCTGAGTGACTTTATGCTGGCAGAAGACACCAAGCCTCAAAACGGCAAGCTGGATATGGACGAGGCGCAGGGCATCGGGCTGATAGATGTGAGCGCGCTGTTCTTGGCTGGTTCGGAGGCGGCGGTTCTGTTCGGCGACCAGACAGGCACTCGCATGCTGTGGCTGGACGAGTTTGAGTTTCTCGGCACGCCACCCGCACGCACGCGCGACCCCAATGCGCTGGATGACTTCGGACGCGACTATCTGGTGTGGATGGGCACACTGTTCACCACCATCCGGCGCGAGGTAGGCGGCATGCGCGTGGAATATAATGCGCCGTTTCCGTACATTTTCGGCACGCTGCGCATGGTGGAGCCGAATGCTTTGCGCGACACGCGCGGCGTGGAAGTGGTGATTCAAGTGAAAACGCCCACCACGCTGGCAATGTTCGTGGAGGAGGCTGACGGCGAGCGGTGGATGGCAACCTTTGAAGCGGGCGGTGAAAGCAAACCCGAGCCGAAACGCTTACTGTGGAACCAGTTTACCATCACCGACGACACCAAAGGCAAGGGCGACGGCAAATTAGACCCCGCAGCCATCCGCATGCTTTCGCTGGCGGACTGGGGCGCGCTGACCGAAGGGAGCGCCACCAGCAACCAGTGGCTGGTGCAAGCTGTGCGCAAGGTGAAGTAGCGTAGAGGACGCGACGCGATGGCAAGCGATGCGCAGTTAGTGGAGCGGTGTTTACGGGGCGAGACGACGGCGTTTGATACGCTGGTGGCGCGGTATCGCGATCGCGTGTTCTCGCTGGCGTTCCGCATTCTGGGCGAGGCAAGTGCTGCCGAGGACGCCGCTCAGGAGGCGTGGTTGCGCGCCTACACGCGCCTGCCGATGTATGACCCTGCGCAACCTTTCTCCACGTGGCTGCTGTGTCTCACAGCGCGGGTGTGCCTAAATGCACGCCGCGCGCGCCAGACCGAGCAGCATTACACGGAGCGGGCTGCCAAAGCGCAACCGCCCACCCCCACGCTGGAGGAGCGCATTTACGAGCGCGAACGGCAGCGCACTCTGCAACGACTGCTGCTGCGCCTGCCTGTATTGCAGCGCGCAGCAGTATTGCTGTATTACTACGAAGGGCTATCGGTTTCAGAAGTGGCGCGGGCGCTGGATGTGCCCGAGGGCACTGTTAAGACTTGGCTCTATCGCGCCCGCGAGAGCCTGCGCCAGTGGCTACAGGAGGAACTGGGCGAATGAAAAGCGCGTGCAACTTGTTGGAACCGTTGTTGCACGCCTACACCGAGGGCTGGCTAAGTGCCTCTGACCGTCTGCGCGTGGAGCAGCATCTGCGGGAGTGCTCGGCTTGTAGGCAAAAGGTCGCCGATTGGTACGCCGTAGCAAACGCGCTGCGCGAGCTGCCCACGCTGCCCGCGCCGATGCCACGCCTGCCCGCCCCTGAGCCAGAGCCACGCCTGGTGCCCCGATTGGCGCTCGCCATGTGCCCCGTGATGGCTTTGCTAATCGCGTGGCACAGCAGCGCGTGGCGCCCCACGCTAAGCCATCTCTCGACCTATGCGCCGCCGCGCATCATCACCAAGCCGTTGCACAGCTATGCCCATACGATGCACCGCTGGATAGCAGAGGTTCAACGACGATGGAAGGCATTTTAGGGTTGGCGTTGCTATACTTAGCTTTAGCAAGCGTTGGGATTGCGGATGTGGCGCTGTTTCGGGGGTTGACAGCGCACTACCTCTTGCAGCTGCACCGTGAGGAACGCAGGGCGTTCACGAGTGGGCTGACAGTGGTCGCCCTGGTGGCGATACTGGTGGTAATTCTGGGCACGATTGCGCAAAATGCGCCTCAAGGTAGCCCTGCGCAAACAGCCACGCAACTAACCGTAGGACTGCTGGGGCTGTTGGTGGGGCTGGCGTTTCTGGTAGGGTATGGGGCGTTGGCGTGGCGCGTGGGCGAGCGAGTGTTGCACATCTTCGGCGTGGCGGAGCCAACGCCCGGCTGGTGTGTGCTTGTGGGCACTTTGCTCATCGTGGTGGTGGTATGGGTGCCGCTGTTGGGCTGGGCGTTGGGGCTGTACTGGTTAATGCTCACTGTCGGCGCGGTTATCCAGCGGCTGTTTGGGGGGCTTACTGCCGAGCCCACTGTGCCGCCGACTGAAGCCCCGTAGCCCTATTTCTGTCGCTCGCGCAACTTGGCTGCCACCGATGGAATCACCTGTGCCCGCAGGTGAATGCCCTGCTCGTGGTAATCCACTGACAGCACGCGCCCATATTCGTAGCACTCTGCCAGCAGTGCGGTCGCCTCGTAAGGCAGCCACACATCTACGCTTACCAGCATGCTCTGCACCGTCGCCACGATGCGATCCATCAGGTGCGGGATGCCCTGCGCAAACTTAGCAGAGATGTAGACCGAGTTAGGCGTTTCCGCCACCAGCTGGCGCAGCAACGCGGGGTCGCGCACGCAATCCGCCTTGTTGAACACCGTGATGATGGGCTTCTGATCGGCTTGCAGCTCTACCAGCGTGGTTTCCACCGCGTCGCGTTGCAGCTCCCAGTGCGGGCTGGAGATGTCAATCACATGCAACAGGAAGTCCGCCTCGCGAACCTCCTCTAGGGTGGCGTGGAACGCTTCCAGCAGCATCGGGGGCAGGTTCTCCACGAAGCCAACGGTGTCGGTAAGTAGCACCGACCAGCCGTCGGGCAGCACCACGCGGCGGGTGGTGGGATCCAGCGTGGCGAACAGACGGTTATCCACATAGGTTTGTGCGCCCGACAGCACATTCAGTAGGGTGGATTTGCCCGCGTTGGTGTAGCCCACGATGGCGCCGCTGGGGAAGGGCAACTTGCGGCGAGAGCTGCGCTGGTGCGTGCGCTGGCGGCGTAGCTCTTCAATTTCGTGGCGCAAGTGTGCTACGCGCTCGCGAATGCGCCGTTTATCAATCTCCAGCTTGGTCTCGCCGGGTCCGCGGGTGCCGATGCCACCGCCCAAGCGCGAGAGCGCCACACCTTTGCCCGACAGACGCGGCATCAGGTATAGCAGCTGTGCCAGCTCCACTTGGAGCGCGCCTTCGCGCGAGCGTGCCCGCTGCGCGAAAATGTCTAAAATCAGCTGGGTGCGGTCAATCACGCGCGTTTGAGTGATTTGTTCGAGGTTGCGCTGCTGCACAGGGTTGAGTTCCACATCAAACAGCAGCACATCGGCTGCGTGTTCACGGGCGAGGCGAAACAGCTCTTCTGCTTTACCCTTGCCGATGTAGGTAGCGACATCGGGGAGGGGGCGTTTTTGGCGCGCTTCGGCAACGATTCGCACGCCTGCGGAGTGCGCTAACGCGCGCATTTCATCGTTCCAGTATTCCTCTTCGTATGGATCGGGGCGGCAGAACACCAAAATCGCACGCTCTGCCTGTCCGATTTCAGTTAGTCGGTGCGGGATGGACTTTCACCTCCTATCAGTTCTAATTTACTGACGCGCCGTCGGTGGCGTTCCTCGGGGCTGAAGCCTGTGCGCAGGAACGCTTCCACGGTGGCGCGTGCCAGTTCGGGTCCGACCACGCGCGCGCCCAAGCAGAGCACATTGGCGTTGTTGTGTTCGCGGGCTAAAGCTGCCGACACAGGTTCGCTGGCGTTGGCAGCGCGGATGCCGAGGCGTTTGTTCGCTGCGATGCTCATGCCGATACCCGTACCGCAGATCAGGATGCCCAAGGCGGGTTGCTCTTCTTGCACCAGCTGCGCAGTGAGTTTGTGCGCCACATCGGGGTAGTCGGCAGGCTCTTCGGAATAGACGCCCACATCCACAATTTCGTAGCCCTGCTGGAGCAGGTAGTTTTTGAGGAACTCTTTGAGGGCGTAGCCTGCGTGGTCGGCGCCCATGTACAGAATCATCGGTTCACCTCCGCGTCGTGTTGGGCACGCAGGACGCCTTCACTGGGTTTGCTGGCGCCAATGCGTTCGCGCAGCACCTCTAGCGCTTTTTGTAGTTGCGCGTCGCGCGCCTTGTCCTCTTCGGTCATGCGCCAATCTTCGGGGTTTTTGACTTCTATGTCGGGTTTCAGTCCACCGATGCGCTTGCCGTCTACCACTTTCGCGTTCAGGTCGTAGCCGCTGGGGGTGAGATACTTGGCGGTGGTGATAGCGACCGCTGTATTGCGTGAGGTGGGGATAACTGTTTGCACCGAGCCTTTGCCAAACGAATCTTCACCGATGAGCATGGCGACTTTGTGGTCGCGCAGCGCGCCTGCCACAATCTCCGATGCGCTAGCGCTGCCGCTATTGATGAGCACCACGATAGGGATGTTTAGGTTGCGATAGCGTCCGCGCAGGGTTTCGCGTCGCTCCAGCAAACCTTCTCTGCCCACGATGCTCACGACTACGCGCTCGCCGGGCACAAAGCGGCTCGTTACCTCAATCGCGGCGTCTAGCAGTCCACCGGGGTTGGCGCGTAGGTCAAGGATCAAGGCACGCGCGCCGTTTTGTTGGATTTCGGTGAGGGCACGGTCCAGCAGTTGCGGCGCTTTCTCGTTGAAGTTCTGCAGCCAGATGCGATAAATCTTGTTCTCTTGGTCTTCTAGGTAGACATCGACGGTGGGGCTTTCCACGAGATCGCGCTCGATAGCAACGGTGAACGGTTCATCGACCCCGTTGCGGCGGATGGTGAGGCGCACGGTGGTGCGACGCGGTCCGCGAATCATGCGCACGGCTTCGTCGAGGCTTACTCGCTCGAGGCTTTTACCGTCCACCGCGATGATGATGTCGCCCGGTTGCAGCCCTGCGCGGGCGGCAGGGCTGTTCGGTAGTGGGCGCACGATGCGTGCGCCGCCGGGAGCGTCTTCCAGCAACGCGCCGATGCCTGTGAAGCTCCCTGTGGTATCCTCCTGCATGCGGCGGAACGCTTCAGGGTCCATAAAACGGGTGTAGGGGTCGTTCAGCGTCGCAAGCATGCCCTCAATGCTGGCGTAGGTAAGTTTGTCGATGGCAGGTGGCTCGCCGTAAAAGTGCGCTTCGATCTCGGCGAGGACGGTGCGAAAGGCGTCGGTGGGGTTGAGTGCTGCGCGTGCACTGCCCAGCCACGAGGGGGCGTAGGGCACGAGGGCGTGATAGCCCGCCGCGCTGACATAGCCCGCTACAAACAGTGCGGGCATAAGAAGCAACAATCCGATCCGCGTGCGTCCTGCGCGTTTCATGCTCGCTTCTCCTGAGTGGTCAGCCACTGGAGGGCGCGTTCTAAGGCAGGGTCGGCGCCGGGTTGCCCGCGCATGCGCGGTTCTGCAGGCACGCGCGCGTCAGGCTGCACGCCCCGCTGGTGGAACGCCGTGCCATCGTTGCCCAAGTAGCGCCCCACCGTAAGCGTGAAGGCGGAGCCGTCTTTGAGTTGGTAGAGGTTCGTCTGCGAGGCTTCGCCAAAAGTGGGCATTCCAATAATGCGCGCCTGTGCCCCCTGCCGAATGGCAATTGCCATTAGCTCAGCGATGTTGTAGGTGCCGCGGTCTACCAGCACGGCGATGGGCATGCCCACAGCCTGTGGAGCCTTTGGTAGGGTCAGTGGGCGCTTCTTATAGGTTTTGCCGTCGCGGTATTCCACTTGCGCTACTTGGCGCTTGGAAACCAGTAGGCTGAGCATTTGCAGGGCAGGTTCTTGCTGTCCGATGGCAACGCCCCGCAGGTCAATCACGAAACCTTTGGCGCCGCCCTGTTTGAGGGTGCGCAGCGCGTGAGCAAACTCGCGTGCCGCTGTGGCGTTAATTAGGTTCGGGCGCAGGTAGCCCCAGCGATTTTTCAGCATGCGGTATTCCAAGGGGCGCACGCGGGTGGTGGCGCGCTCAACGCGCACTTTGAGCGTTTGTCCGCCGCGCTTGATGGTTAGCTCCAGCGGTTTTGCTTCGTTGGGCTTGGGGATTTGGCTCAGCTGCGCAGTGGCTTCGCTGAGGGTGATGCTGTTGAGGGCGCGTTGGCGAGCGCGCTCGCTGGCTTGGCGGATTTGGTCACGCGGGCTATGCATCCGCTGCAGTTCCACCACCTCCGCGTAGGGGTTCTCCGACAGCACCCAACGCCCGTCAACTTCATCTATCACATCGCCGGGTTTCAGCCCTGCTTTTTCGGCGGGCGAGTTGGGCAGCACTGCCACGACCGTCAGCAAGCTCTGCTCCAGCGGCGCAGTCTCGTTGCCTACGCGCAGAGTGGTTTTGCGATTCACTACCGCCAACACGGCGCCGATGCCTCCAACCTCGCCGCTGAGCGCGCGCACAAGGTTTTCGTGCTGCTCAGGGCGCAAAAACTGCGAGCGAGGGTCGTTCAGCGATGCCAGCAACGCCTCCAGCGAACCGTAGGTCAACTGCTCGGTTTTAACAGGCTCCACATATTGCTCTCGCACAAGGTAGAGCACGTTGTTGTACAGTTGCACCATTGCTGGCTCGGAGACTTTGGGGTTTGGAGTTGGGGTGCGAGCGTCGGCTAAGGCGGGCGCAAAATCGCGCTGCACCACCACCTCCGAGCCGCGGTGCAAGGCGTGGTAGGCAACTATCCGCCGAGTGAGCCAGCCGCTGGCGAACACCAACCCTAGCGCCAGCAGGCTCAGCCCCCCACGAATCCACTTGGCTCTCACGCGATGCGCTCCTCCAGTACCTAATTGTATCCCATCGGCACGCCCGAAAGTTCCCAGTAGACGCAGCGCTTGAGGGTTTTACCAGGAACGGCTTGAGCCGCCGCGTTCCGTTCGCGGCTCAAACCGTTCCATCCCCCGCGTTGAACCGACCTACCATGCATACGCTTCGGGCGCGGGACCGCCCGGACCCGGGAAGATTTCATCCAGCCGCTTGAGCGCTTCCTCATCCAGTTTGATTTCCAACGCGCGCATCACGCCATCCAGCTGCTCAATCGTACGGGGTCCGATAATCGGTGCTGTGACCGCAGGCTGGTGCAGCAGCCATGCGATGGCGACATTGGCTGGCTCCTCGCCCAGCTCCTCGCAGAACGCTTCGTACTTTTCGATGCGGTCGCGGTACTTTTCCAGCATCTTTTGCACGCCTTCGGAGGCGCGCCGCCCCTCGCGCACGCCCTTGAGAATGCCACCCAGCAACCCGCTTGCCAGCGGACTCCACGGGATAATCCCGATTCCGTAATGCTGGCATGCCGGTATGACTTCCAGCTCAATCATGCGTGCGTTGAGGTTGTAAAGGCTCTGTTCGGAGACCAGCCCCATAAAGTGGCGTTGCTTTGCCAGTTCCTGCGCTTGCGCGATATGCCACCCTGCGAAGTTGCTGCTGCCCACATACAAAATCTTGCCCTCGCGATAGAGCTGCTCCATCGCTTGCCAGATTTCTTCCCACGGGCATTCGCGGTCAATGTGGTGCATTTGATAGAGGTCAATGTAATCGGTTTTGAGGCGGCGCAGGCTGGCTTCGCAGGCACGCTTGATGTGGAGCGCGGATAGACGCGATTCGTTGGGCCAGTCGCCCATCACGCCGTACACTTTGGTGGCAATCACCACCTTCTCGCGCCTGCCCCCGCCTTGCGACCACCAACGCCCAATAATCTGCTCGGTAATCCCCTCACCTTTGACCCAGCCGTAGGTGTTGGCAGTATCAAAAAAGTTGATCCCCAGCTCCAGCGCCCGATCCATAATGCGATAGGCGTCTTCCTCGCTGGTGTGCGGACCAAAGTTCATCGTACCCAAGCATAAACGGCTCACCAACAACCCAGAGCGACCAAGATGCGTATATTGCATAGGCAACTCCTCCGTTGCTAAGGTTTCGCGGCGCGCAAGGGTTTTCCTGCGCGCAGTTCCTCCACGCGCAGAAGATGCTAGAGGGGCAGGTTTAGAACCTACCCCCTTGGTGTGGGGGTTTCGTCATGCGGGCGAGGGTGTGATGACGGCACGCCCTGCGATTTGACCTGCCTTGAGTTTCGTGTACACTTCGTTGATTTGCTCCAGCGGGTAGAACTCCACAGGAATAGGGCTAACGCGCCCCGATTCCACCAGCGCCACCACCTCGCGCAGCTCTTGCAGGTTGCCCCACAAGGTGAACTCGTATACCACTTCGAAGCGGCTGTTTTCGAGCACCTTCAAGCGGGCGGTGCCGCCAGCCAACCCCAGTTGAGTGACTTTGCTGCCGTTGGCAGCCACGCCGATGCTCAGTGCTAAGGTCTGCTCGCTGCCCACAAAGTCGAACACTGCCTGCACGCCCTCGCCGCGCGTGAGATCCATAATCGCTTGGGCGAGGTCGGGTTGCTTGGTGGAGTTGAACACTACATCCGCGCCATGCTGGCGTGCCAGCTCCAGTTTGTGGTCGTCGATATCCACCGCGATGATGCGGATGCCCGACAGGGCGCGCAGCAGCTTCACGCCAAACTGCCCCAACCCGCCGATGCCGATTACCAGCGCCCAGCCGTCGGCATACAGGTAGGGCAAGGCGCGTTTCACAGCGCGGTAGGGCGTGAGCGCAGCGTCTGCCAGCGGTGCCGCCTCGCGCGGCGCAAGCTTACTAAGCTTCACTAAGTAGCGCTCCGACGGCACACGCAAGTATTCGGCATAACCACCTTGATGCTCCGAAATACCCACCCACTGCGGTTGAATGCACAGCTGCTCGTGCCCCATCACGCACTGACGGCAATAGCCGCACCCCCAGCCGCCATAGACCACCACAGGGTCGCCCTCTTTTACCGCCTTCACGCCGCGCCCTACTTGGGCAACAACGCCCGCGTTCTCATGACCCAGCGTGTGCGGAAACTTCGGAATCAGACGCAGTTCACCGTCGAGGATGTGGATGTCGCTGTGGCAGAAGCCCGCGCCTTCCACCTTCACCAGAACTTCGCCCTCGCCAATCGTCGGCGTCGGCACTTCCTCAATCACAAACGGTTGACCGTAACCGTATAGTCGCGCTGCTTTCATCGCAGGTCGCCTCCCTACCACAACTTTTACAGGTAAAGCAGGAGTTTCCTGCCCCATGGGCAACTCGAGTGCCCAGGTGAGCGCGGTGGCAGCAATCCGAGCAGCGCTTATTGATTGGCGGAACTATCTGGTGGGTGTCTTCACGCAGTTCTTGGCGAACCCTGTGATTGGGCGCGAGCTTCGGGTGCGCATGCGGCTTGGGCGCAGCTATCGCCTACAAGCCTTCTACTTGGCGTTTATGGTGCTGATTGTCGTTCTCGCTTATGAATGGGTGGTGGGCGATTCGCAACGACTGAGCAACCCCTACCGATTGCAAGACGCGCTGCTAGGGTTCTACTACACAGTGATGGGCACGCTGATTTCGCTGATAGCCCTCATCGCCCCTGCGCTAACGGCAAACGCAATTACTTTAGAGCGCGAGCGCAAGACGATTGATTTGCTGCTTGCCACGCCGCTGACTGCGCGCCAGCTGTTGGTGGGCAAGTTGGTGGCATCGTTCGCTTTCGTTGTGTTGCTGCTGGCGCTCACGATGCCGATTACTGCCGTGTGCGTGTTGTTGGGGGGCGTATCGTTTGGCGATTTGGTGCGTGCTTATGTGATTGTGGCGTTTAGCTCGCTCTCGCTCTGCAGCATTGCGCTGTTCACTTCAGTGTATGCGCGCAACTCTACCTTAGCGGTGCTGTGGAGCTATACCCGCGTGGCTGCCTTCTTGGGGCTGACCGCCATTTTGGTGTTAGTTCAGGGCGCCTATCGATTATCGGTCGCGAGTGGGCTCACGGGAGTGCCCTTGATGTTTCCGTTGGCTCTGCTCAACCCGTTTGCAGCGACCGTAGCCGCCGATGCGGAGTTGAACTTGATACACTTCCGATTGCCCAGCTGGGTGGTGGCGGTGGTACTCAATTTGCTCCTTACCCGCCTGATTCTGACGGCGGCGGCGCGCAAGGTGGGGTTGTATGACAAGGATGTGCTGCCCTCCGTGCGGCGACAGGTACTGCTGATAGTGCCTTTGGCGGTATTTGTGAGTCTGGTGCCGCTATTGACCCCCGGCTCCGTGAGTTCGCTGGGCGCAGCGGCTTTCAACACTCCTGAAGCAGGGGTGCTGATTTTGTTCGGTATGCTGCCAATCCTAGCGTTGGCAGCGTGGATCAGCCCCTTCGGTCAGGATGACGATAAGCCCTGCCCCAACGACGGCGTTTTTCGGCTCTCCAAGATGTTCACGCCTGCGCCGTCGGGTGCCCTACCGTTTCTAAGCGCGCTGTGGGTGTTGACGATTGGTGCCGTCTTCGCAGGATTTGCCTGGGCAACCCCGCGCACATTACCGACGCTGGACCCCGAGTTTTGGTTGATGCTGATTGGGCACATCACCTACTTCGCGGGCATCTCGGTGTTGTTTTGGGGGATTGGGCGCTACTGTTCAGTGCTGCTTGGGGGTAGGAGCCTCGCAGGGGCGCGCGCGCTAACCATCGCAGTGCTGGTGGGAATAATCGTGCTGCCGCTTTTGGTACACCTGCTGCTTTTCGCGGATGCCGGGAATTCACCTGCGCTGCAGTTGTGGCTTTTGACCCCTCTTCTGCTCCGCGATACAGGGGGGACTTGGGCTGTTGATGTGGCGCAACGCCTATTCACTTGGGGAAGCGTTATGCTGATACTTGGCGCGATTCTGGGCGCGCTCACGCGCCCTCGCAAGGCGAGCGCGGCATAGGCAAGCGCCATCCGATAGAGGTACAATCGCACTATGCTCCGCGTGGATGCGCACACGCAGCTGGTGGGTGTGCTGGGTTACCCTGTGCGCCATTCGCTATCGCCCGCGATGCACAACGCGGCTTTTCAAGCGCTTGGGCTCAATTGGGTTTATTTAGCCTTCGAGGTGCCCCCCGAGTTGCTGCCGCAGGCAGTTACGGGCATGCGCGGGCTGGGCATTCGGGGGCTGAACTTGACCATTCCGCACAAGCAAGCGGTGATACCGCTGCTGGATGGGCTCACTGATGCGGCGGCGCGCATCGGCGCGGTGAACACGCTGTTTTGGCACGAAGGGCAGCTTATGGGCGACAACACCGATGCGGAAGGTTTTCTCCGCGCCTTGTTGGAAGCAAGTGTTGACCCCACAGGGCACACGGTGCTGGTGCTGGGGGCAGGAGGTGCGGCGCGGGCGGTAGTGTATGCTCTCACCCAACGCGGGTGCCGAGTTTATATTGCCAACCGCACCTACGAGCGCGCCCTGCTGCTGGCGCAGGCGTTCGGTGCCGAAGCTATTCCGCTTCACGCGCTGGAGGCCCTCCTGCCGCGTCTGGACGGCGTCGTGAACAGCACCTCGCTGGGGATGGCGCCCGATGTGCACAGCACGCCCCCAGTTGCTTGGCAACTCGTGCCGCCCACGGCATGGGCGTGCGATTTAGTCTACCGCCCTCGCCAGACACGCTTTCTGCAGTTGGCAGCCGCGCATGGGCTGAAAACCGTGGATGGCTTGGGCATGCTGGTGCATCAAGGGGCGCTCGCTTTCGAGCGTTGGACAGGGCACGCGGCGCCCATCTCCGCTATGCGCGACGCGATAACGCCCTTCCTCGAGGAGTGAGCGCACCCTGTTTCTGGTACAATATACCGACTTCGCCACAAAGGAGGCGGATGCTGTGTCAACTAAGTATATTTTCGTCACGGGCGGCGTGGTTAGCTCAATCGGAAAGGGTATCGCCGCCGCCAGTATCGGTAGGCTCCTGCGCAGCAGGGGCTACCAAGTTGCCCCCCTCAAAATGGACCCTTACATCAATGTCGACGCAGGCACAATGAACCCCTACCAACACGGCGAGGTGTTCGTCACCGATGACGGCGCGGAAACCGACTTAGACTTGGGGCACTACGAGCGATTTCTGGATGTGAACTGCACGCGCAACTCGAATGTCACCACAGGGCGCATCTACAAAAGCGTGATTGACAAAGAGCGTCGGGGCGATTACTTGGGCGCAACGGTGCAAGTCATTCCCCACATCACTGACGAAATCAAAGAACACATCCGCCGCGTGGGGCGCGAGCAGAACGCCGATGTGGTCATCGTGGAAGTAGGCGGCACCGTGGGCGACATAGAAAGCTTGCCGTTTCTGGAAGCTATTCGTCAGTTCCGCAAAGATGCTGGCGCCGAAAATGTGATGTATGTGCATGTTACGCTAATCCCCACGGTGGGGCGGTGGAACGAGATCAAAACCAAGCCCACGCAACACAGTGTCATCAAGCTGCGCGAGATTGGCATCACGCCCGATGTGCTGATTTGTCGCACGCGCGTGCCGCTGCCCGACGATGTGCGCGCCAAAATCTCGCTGTTTACCGATGTGGCGCAGAACGCCGTTATCGAGTCGCTGGATGTAGACACGATTTACGAAATCCCGCTACTGTTTGAGCAAGCGGGGCTGGGGCGATTGGTGCTGCGTCGCTTGGGGCTGCCCGACCTACCCCCCGACCACCGCGAATGGGAGCAGATAGTGGCGCGTCTCAAGCGTCCCGCGCATCGCTGTCGCATCGCCCTGGTGGGTAAGTACATCGAGAACCGCGACTCCTATCTGAGCATCGCGGAAGCGTTTGCCCACGCAGGCGCTGCCCACGACGCCGCCGTTGAAATCGAGTGGGTCGATTCGTCGGAGCTGGAGCAAGTGGATGTGGAAACGCGCCTGCAAGGCGTGGACGGGATTTTGGTGGCGCACGGTTTTGGCGCGCGCGGCGTGGAGGGCAAGCTGCGTGCCATCCGCTACGCCCGCGAGCAGGGCGTGCCTTTTTATGGCATCTGCTATGGAATGCAAATGGCAGTGATCGAGTTCGCTCGTCATGTGGCGGGGCTGGAAGGGGCACATACCGAAGAGGTTGACCACACCACCCCGCACCCCGTGATTCACCTATTGCCCGAGCAACGCACCATCGGCGATAAGGGCGGCACGATGCGCTTAGGAGCCTACCCGTGCCGATTGTTGCCCAACTCGCTGGCCGCACAGGTGTATGGCGACACCGTTATCTACGAACGCCACCGCCACCGCTACGAAGTCAACAACGAGTATCGCCCATTGCTGGAGCAGCACGGGCTGGTGTTCAGCGGTGTATCGCCCGATAATCGCCTCGTGGAGATGATTGAGTTGCCGGGGCACCCCTTTTTCTTGGCTGGGCAGTTCCACCCAGAGTTCAAGTCGCGCCCGAACCGCCCCCACCCCGTGTTTGTGGGGCTGGTGCGCGCCGCCCTCGAACGGCGCAATCGCATGCCCTACACCCCCGCGCTGGTGGAACAGCGGTAGGTTGAATCGAGATCGCTCGTCGTCGCCTCTACCATAGCGAGGGTATCCACAGGAGGCAAATCAGATGCGCAAATGGCTCGTTTGGCTGGTTTGGATTGTAGCCATCGCTGCGCTGCTGGGCGCGGCGAACACGCGCCTTCAGCAAGCATCAAAACCCGCCACCAACAGCTGCACGACACCCATTTACTGGGAATCGCCCCTGCTGAAATAGCACGCTACTCCCACACCACAAAGGGGTTGAAGCGCGTGTCGGTGTCGTACACATCCACGCCTTCGCGCGCCTTCAAAAAGCCCACCACCAGGTAGGTAAGCGGGGTCGCCGCTGCCTCGTAAGCAGTTTTGGCGAGCCACTCCGCCAGCGCAATCTGCGCAAGCGTCGCCATTGGGTAAACACCCCCGAACGCCACCCCTGTGAAGATCGCGGTGTCTAGCAGCTGGGCAATCAGCGTGGAGCTAATCGTGCGCATCCAGAGCCAGCGCCCCTGAGTAGCAATCTTAAGTTTCGCCAACACATACGAGTTGGTGAACTCGCCCACTAAGTAGGCAATCAGCGAGGCAGCCATCAAGCGCGGCGCCACGCCCAACACCGTCTCGTATGCCTGCTGATGCCCCCAAAACGGCGCAGGAGGCAGTGCAATCACGGCGCTCACCACCAATACCGTCAGCAGATTGCACAAAAAACCAATCCAAATCACCAATCGGGCGCGACGATAGCCATACACCTCGGTTAGCACATCTCCGATGATGTAGCTCACTGGGAAAATAACAATAGCCGCTGAGAGCGCGAGCCCGCCTACTGTGATGATTTTGGCAGCGATAATGTTGGAAAGCTGCAGGCTCATCACGAAAAGCGCGACCACCATCGCAAACCAGATGGAGTAGCCACGCTCCAGCGACCCTGTCAATGCCACTTTTGGTAGCGGTTTTTTTATCATCGTTTCAGTCATGATTTGCTAACCAGTTGGTTCTCTTCTAAAATGTCTGCCCAGGGATACCCTCAGCCGAAGGAGTACCCGATGAGGCATTATTATAACCCAAGTAGCTCCCTATTCGGTTTGCGTGGGCAGGTTCCTTGCTCCGCTGAGAATGACCGATTCATTTGTGCGGCGGTGGCTCTACCACTCTAAGTAAGGGGCGAGGGGTCTTATGTGTGTGCCAGCTTGGGTTATGGTGGCTCAAGTTGCGATCTATGCCGAGGGGCTGTGTGGAAATAGACAGCTGCAGGTTCTTGTGCAAGCAAAGCTGCCCTGTGTCGGCTTGTGGTCGTGCGCGAGGACGCCGA
>JAUQOS010000046.1:15043-17762 GCA_030550775.1 Armatimonadota bacterium
GGACGCCGATACCATGTTTAGCCTGCGCAGGCGGGCTTGGCTTGCAGCGCAACGACTTCAGCTGTCAATTTCTTGAACCGCTTCTCAGGCAAGCTTTGCGGGGGCGCGACAGCTTTCTAACTGCGCTTCCAGCCACTCCAGCGCATCGGCAAGGCGCGGGCATGGACGACTAAAGTATGCATTGCCGTCTGCCACAAACACCGCTCCGCGTTGCACAGCGGGCAACTCGTGCCAGCCCGGCATCGCCTCTAAAACAGGCAAGTCTTGTAGAGTGCGCTCCACTGTGAAACCGCAACAGGCAATTACAATCGCTTCGGGTTGCCACGCCAGTACCTCGTTCCAGTCGAGGCGACGGGAAGGGCGTCCGGGTTTACCGTGTCCGTCTATACCCCCTGCCAGCTGCACCAACTCAGGCGTCCAATGCCCGCATGCGAAAGGTGGATCAATCCACTCCAAGAAGGTGACGCGCACGGGCGGGCGGTGCTGTGTGCGTCGGCGCACGCGCTCCAAGCGTTGCTGAAACGCTGCCACAAGGGCACGTCCACGCTCGGGCATACCCGCAGCGTCCGCCACCATCTGAAAGGTTTCCATCACGCCCTGCAGCGTGGTCGGCTCGAGGTTCAGCACGCGCGTGCTCGGGCGCAACCGCGCCACCGCCTCCTGCACCGAGTTGTAGGAAACCGCACACACACTGCAAAGCGCCTGCGTGATCAATAAGTCGGGTTCCAACTGCTGCAGTAGGTCTAAGTCCAGCCCATAGAGTGTTGCGTGGGTCATCAGTGTCTCGGAGACCATGCGGTCAATCTCGTGGCTGGGCAGATCGGGCGGGATAAGGCTGTAGGTAATCACAGGACGGTCTAAAATCTCTGGCGGGTAGTCGCACTCGTGGCTCCGCGCCACCAGGTGATCCCCCAATCCTAAGGCGCACACGATTTCCGTCGCGCTGGGCAGCAGCGACACGATGCGCATGTCGGGATTATACCCGTCAGGTAGAATCGTGCTATGCGAACACTTGGCACAGGAGGCATCGCTTGATGGTTCGAGTGCGCTATGCGCCCAGCCCTACAGGGATGCCCCATGTGGGCAACATCCGCACTGCGCTGTTCAACTGGGTCTTTGCCCGCCATCACGGGGGCCAATTTATCGTGCGCATTGAGGATACCGACCGCAACCGCTATGTGGAAGGCTCTGAGGCAGCGATTCTCAACTCGCTGCGCTGGTTAGGGCTGGATTGGGACGAAGGTCCTGAGGTAGGCGGTCCACACGCACCCTATTATCAGTCGCAGCGGTTGGAAATTTACCAGCGGATTGCCCACCAGCTGGTGGAAGAGGGCAAGGCGTACAAATGCTTCTGCTCGCAAGAGGAGTTGGAGCAGATGCGCGCGCAGCAACGCGCTGAAGGTGCAGCCGTCACGATGTATGACCGTCGCTGCCGCCGCCTTACGCCCGCCGAAGTGAAGGCACGTGAAGAGTCTGGCATCCCGTATGTCATCCGCTTCAAAATGCCCCTGGAAGGCACTGTGGAATACGAAGACCTCATTCACGGACGCACCGTGTTCCAAAACAAACTCACGGACGATTTCGTGATGCTCAAATCGGACGGCTATCCCACTTACCACTTGGCAAATGTGGTGGACGACCACCTGATGGAAGTCACGCATGTGCTGCGGGGCGACGAGTGGATTTCCAGCATGCCGCGCCACTTGAACCTCTACATGGCACTCGGCTGGGAGCCGCCCAAGTTCGCCCACTTGCCCCTGCTGCTGGGACCTGATAAACAGAAACTTTCCAAGCGGCACGGCGATGTGGAGTTCACTGAGTTCATTCGCAAGGGCTACCTGCCTGAGGCGATGTTCAACTTTCTCGCCATCTGCGGCTGGAACCCCGGCGACGACCGCGAAATCCTCACGCGCGAGGAAATCATCCAGCTGTTCAGCCTCGAGCGCGTCTCAGACAATCCGTTCGTGTTCCACCACGATAAGCTGCTATGGATGAACGGTTATTACATCCGCCACCTGCCCAAAGAGGAGCTGATTGAACGGTGCATCCCGTTTTTGCAAGAGGCAGGGCTAATCCCGAAAGAGTTGGACGCAGCAACGCGCGCCTATGTAGAGAAGGTCGTGCCGCTGGAACAAGAAAAAATGAAACTGCTCAGCGACGCGCCTAAGCTGCTGGACTTCTTCTTCACGGATGACTACCCGATTGACGAGGCAGCGGTGCGCCGCTGGTTTGGCGAACCACACATCCCGCAAATGCTGGAAGAGCTGATTCGTCGCTATGAGGCGTTAGAGCCGTTCACTGCCCCTGAGATCGAACGCGTAACGCGTGAAGTAATCGCGTGGTTGGGCGTCAAGGGTGGTGAGGTCATTCACCCCACGCGTGTGGCGCTTAGCGGGCGAACCACGGGTCCCAGCCTGTTTGAGATGATAGAGGCACTAGGCAAGCCGCGCGTGCTGCAGCGACTCCGCCGCGCGCAAAGTTGGATTATTAGATAACCAACCAGTTGAGATTCCTCGCTTCGCTCGGAATGACAGGGCGGTTTTGCGCACCTAGCTTGTCATTCCGAGCCGCAGGCGAGGAATCTCTTAGAGCATGCCACTTCTGAAACACCCCGAGCAGTTGAGGCTTCGAATAGGCAATGAACTCAGGTGGCTGAAGCCGTTCCTAAGCAAACGAGGTCGTCAGTCACTGGTGCAGCGGCATTCTTGCCGTTGCACCA
>JAUQOS010000136.1 GCA_030550775.1 Armatimonadota bacterium
GCCGTACCCTACCCCCTTGCCGACGAGACTCATCTACCCTCGTGCCACCCACTGCCTAACTGGAAATTTCGCTAGCCCCCGCCGACAATTCCCCCGTATGGCGTGGGCAAACTGGCTAACGCGCGCGTTGCGTCACTCTGACCTAATGATTGCACTGGCAATCTTGGTGGTGGTGTCCATCCTTATCCTGCCACTGCCGAAGTGGTTGCTAGACACTTGTCTTGTGTTCAACTTTGCAGTGTCTATCATCATTGCGTTGATGGCGGTAAACATCACCAATCCGTTGCAATTTTCGGTGTTTCCTGCGCTGTTGCTGGTGACCACGCTGTTCCGCTTAGCGTTGAGCATCGCGGCGACGAAACTTATTTTGGGCACGGGCGATGCAGGGCGCGTGATTGAGACCTTCGGGCAGTTTGTCGTCGGGGGCGACTTTGTGGTAGGCGTGGTCGCCTTTCTGATTTTGGTGGTCGTACAGTTTGTGGTGATTACCAACGGTGCGGGGCGGGTGGCGGAGGTCGCTGCGCGCTTCACGCTGGACGCGATGCCCGGCAAGCAGATGGCGATTGACGCGGATCTGAACGCTGGGCTGATAGACCAAGAGGAAGCGAAACGCCGTCGCCGCGCCATTGAACTGGAGGCCGACTTTTATGGGGCGATGGACGGTGCCAGCAAGTTCGTCAAGGGCGACGCCATCGCTGCTGTGTTGATTATGCTCATCAACATCATCGGGGGCTTTGCGGTGGGCTTCTTGCGCGGACAGGGCGACGCGCTTACCGTATTACAAACCTACACCCTGCTAACGATTGGTGAGGGCTTGGTGGCGCAAATCCCTGCCGTGCTTATCTCCACCGCCACAGGGCTAATGGTGACCCGCGCCTCTACGGATCAAGCGATGGGGCAGGATGTGGTAGCGCAGATGCTGCAATATCCGCGCGTGCTGATGGGCGCAGGGATTGCCGTTGCCCTGCTGGCGTTGGTGCCGGGCTTTCCGAAGCCCCAGTTTGTGTTGGTGGGTGCGGCGCTGTTCGGATTGGGCTACTTGGCAAGCCGTGTGAACCTGTTGCCCACGCCCGCAGAACCCGAAACACCCCAAGAGCCTGCCCCACCACCCCCTACAGGTCCTGAAGCGGTGCTGCCAATGCTGAAGGTAGATCCCATTGAGCTGGAGATTGGCTACGGGTTGATGGCGCTAGTGGATCCGAACCAAAAGGGCGACCTACTGGAGCGCATCGCGGCGATTCGACGGCAGTTGGCAACCGACTTGGGCTTTGTGATGCCGTCGGTGCGTGTGCGCGACAATGTGCGCCTGCGCCCCACGCAGTATCAAATCAAGATTCGGGGCGAAGTGGTGGCACAAGCAGAGGTACAACCGCGCCTGCTGCTGGCAATGCCGCCTTCCACTGATGCGATTCCTATTGAGGGCATGCCTACAACCGAGCCTGTGTTTGGCATGCGCGCCTACTGGATTGAACCTCACCTACGCGAGCAAGCACAGCGACTCGGCTACACCGTAGTGGAACCAACTGCCGTCGTCGCCACGCACCTTACAGAAGTGGTGCGTCGCCACGCCGCCGAGCTGTTGGGGCGCGCGGAGGTGCAACAACTGCTGGACAACCTCAAAGAACACAACCCCGTCGTCGTGCAAGAGGTGGTGCCCGACCTGCTGACGCTGGGTGAAGTGCAGAAAGTGTTGCAGCACCTCTTGCGTGAAGGCGTGCCCATCCGCGACTTGGTGACAATCTTAGAGACGCTGGGCGACCACGCTGGGCGCACGCGCGACATAGAAGCCCTGGGCGAGTTTGCCCGCGCCGCTTTGGCACGCACAATCACCCATCGCTTGCAATCGCCCGACAGTAAACTGCGTCTAATGGTGCTCGAACCGGCGCTGGAAGCATACCTGCGCGAGCGCGTAGAGCAGACTCCGAACGGCGTTACGCTGAGCTTGGACATCGACGCCAGTCGCGCGCTCCTGAACGCGATTGCCCAACATGCGCAACAGATGACTGCTCGAGGCTACCTGCCTGTGCTGGCGTGCGCGGGCAACCTGCGCCTGCCCATACGCAAACTTTTAGGCGCAGAACTGCCTCAGGTGCACATCATCGCCTACCACGAAATCGCCCCGAACACGAATATCGAGATTGTGGAGCAAATCAGCCGCGCAGAAGTGATAGGAACCGCCGCCGCAGCCTAAAAGACTGTGTTAGGAAAATAGGGCGCGCGCACATCGCTTGACGAAACACCTCACGCTCGGAGGGTAGACCGCTCGAGCCGTCCAAGCGACACCTTCCTACGTGCATCTGCGCCAAACGAAGTTGCAGGCGCCTGCTGCGGGCAGTTTTGTGGGAGAAAATTGGGAGCAGGGTGGTTATAATTTGAGGGGCTGTTCAGAATAATTGAAAGCAGAAGCGCACGACACAGAGCGCTTCGGAGGAGGAGATGGAAATGAGGAAATGGTACGCTTTAGGAGTCTTGTCTTTAGCAGTACTCATCAGTGGATGTCGATGCCCTGATCCAAGTAACGACTGCGCGGGGGCTTTTCCAGGTTGCGCGCCGCGCTGGATTGATACGGTTTAGCGTTGCACGCTCGCAGATAACGGCGACTGCTGTGATTGGGAATGCGACAAGTTCGTGTGCGAACCATTACCCTGTGCGGGATTCAAAAAGAACTGCCGCCCGACGGGCAGGCGTCCTGGGGGAGCTTGCGTGAATATCGGTCCCGACAATCACGCTTGCATATAATCGGAGAGGGTTGCGATGCGAACTACCGCTTCTAAATGGCTAACCGTTGTAATATCCGTTTGCCTCTGGGGTATCAGTATTCTGCTGATAGCCAGCGACCCACTGATTCGGGCTTCGCTGTACCGCGCTTACAACCGCGCCTTTACGAGACCGGCTCGCGTGGCTGGAACAACGAACAGCTGCTGTTCCCAGCCACAACCTATCCAATTCACCCCCCAATCAGTAAAACAGGCAATTCAGCAAGGACGGTGACACTATGGCTCGGCGAATCTGGGGCTACACCCTTGCAGAGACCCTTACAGTGATTTCAATACTGGTGCTTGTAGCAGCGATCATCTTCGCTGTTACTGCGCCTGTTCGTGAGCGAGCACGGCAGACCCAGTGCATCAGCAACCTGAAGCAAATTGGAGCCGCTTTACAGATGTATCGACAAGATTGGGAGGGTATAGAACCCATTCCGAACGGACTGCCGTTGCCTTACCATCGCTTAGGGCTTCCCGAAGGGCATATGTGGACAAAAGCGCTGCAACTGCCGCGTTCTGTGTGGTTTTGTCCTTCGCGCTGGTGCGATCCCTACTACAAACACACCTATGAGCATCACGCGTCGTCCTACATGTTTCTGGCGCTGAGCGACCAAGAGGTGGAAGCGTTGAACCGTGATCGCGATACCTTCGCAGCCTATCGTCCATTTGGCGAGATACTTTCGGAAGACCCTTCTTTCCCGCTCATAGTGTGCGTTTACCATGACCGATACAGGCACGCAATCGGCTCAGATAGGCGAGCATTTCAATCGAAGGGGCGCGTTCTGGGACTGTCGCTTCAGGGGGATGTGCGGTGGTATGATTATGCCACGCTCAAGAAACGGCGACATATAGACCTCTCTGAAGCTGCTACTCAAGAGATGCGCCGCTAAGCCTGCTTCTGGAAGGCGTTCCAAGTATCACAGTGAAGCTTGACCTGTGCATACGCCTGCTGAACGGCCCGCCCCAGCGCCAAAAGTCGGTATCCGCTCACCA
>JAUQOS010000047.1 GCA_030550775.1 Armatimonadota bacterium
TTTTACTACCCCGAATCGCTGCCGCTGAATGAGAACTGGCTGCCCTATGTGCAAGCGTTCGTGCAGCTTGCCAAGCCATGGGTAGACCGATACGCGCAGGTGGACATCTGCCTGATGACGCCGCATTCGGTTGGGATGGCGTTGGGCATGGCGTTCTCACGTTCGCCTCATGTGCGCCTGTGCCACTGGTACGCTGAGGAAGGTGTCTACAAACCCGTCGCCGAACTGCGCTGGATTGAACAGAAGTTGCCGTTTGACTGATGCCAGCCGCGCAGGGTACGGCTTGCCCCTCCAGTTCACTCGCTCACACCCATAAACTGGTCAACAGCCTCAAAGATGTGCCCGTAGTAACCCCACATCAACAGCGCGCTGCCCGCTGCCATCGAGAGGAGTGCAAGCAAAAAGAGCACGCGGCGGAAGAACACGGGTAGGGATTGAGCGCGCTCGTCGGCGTGTGTTTGGTACCGATCCGCAAGATACTGCAACGTCTGAGGTAGTTGCCCTGTGTGCGCTCCTGTGCGCGCCATCATCACTTCCTCTATCGGGAACAGCCCTGAGCGTTCCAAGGCGGCATCCACATGGGCTGCTGCCTTGGCTCGCCCTAGGTCAATTTGGGTGAGCGTTTCCGCCAGTGCGCGATTGGGCACGGCACCTGCTGCCAGCTGGTGTGCTGTTGCTGGCGAAATACCTGCTTGCGTCAGTCGCCCTAAGTGAAAGAGGTAATGGGTAAGTGCTTGTGCGCGTACCCAGTCTGCATAGGTACTAAACCCTGCCCCCATCAGGTGCAGTCGGGCTGCCAGCCGCTCAGAGCTCGTAATGAGATAGCCTAGCCCCATCAGCGCGAGCAGAATCAGCAGCAAGGGCAGCCCAAACCGCAAAAATGATTCGCCAACACCAGCGCCGATTGCCACCAGCGCCGCGCCAGTGTCGCCCCCCGCAAAGCGACGAAGCCCAGCGACCAGCCCCAAGCTCACTGTGCCGACCACAGGCAGCAACAGCACGGTGCTCCCCAAGCAGCCCAAAGTCAACCGCGACCAGCGACGCACCACCTGACGCTGCTCGAAGTATGCCGCCAGTTGCTCCAGCATGTCGGGCAAGTAGCCGCCTGCTTCCGCCGCGCGGAACGCGCCCACCATAAAGCGCGGAAACAGTTGCGGGAACCGCTCCATCGCCTGCGAAATCGCCACGCCGCGTGCAGCCTCCTGCGCAAACTGCAGGCTGGCACGCTGTAGCTCAGGGTATCTGACCCGCCCGCTTAGCTCTTGAAACGCAAGTGCGGGCTGCATCCCCGCCTTCAGCATCATGCGCAGCTGCTGCAACCAACTTGCCATCACATATGGGGGTACGCGCGTGTATTCCCACGCTGCGGCGCTTGCCACGCCATCCGTTTGCGATACCAAAGGTGGACCATCAGGCGTATCGGCAATCGTTAGGTGTGTGGCGATTAGCCCACGCTGACGCAACAGCTGCTGTGCTTGACGCACATCGGCAGCGGTTATCTTCCCCGAAACGGCTCGTCCCCCTCCATCAACCGCATGGTAGCGATAGGTCGGCATCGTAGAGCCGCACCTCCTGCGCTTGGATTCGAGGGTCGCGCAGCACCTCCTGCACGGGCATGCCATCGGGCAAGATGTAATCGGGCGTCATTTCCGCCAGCGGGATTAGCACGAACGCTCGTTCGCGCATTCGCGGGTGGGGAATCGTGAGGGTGGGCGTGTTCAACACCAAGTCCCCGTAGAGGATAATGTCAATATCCAGCGGGCGGGGCATCCAGCGTCCTTCGGTAAATCGTCGTCCAGCCGCCGCCTCAATCGCCTTGAGCGCGCGCAGCAGCGCTTCAGGTTCCAGCGAAGTCTCCGCCCACACGCCGATGTTCAGATACAAGCGTGGGTCGGGCGTCTCACCAACGGGCACCGTTTCGTACACACGCGAGATTTGAACAGGGTACACCCCGTAGTGAGGCAGTCGGCATATGCCCTCGCGCAGGTGGTGAAGGCGATCACCAAGGTTCGAACCCAAGCTCAAGTAGACCTTGACCGCCATGCGTCCCGATTATACCTCTCGTGCTCTTGCATTCTCACACGCAAATCGGGTATCATACCTATGCGTGCGCGGTTAGCTCAGTGGTAGAGCACTTCCTTGACGTGGAAGGGGTCGGTGGTTCGAGTCCACCACCGCGCACCATTTTTGTTGGTGGGGTACAATCTGCCCACGATGCCGGCGGTGGGCATAACCCCCGAATGGATCGCTGAGTTGCGCCGCCAGCTACTGCGCTGGTTTGAGCTTCACAAACGCCCCACCCCGTGGCGCGATAACCCTGACCCTTACCGTGTGTGGGTTTCCGAAATAATGCTGCAGCAGACCCAAACCGCCACTGTCATCCCATACTTTGAGCGGTTTATTGCGCGTTTTCCCGATGTGCACGCGCTGGGAGCTGCCCCGCTCGAGGAGGTATTACGCTACTGGGAAGGGCTGGGCTACTACGCACGGGCGCGCAATCTGCATCGGGCGGCGCAACTAATCGTTCAAAACGGCGGGCATCTGCCCACGACTGCCGAACAGCTGCGCGAGCTGCCAGGCATCGGCGCGTACACTGCGGGCGCAATCGCCAGCATCGCGTTCGGGCAGCCCGTGCCGGTAGTGGATGGCAATGTGACGCGAGTGTTGGCGCGCTTGCTGTGGCTCAAAGGCGACCTCAAACGCCATGCCGCCCAAAAGCAGCTGTGGCAACTCGCGGAGCAACTGGTAGACCCCGACCACCCAGGCGCATTCAACCAAGCGCTGATGGAGCTTGGCTCTACCGTGTGCACGCCCACCCAACCGCGCTGCCCCGAGTGCCCCGTGACCCACCTATGCGAGGCGTATCGGCGGGGGCAACCTACCGCCGTGCCCGAACCAAGCCGCCGCATCCCCACCCGCACCGTGGTGGATGTTTCAGCTATTGTGGAGCGCGAGGGGCGAGTTCTGTTGGCACAACGCCCACCAGAAGGCTTGTGGGGCGGGCTCTGGGAGTTCCCACGCACCACACGCTCCGCCCGCGAGAGCCTTGAAACACTCGCCATCCGCGCCGCCGAACAACTCGGCATACAGGTAGAGCCGCGACAACTACTCCTACAACTACGCCATGTGGTGACCTATTCCAAGATCCACTTGTACGGTTACCTATGCGCGTGGCACAGCGGTGAAGCGCAGTGCGGCCCTTATCGCGCCGTCGCATGGCTCACTCCTGAGGAACTGCAACACTACCCACTACCCGCCCCTCAACGCAAACTGGCAGAGGCTTTGCAAAACCAGACTGTGCAAGGAACACTCTTCTAAAAGACGAATTCAAGAATTGCGATGAAGCAAATGCGACTGGTCGGGTTGTGCTTGCTTGTTGCGCAAACTGAACTGCCGCCGCTGCGCGACTGGATTCCCGTCGGTGAGGGCGAGACCCGCCAACAGCGCATCATCGTACTGGAAGCCGACCGCGCTATCCAACGGATTGAACGCATGGCGTTGGTGGTGGTCGGCAAGGGCGAGGAGAGCACTTACTGGCGCCATGCTCATTGGCAGCTGGAGCCAAACCGCCATTATGTCTTTCGCGTGCGCTTGCGTGGCGAGGGCACAGGTGTGTGCGCCATTGTGGGGGCGAACACTGTCAACCGCGACTTCCTGCCCACACAACGCTGGCAAACGGTTGAGTATGTGTTCCGCGCCCCTGCCGACACCCGCGCCACCTTCATCCGCGTGGGGCACTGGCAGTGGCGTGGTGAGTTGATGTTTGATCAACCCCAACTCATCCCCGTGCAGGTAGTGCACACGCAGTATGGTAGTCTTACCTTAGGCGAGGGCGAGACTATCCGCAACCGACGCTATCGCTTCGTGAGCTTGTTCGGCAGCGAACTCTCGAACGCACAGTCGCCCTTGCGCGAGTTCACAGCCTCGTTCAATACCAACCGCTGGGTGTTCAACACGGGGGCGCATGTCGTGTATCGGCACGCGCTTGCGCCCTACACGATTCGCCGAGCGCGCCTTGAGGTGCATGTACCCTATGAAGCCGACAACGGCGCGGTGCAGGTGGCCATCCGCCCTGACGCGGGCGAGTGGCAATCTGTGCATGTATTGCGTGGGCGCGGCAGCCACGCTATTGAAATCCCCGCTCACTTGCTGCCTGCCAAAAGCCTTGAGGTGCGCTTTTGGGGCGCAGCGGGCACACTGCAGATCGACCAATACATCTTTGAAGCTGAACTGGAGGGTGCGCCCAATACGCTACTTGCAGGCAGAAGCCTTGTGCTCTACCCAGAGCCGAGCCGCGGTGGCGTGGCAGTCAAGCCCATTGCGGTGCGCCGCGATGCTGCAGGGGCGTGGCAGCTACTTGTGGAAGCCCGCGCCACCGACGCGCCGTTGCAAGTACGCCCGTATCAACGCCTTCCCAAAGATCCCTTGCCTGCGCCTGCGACCTCGGCACCCGTACTACTCCAGCAACAGCCCCGCCTTATCGCAATCCCCATGCTGCCTGAACGCCCCAACAGTTCCGAACAGTTGCTGGGGCTGACGGACGAGCGAGGGCGTCTTGTGTGGCAGGCGCGCGCGGTAATGCAAGTGCGTTTTCTGGAGTGGGCGCACTACGGCTATCGGTTGGAAGGCGCGCCTGAGTGGGCAGGACTGTGGTGGTGCGAATGGGGCTGGAAAGTCGGACGCACACGCCCGCTACCAGCACTCACGCGCCCTGCCGTGCGCCTCAGCGCCGCTCGGGGCGAGTATGAGCCCGTGCAGCTCGTTCTGCGCCCCTCCCAGCCGCTACGCTTGCTCAAAGTGGAAGTCAGCGACCTGCAGTTTGGGCGCCATCGTATTCCCGCACGCCACATTGAACTGCGCGAAGTCGCCTATGTGCCTGTGGAGTATCCCACGGACTCCATGAGTGTCCCTGACGACTACCCAGACCCGTTACCGCCGCTGCAGTTGCCGCTGGACATTCCAGCGGGGCAGAATCAGCCCCTATGGCTCACTCTCTACGCGCCCTACGGCACCCCCGCAGGCGTCTACACGGGCACGCTCACACTCCACACCAGCCGCGGCGCGCTCAAAGTGCCTCTTGAGTTCACGGTATATAACTTCGATTTGCCACGCACACCCACTTTACGCAGCGGCTTCGGCATCAATCCGGGCAACATCTTCCGCTACCACCACGTACATACCGACACAGATAAGCGCGCTGTATGGGACAAGTACATGCAGGCGTTCCGACGCGCCCGCCTTGCACCCTACCACTTCACCTATGAGCCGTACACAGTGCGCTTAGAAAATGGGCGAGTGATTTTAGACTTCAGCAAGTTCGACCCGATGGCGCGTCGCTACTTAGATGAGTTCGGCTTCAACGGTTTCGTGTTGCCCATCTACGGGCTGCCGGGCGGGCGCTACCCCCACTACTCGCCTGCTGAGTTTCTTGGCTTCCGCGAGGGCACACCCGAGTATGAGCGCTACTGGACCGACTACATGCGGCAGCTGCAAGCACACCTACGCAAAAACGGCTGGCTCCGTAAAGCCTACATCTACTGGTTCGACGAGCCAGAGGAGGGCGACTATCCGTTTGTGCGCCGTGTGAATGAGCAGATTAAGCGCGCTGCTCCTGAACTCACGCGCATGCTCACCGAACAGCCTGAGCCTGCGCTAATCGGCGCGGTGGACTTGTGGTGCCCCCTGACGGCATTTGTCTCGCCAGAAGCAATTGCCGAGCGACGCCGCGCTGGCGAGGAGGTCTGGTGGTATGTCTGCACGGGTCCGCGTGCGCCCTACGCCACCTTGTTCATTGACCACCCCGGCGTGGAGATGCGCCTGTGGCTGTGGCAAACTTGGAAATATGGCGTGCAAGGCGTGCTCATCTGGGAAACCACCTACTGGCACAACGAGTTCGCCTACCCCGACCGCTTGCAAAACCCGTGGACAGACCCGATGAGCTATGTGTGGAGTGCAGAGTTCAAGCCGGGCACACGGATGTTCTGGGGCAACGGTGACGGGCGATTGCTTTATCCACCGCGACGGGACCCAAATGTGCCCGCTCCGCCCTTGATCACTGACCCTATTCCATCCATCCGCTGGGAGTGCCTACGCGACGGCGCAGAGGATTACGAGTACTTCGTGCTGTTGGAGCAGCGGATCCGCCAAGCGGAACGCGCGGGCGTTTCGGCAGAAGTGTTGCGCCAAGCCCGCGCGTTGCTTAGGGTGCCTCCCGAGATAGTTTCCAGTATGACCGAGTTCACTTACGACCCGCGCCCGATGAACGAACATCGGCGCAAGGTTGCCCGCATGATTGAGCGGCTTACGCCTCCCACGCAAACGGCTCCGCGTCGGTCAACACGCGCCCCTGCGCGATAACCTCACGCAAGTAGGGCGGGATTGCAAACAGCGCGAAGTGCGTATCGGGATCGTAGTAGCGCAAGCCCTGTACGCTGCGCGCCTCAATGCGTTGTGCCACTTCCTCGCGGGTGAGCGCCAGCGGGTCGTACTTCTTAGACGCCAGTACGAAGCCCCACGGCAGCATAAACGACGCCACGAAACTCCAGTAGGGGCGCACAATCGGGAACACCTCTTGCAGCGTGCGCACGATGCAACCATACAGGTACGGGTAGAGCGGGTCGCCCGCACCCGATTGGACTGTCAGCACGCCGTCGTCGGTCAGCGCGTCATAAATCATCTGATAAAACTCGCGTGTAAACAGATATTGCGACGGACCTGCCTCCAGCGGGTCGGTCAAATCCGACACGATTACATCGAAGTGGTTGCGATATTGCGGGATGATTTTGCGGGCGTCGTCGAAGACGAGCTGCGTTCGGGCGTCGCTGAACGCCCCCTGATGCCATTCGGGCATCCACTTCTCGCACAAGCGCACCAGCTGTTCATCAATATCCACCATCACGGCTTCTTGCACGGTGTTGTGGCGCAGCACCTCGCGCAAGGTCGCGCCCTCGCCGCCACCTGCCACCAACACGCGCCGTGGGTTCGGGTGCGTGAACATGCCGGGCTGCACCATCGGCTCGTGAAACATGTACTCATCTAACTGCGCCGATTGTATCTTCTTGTCTAAAAACAACGACTTTCCATAGCCCGCTAACTCTACCAGCATCGCGTCTTGGAACTTGGTGCGCTCCATGTGGATCACATGCTTGACGCGATAGCTGTACATCACCGCGTCGGTATGCGTTTCCGACAAAATCAGACCGCTGCAGACATGGTGTGCTGCTGCCATCGTATGTACCTCCTCCGTTTTTCACTTAGTAGACGGGGGGTAAGTATACCTAACGCGGGTGCAGGGCTTTATCTCCTCAGGCGACGCTGTTGACCGATTTTTCCGACCATCCTCATCGGGTTCCCCTACGCAGCAAGAGGAACCGAGCCAATTTTCGGCGCTCCTCGCTCCGTGGGGAGGGGTCTGTAGGAGAGCGCCGGAGTTGGAAAATCCGTTGCAGGAAGCGCGCGGTGGGACTCGGACGGTGCACGCTTGTTGGGGTGAGATTTCTCGCCTTTGGCTCAGAATGACAAGAGTTGGCTCATAGCCAGGTCGTCTGTCACCCCGAGCGGGGCGAGGGGGCTCAGCGGCTTGGTTCGAGATTCCTCGCTTCGCTCGGAATGACAGGGATTTTTGACTGCAAGTACAGAATGTCACCCCTCGCGCAGCGAGGGGTCTCAATCGGAATGTTTGTGCAGATTCCTCGCCTTCGGCTTGGAATTACAAGTTCGCTTTCGCAAAGATGAGTCCGTCATTCCGAACACGGCGAAATTCTTCGCCGCGAATAGGCATTCATTCAAGTTATGTATACTCTGTTGGCGCTACTTTGGCAACCCTGCAGGCAGGGGCAGCTTCGGGCGCGGCTCAAAGTCGGGCAAACGAGGCGGGTTGACTTCAATTTGCTTGAGGATTTCCTCAACTGCCCGTTCCAGTTGCGGGTCGCGCCCTGCTGCATAGTCTTGCGGAGCATAGTCGACCTCAATATCGGGGTCGGTGCCGTAGTTTTCCACGCGCCAGCCCACATCATAAAACCAGAAAGCATACTCGGGTTGCGTGGTCAGCCCCTGATCTACGAACACCGACTTGGGCCAAATGCCGATGACGCCGCCCCAAGTGCGCTTGCCGATGAGCACACCGATTTTCATCAGTTTGAAAGCGTGGCTGAACATATCACCGTCGGAGCCTGCGCGCTCATCAGTGATGGCAACGATAGGACCCATCACCGAGTCGTAGGGATAGGGGGTTGGCTTGCCCCAGCGGGGCACATCGTAGCCCAAGCGTTTGCGGGCGAGCTTTTCCAGCAGCAGAGGCGACACGCTGCCGCCGCCGTTAGCACGCACATCTACAATCAACGCAGGGCGGGCAATCTCCGCCATAAAGCCCCGATGGAACTCTGAAAAGCCCCACGCGCCCATATCGGGGATGTGCACATAGCCCACCTGCCCGTTTGTGCGCTGATGAACATACTCGCGGTTGCGACGCACCCACGCCCGATAACGCAACTTCGCCTCATCCGACAGCGTTTTGGTAACTACCGTGCGGACGCTTCCATCCAGCCCTTGCAAGGTGAGCTCTACGGGCACTCCCGCGTGATGCAACAACGCTTCGTGAGGCGTGAAAGCGCGCGTGAGGCGCCGCCCGTTGATGGCGAGCAACACTTCGCCCACCCGTGCGTTCACCCCCGGCTCGTTGAGGGGCGAGTCGACATCTTCCAACCACGGATCGCCTGTGAGGATATGCGTGATACGATAGCCACCTGCGGATTCATCCCACTCGAACTGCGCGCCGAGAAAACCCACACTATAGCGGGGTGGCTGGCGGTAGTCACCTCCAAACTCGTAGCAGTGCGAGGTGCCCAACTCTCCTTGCATCTCCCACATCAAGTCGGAGAACTCGCCGCGCGTGGCGATGCGCTCCAGCAGCGGATAATAACGGTCGTAGACCTTTTGCCAGTCGACACCCGACATATCCGCGCTCCAGAAGAACTCGCGTTGCAGGCGCCACGCTTCGCGATACATCTGTTGCCACTCGCGTGTGGGCACCACCGCACAGCGCACGCGACTGAGGTCAATCCAGCCGCTTTCGCGTGAGGGTGGGGCTTGCTCGTGCTTCTCATCGGGCTTGTGCCCTGCAGGAATCACGCGCAACCGCTTACCCGAGCGGTACGCCAGCGTCTTATGATCGCGCGAAAGCCGGAAGTCGCTCACCTTGGTAGCGAGTGTTTCGGTCTTGGCGTTTACAAAATCGTACATCAGCAGGGTGCCGTTCGGCGCCTCCTCATCGGAAAGCCAGCTTTTGTCCAAAATGCCTTCTACGGGGAACTGCGTCACCAGCACGCGCCGTTTATTCAGCCCCGCTACCTGTCCGTAAATGCCGGCGGGCAGCGGCACGGTGATTACGCGTAGATGAATATCCTCGAAATCGATTTGCGTTGGTTTAACCGACGGCGCGCCGTTTTGCGTCTGAGCATCTGCGGGCTTTAGCTCCATAGCGAGTAATATACCTAACCGAAGTGGCTGCCTACTAGAAGATTCCTCGCCTTTGGCTTGGAATGATAAAGGTTGGCTCATAGCCAAGTTGTCTGTCACCCCGAGCGCAGCGGGGGATCTCCAGCGTGCCCTGATTTGTCACCCCGAGCGCAGCGAGGAGGTCTCGGCTGTGCCCTGTTAGAGATTCCTCGCCTGCGGCTCGGAATGACAGTGTCGGTCTGCTGAGATTCCTCGCCTGCGGCTCGGAATGATAAGTTCATTCTTTGCAGAAACTCTCCGTCATTCCAAGCGCGGCGAGAAAATGCTTCCCCTCAAAGCGGATGGGCAGTCGCTTGGGGCGTACCTAAGCCCACGTAGAGCAGCAGCAATCGCTTATGTTCCCATAGCGCAGCAATGCCCAAGGCAAGCCACGCCCTTGCAATTTCCGACACTGCCCTTAGGTATACTACCATCAGCATCATCGGGGGTGTGTGGTCAGCCCGTCTGCACAGCCCTGAAGAAGGAGGTTAGTCATGAACACGGGTAAGGTTAAGTGGTTCAATGACCAGAAGGGCTACGGGTTCATCGTAGCCGATGACGGTCGGGAAGTCTTTGTGCATTACACTGCGATTAGCATGCAAGGGCATCGTACCTTGTATGAAGGGCAGTCCGTGCAGTTTGAGATTGTGCAAGGTCCGAAGGGCTTGCAGGCGCGGAACGTAGTCCCGAAGTAGGCAGTCTCAAAGACGACAACGACCACGCGGGGGGCTTTTCCCCCGCGTTTTTGAACATGAGGTAGGTTTTGACCCATCCGTTGGAACCTTACACTTGCATCCTTAGTCGAAAGTAAGGTATAATGCAGGCATGCCCTAATTGAGGGCATCCAGTGATTACGGCATTGATGAGGAGGTTCTCTGATGGTAAAGCGACGGACTGGGTTTACGCTAATCGAGTTGCTGGTCGTCATCGCAATTATCGCCATTTTGGCGGCGATTTTGTTCCCAGTGTTTGCGCAGGCGCGTGAGAAGGCGCGTCAAACCACTTGTACGAGCAACTATAAGCAGATTGGGTTAGCCGCGCTCGCCTATATCAACGACTACGACGAGCAGTTCCCGCTGGCAGTCGCTTGGCACGGCAACCAGTGGGGCTTTGCTTTTATCTACACCACACCACCTGACTGGCGTGCCGGCTCGTCCCCGGCTGCGATTGCTATCCGCTCGCAATATTGGGGCTTCACTCTGCAACCCTACATGAAGAACTACGGTCTGTATGACTGCCCCTCGTGCCCTGAGTATCGGTTGAGCGGTGTAGACTACGCTAACCCCCAGAACAAGCCATGGGCGAATATCTCGGTGGCGTACAACGGCTACTTGCATACCTACTCTATGGCGGGTATTCGCAAGCCTTCGCAGGTGCCGATGTTTTGGGAAGGTTGGGGTAAGATTAAGTTTGCAGGTTTCGGCGGCAGCACGCCGCAGCTTCGTTGCGACCAAATCTCGAACGATCCCAACAATCCGCCCTGCCGCTTCCAAGGCACCTGTCAGACCCCGCGCACGGTTTATCCACAGGGCTCGTTTATCGTAGCCGAAATTCCACCTCCCTCGATGTGGATTCACAGCAACGGTATGATTTGGCTCTATACCGATGGGCACGCGAAGTGGCGCCGCATGGGCGGCGGAGCACAAACCAGTCCGTGGGTTGACCCATTCCCAACCTACGACATGTCGACGGGACGCCCTGGCGCAACCTACTGGGCAGACTACTGTGGGCATGCATTCTTGTTCCGACCTGATGGCGAGTTCACTGAGCAAGTGTGGTAAAAAATGGTTCAGCGGGGAAAGGCATTCGCCTTTCCCCGCTTTACATTAGGAGGTGGCTACCATGAAATCTGAAATCCCAACACCTGTGGCAGTGGGCATCATTGTGGTGCTCTTGCTCATCGTGGTTGGCGCTTACTGGCTGTTCTTCAATCGCAAAGAGACCTACCAGCCCGGTGCACCACCTTCGGGCGCGCAGGTACAGGAGCTGCGTCCGATGGTACCCGGACAGCCTCCCGAGAGCGCACCCCAGCAGAGCCAGCCGACCACAGGCATTCAAGCACAACCGTTCTGAGCAGACCCTTGAAATTGCCTAGCTGGCACGGGGTATACTTCAAACGCGCAATAAGCGCACACTACATTCAGAGGAGGCAAGCATGAAGAAGTGGCTGTTGTTGGGTCTGTCGCTGTTGGCGCTGACCGCAACGCTGGCGCTGAACGCCTGCGCCCCGAAAGAGCAAGCAGGCGGCGGTGAAGCGGGTACAACCGCTACCCAACCCCAAGAGGGTGAAGCCGCACCTGCAACAGAAACCCCCACCCCTGCGCAGCCTGAGGGTGGCGAAGGGGATGCTGCTGGCGCCGAAAGCGGTCGCTAAGAGCCTTACCACGAGAGGGAGGGAGGCTATACCGCTTCCCTCCTTTTGATTTTCTAAACATCGTACAGGGGCAACTTCTGTGAACTACTGTTTTGCCTCTCGTGATTATGGGTGTTCTGCCCCCTCCTTGAGGTTCCCCTCGCGCAGCGGGGGAATCCTTGCCCCTACTCGGTTCCCCCCTGCGTAGGGGGAACCTAAAGGAGGGGGTTCCAAAGATTGACGAGGGGCGAACCACTACCAAGTAGGTGTTTGCCTAAAGCTTATAATCTTTCCTCTTGCTTTTCAGGTGCTTTAGGGTGGTGCTCTGCCTCTACCCATACCGTTGCAGCATGCCAAAACGCTGCCCCCATCAACCCAAGTCCCGCCATCACTTGAAGCCAGTTGTTTTTCTGATAATGCGCGTAGGTGAAGTTCGCAAAGTAGAGCCCGAGCGTAACCATCAACAGTGAAACAGCCCACTCGGGAGGCTGACGACGCCCCATGCCTATCGCGCTCACAACGCACATCAGCCCCAGAATGAGCCACAGCACCTGCTCTACGGCACCTAAGCCTCCCAGCGGCAGCCCCAGCCAAGTAGCGATCGCCTTTGTGACAAAGTACAGCCCCAAGCCGTAGGCAAACAAAATCAGTAGCCGATGACGAACTCCGGGCACGAAGAAACCTAAACCTGCCAAAAGCGCCACCAAAAGCGCATGGCGACGCAGGAGCGGTACCTCCTGCAGTAGGTAGAGCGCAATCACGCCTGCGATTGCCATCAGCAGGGGCAGCCAGCGCAGTCGCCACGCCTCGTTTTGCAACCACGCCCTCATCAGTTCGGGGTCAGCAGCTCGTTGAGTTGATGTTCAATCACTGCCAGCCACTGCTTGGCTTGTTCAATCTGCTTCGCCACTGACTCTGGGGCGGTACCCCCAAGCAAGGTGCGGGCGCGCACGGCACGCTCGGGGTCTATCACTTCTAAAGCGTCCGCCTCAAAACGCGGATGGTGACGCTGCAGCTGCTCCAGCGTCAACCGCTCCAAACCGATGCCCTGCTCGAGACACTCACGCACGATCCGCCCCACCAAGTGATGCGCCTCGCGGAACGGCACTCCCTTGCGCACTAGATAATCCGCCAGCTCGGTGGCAGTGGAGAAATCGCCCTGCAGCGCAGCACGCATCCGCTCGGTGTTCCAGTGCGCTTGACTAAGCATTTCGGTCATCAGGCGCACGGAGGGCACCACTGTGTCAATCGTCGCAAACAGCAACGGCTTATCGTCTTGCAGATCGCGGTTGTAGGTCAGCGGGAGCCCCTTGAGAAGGGCGAGCATGCCCATCAGGTTGCCCATCACCAGTGCGCTACGCCCCCGAATCAACTCGGCGATATCGGGGTTCTTTTTCTGGGGCATCAGGCTGCTGCCCGTGGTGTGGGCGTCCGAAAGTTCCACATAGCCGTATTCGGGCGTGCTCCACAGAATCAACTCTTGCGCAAGGCGGCTCAGGTGCACCATCAGCAGCGCACTCACAAACAGGTATTCTGCGATGAAGTCGCGGTCGGAAACCGCATCCATGCTGTTGGGGGTGGGCATCGCAAAGCCCAGCTCCGCGCTGAGTAGTTCGCGGTCAATCGGAAAGCTTGTGCCTGCGAGCGCGCCTGCGCCCAAGGGACAGAGGTTCATACGGTCGCCTGCGTGGGCAAGGCGCGACAAATCGCGAATAAACGCCCAACAGTGGGCCATCAAGTGGTGACCCAAAGTGACGGGCTGCGCGTGCTGTTGGTGCGTGAGCCCAGGCATGAGCGTGTCCTTGTGCTGCTCAGCCAGCTGCATCAGCTGGTGGCAGAGTTCAAACAAGGCGCGAGCAAGGCTCACTGTGCGTTCGCGTAACCACATCCGCACTTCGGTGGCGACGAGGTCGTTCCGACTGCGCCCAGTGTGCAGCTTGCCAGCTAGGGCACCTACTTTCTCGTACAGGCGTGCCTCAATCGCCGTGTGGATATCCTCATACTCATCGGAGGGAAACCATTCGCCTTCCTCGATTTCGGCTTGGATTTCCAGCAGCGCATCAATGAGGCGGTTGGCTTCGCTGGCGCTGAGTAGCCCCGTAATGCCCAGCATGCGGGCGTAGGCGGCGTTGGCTTGCAACTCTTGCTTCCACAGGCGCACATCGTGCTGGAGCGAGTAGGAATAGGCTTCCGCTTCGGGCGAAAGCTTGCCTTCGAACCGCCCGCCCCACATCTTGAACGAGTCGCGACTTAGCATCGCAGGGATTATACCTACCCTGCCGGGGCATAGGCGCGTAGGCGATAGGTTAGCCAAGCCATCAACAAACTCACCACGCACGCGCCACAGGCGATGCTGAGTAGCCCCGCTCGAAAATCGCCCGTGAGCGCGGTAAGCGTGCCCGGAATAAACGAGCCACCCACGCCCCCTACCAACACCGTTGTGCCGTTATACAGCCCTGTGATAGCTCCCACGCGCTCTGGCGAGGCCATCTGCTGCAGCGTGGCGAACTCCTGTGCGTTGAAGCTGCTTTGCAAAAACACGCCCGCAGCCAGCAACGCCACTGCCAGCGCGTTTGTGGGGGCAAATGCGGTCAGCACGACGCACACGCCCGCCAACAGCAAGCCGAGACTGGCGTAGGCAGTGCGCTTGCCTGTGCGGTCGCCCACATACGCCCACGCAAACACGCCTACTATACCCGCCACGAACACCGCAAACAAGGGCAGGCTCAACTCGCCAAACTCAATACCGCGCGTGCGGTTCAAATAGCTGGGCAGCCAGTTCAGCACGCCAAAAACACAGAAAGCGTTGCCTGCCCCCGCCACGATGTAGAGGGCTAAGACGCTTTTCGGTACGTGCAGCGCTGCGCCTATGCCTGCCCCCTTCAACGAGAGGGAACGCAGTTTATCCGCGTGACGCGCATCAGGCACATCGCTCACGAACCACGCCACCAGCGGTAAGCTTATCAACAGCCCCGCCAGCCCCAGCAGCGCAAAAGCCAATCGCCAACCATACCGCTCCGCAAGAGGCACAATCAGCAACGGCGCAACTGCCAACGCCACCAAAATGCCCGCCACATAGATTGAGTTGGCACGCCCGCGCTCGTGCGGCGGAAACCAACGGCTCACCAGTGCGCTATTCATCGGCATGTGCACGCTCTCTGCAACCCCCAGCAGCAATCGCAGCCCAATGAGCGCCATCAGCGAGTGCCCCAGCGGATAAAACAACATCGTGCACACCGAAAACCCCACAATGGAAAGCATTAGGCTGCGCTTGATGCCAAACCGCTCGGCAAGGGGGCTAAGCACTACTTGTGCCACGCCAAAGGTTAGATAAAACGCCCCCAGCAAATAGTTGCCGTAAACGCCCAACTCGCGGTTGCTCCAGCCGAACTCGCGCGCAATCTGGGGCAGCACAATCGGCAGGTTGTTGCGGTCGATGTAGTGCACGAACACCGTGATTGCTAAAATCAGCGGAATGCGCCAGCGACTGCTTTGCATCGGTGCGATTGTACCTGCTGGTATCTACCGAACTTGCGTGCGTAGGTGGCGTCTACTTCTGATGATGGGCTGCGATACGGTATCCTATGGTGGGCGAGGTATCGTGGTGGAGAGCATATCGGCTGAGGCATGGCTTATTCAACGCGCTCAAGCACGCGACGAGGCGGCGTTTGAACAGCTGATGCGCCTGCACGCCGACAAGCTGTATAACTACTTGGTACGCATGGTGGGCAACCCCACCGATGCGGAAGACCTGCTGCAAGAGGTGTTTTTGCGGGCGTATCAGGGGCTGCCGAGCTTTGACGGGCGTGCCAGCCTCAGCACGTGGCTCTACCGCATTGCGACGAACCTGTGCATCGACCACCAACGCCGACGGGCACGGCGCGTGACGACGGTCTCTTACTCTGCCCAGGAGGATGACGAGGGCGAGCCAACGGAGTGGGAATTCGCCGACCCCAACGCGCCCGACCCGCTGGAAGCCCTCATGCACAAAGAGCTTCAACAGGTGGTCGAGCAGGCGATCCAGTCACTCTCGCCCAAGCTCAGAGCCGTGTTGCTGCTATATGATGTGGAAGGTTTGTCTTACGAGGAGATTGCGCAGGCGTTGCGCATACCGATGGGCACCGTCAAGTCGCGGCTCAATCACGCACGCACGCAAATCCAGCGCCAAGTTGAGGCATACTTGCGAGGTGAGACGAAATGAACTGCAAGCAGTATGAGCAGCTATTGTGGGCAGAGGCGGAGGGGCAGCTTAGCCCTGCAGAGGCGCAGGCATTGCAGGCACACCTGCGCACTTGTGTGCACTGCCAACGCCAGCGCGAGGTTGTGCATGCCACCTACCGTGCGCTGAGCATGCTGCCGCGCTACCGTGCGCCTGAGCACGCGCTTGCCCAAGTGAAAGCGCGCCTCCAAGCCCCAGCACAACCTGCATGGTGGCAACGCTGGCGCCGTGTTGCGCTTGCGCCCGCGCTGGGGCTATTGCTCGCGCTTGGCTGGTGGGGCTGGCAACAACATTCCTACACGCCTGATACCCCCACGACGGCTGCCGTTAACGAAACCGAACATTGGATTGAACTACACCAACAGCTGGAAGTGGCGGAGTGGTCGCCCACACCCACGCCTGATTACTTCCTTTTTACGGGGCATTCGCGATGAGGTACTGGAGCCTGATTTATGCAGTGGCTCTGGCAGTGGTTTCAGGCGCGGCGCAGGAATCGCCGCTTCAGTGGTTGCAGCGCGCCCAACAAGCCGAAAGCCAACGTGCAGTGGCAGGCGTACGCGTGGTAGAGCTACAAGTAGGGCGCACTTGGCAGCGGATTGAGGAGCGGTTCTGGCGTCAGGGCGCACGCGCCGAACGCATCGAAATCGTTGCCCCCGCTGCGCGGCAAGGAGACGTGCTGCTGTTGCGCGACGGGCGGTGGGTGGTTTATCGCCCAGCAGCAAAACAAGCCTACGAACTACCGCGTGTGCCTTTGCAAAGCACGCAACTGATTCAGCTGGCTATTGAGTTAGCCCAAAAAGGCATTGTGCTGGCGGAGCTGGGGGGCGAGTCGAGCGTAGCTGGGCGCACCTGTGTGGAAGTGCGCCTGCGTCTTACTCGACCAACACTTACGCGACCTGCCGCCTCTGACAAACGCCCTGCGTTCCCGTTTGCCGTCACGCTGTGGCTGGACAAGGAGACAGGGCTAATCCTGCGCCGCGAGTTAGCGATGCGCCCCAGCACGCCCGCGATGCGCGTCGAGATTACGCAACTGGACCTGAACCCGCGCCTGTCGCCTGAGCTGTTCACACTGCCCGCTGGCGTCGTTGTGCGCCCCCTGGAGGGCGACTACAAAACTGTGGAAGAAGCGCAGCGCGCTGTGCCGTTCCCTATCCGCACACCTACTTATCTGCCCCCAAATACCACTTTAGAGCGCGTCTTGGTGCGCTATCGCCCGATGCAAGAAACGCCGCTGGTCATTTTGCACTACCGCACGCCCACTGCGCGTTTTAGCCTGTTCCAAGCCCGCCAAAGGGGCGAGCTAAGCCCGTGGAAACCGCGCAAGCCGCATCAACGCCTCAACACCCTTTTTTGGCGCGAAGGTGACTACGCTTTTGGCTTGGTGGGTGACCTACCCCAAGCCGAACTAGGACGCATCGCTAACTCCCTGCGTCGCGCAACGCCCCAAGAGTAATCCAAACTACTACCGATTGCGCCCCAATCTTAGTGTCGGCGTCCCTGCCGACGGAACCAAAGAGCCACAGGCGACTAATGGGGTTTGAATAAATAGTTGACCAGTTTGGGTATTCTCATCGTGAGGCATAATCTTGAAACGGACAACACTTTACTCTCGCCCAACGCGGAGCAACGCGCCCAACTCCAACGCCCCGCGA
>JAUQOS010000137.1 GCA_030550775.1 Armatimonadota bacterium
TGTGGGGTTGGGGTGGGTGTTGAGTTCATTTATTTAGTGTAGCTAAGGAGTGCGCGAGGGGGTGGTAGACATTTGTGTTGAGTTCAAAGGGGGTGGGGGGTCGCGCAGTGTTTAGCATGGCTAAATATCTAAGGGACGGTTGCTTGCGCTCTGCAAGGTCGCGGGAGGCGGCTTCTTGCCTTCGGGTGTGAAAGGTTCCTTTGACTTCGGGTACACTTATCCTGTGAGAGCCAACACCGTCATTCCGATCGAATCGCTCACGCCGCGGCAGATTGTGGCAGAGCTAGACAAATACATCGTTGGGCAAGCGAAAGCCAAACGTGCCGTTGCGATCGCCTTGCGCAATCGCTACCGCCGACAACAATTGCCGCCGGAATTGCGCGACGAAATTCTGCCCAAAAACATCCTGATGATCGGTCCCACGGGGGTGGGCAAGACCGAAATCGCGCGCCGCTTAGCGATGCTGGTACGCGCGCCCTTCATCAAGGTGGAAGCCACTAAGTTCACCGAAGTGGGCTATGTGGGGCGCGATGTCGATTCAATGGTGCGCGACCTCACGAACATTGCGGTGCGAATGGTGGAACAAGAAAAGACGGAAGAAGTGCGTCCCAAAGCCGAGCGGCGTGCCTACGAGCGCATCGCAACTTTGCTATTAGACAAAACCGGACGCTCGCCGCGCAGCAAACGCCGCCCGAGTTCACCCCTTGAGGCGATAATCCAAGCACTTGGTCAGTTGGAAGAAGCAGAGGAAGAGCCGACGACCGCCACGAGCGAAGACGAACCAGACCGTCTCGCACGCCGTCGCCAAATTCTCGAACAGCTCAGATCAGGCGCGCTGGATAATGAAACCATCGAAATCGAAGTAGAGGAGAGCGTGACACCGTTTGTTCAGGTCTTTTCGCCACAGGGCATTGAGGAGCTCGGGCTGGACACCGATATGCTTTCGCCATTTGGGCCGCGCGTGCGCTCACGCCGTGTGGTCACCATCGCTGAAGCACGCGAGATTTTCACGCAACAGGAGGCACGCAAGATGATTGACCGCAACGCCGTCGTGCGCGAAGCCATCCAGCGCGTCGAGCAAACGGGCATTATCTTTATCGACGAAATCGACAAAATCGCTGGCTCAGGTAGAACTGTGGGTCCTGATGTGAGCCGCGAGGGCGTGCAACGCGACCTGTTGCCCATTATTGAAGGCTCCACGGTCGCCACCAAATACGGTCCTGTGCGTACCGACCATATCCTGTTCATTGCAGCGGGGGCGTTCCACACATCTAAGCCTTCAGATTTGATTCCTGAGCTGCAGGGGCGGCTGCCTATCCGTGTGGAGCTGGAGCCGTTAGGCGCAGAAGACTTCCGCCGCATCCTCACCGAGCCGAAAAACGCGCTCACCAAGCAATATCAGCAACTTATGACAACAGAGGGCGTGCAACTGGAGTTCACCGATGACGCGATTGACGAGATCGCGCGCATTGCCAACGAGGTTAACACGCGCACGGAGAACATCGGTGCGCGACGCCTGCACACTATTATGGAGCGCTTGATGGAAGATCTCTCGTTTGAGGCGCCCGAACGTGCAGGCGAACGCGTGGTGATTGATCGCGCCTATGTGCAGCAAAAACTTGCCGATATCGTCAAGGATGTTGATCTCAGCCGTTACATCTTGTGAGTGATGGTAAGCTTTGACTTCACGGGCAAGATTGTGTTGGTTACGGGCGCGACAGGGGCACTGGGGCGCGTGGTGGCACGCCAATTTCATCAAGCGGGGGCGGCCCTTGCGCTTTGCGCCCGCGATGCGACGCTGCTGACCCAACTGTTTGCTGACCTGGCGCTTAGCCCCGAACATCTATTGGTGGGCGGGGTGGATTTGCGCTCGCCCGATGATTGTCAGCGACTCGCCGAGGTCGTTGCCAATCGCTTTGGCAAGGTGGATGCACTGGTGAATACTGTTGGTGGCTTTACCGCGGGTCCGCCTGTGCACGAGACGCCTGTGGAAGCGTGGGAGCAGATGTTGGCGATGAACCTACACACGGCGTTTTTGGTGTCGCGAGCGATTGTGCCGCTGTTGCTGCGGGCGGGGGGCGGCGCGATTGTGCATGTGTCGGGGCGGGCGGGCTTGGCGGGTTTTGCGGGCGGCGCGGGCTATTCGGCGGCTAAGGCGGGCGTCATCCGACTTACAGAAGCGCTCTCGGCCGAGTTGAAAGAGCACGGCATCAATGTCAACTGTGTGTTGCCGGGCACGATTGACACGCCTTCCAACCGCGCAGCGCGCCCCGACGCCGACTTTAGCCGCTGGGTTGCCCCTGAAGCAGTGGGCGAGGTGATTATGTTTCTCTGCTCGCCCGCCGCACGCGCCATTCACGGGGCGGCTATCCCGGTGTATGGGCTAAGCTAAACCGATCGCCACCGCTCGTGGATAGAGGGCTTGCCCCGCACAAGCACGTGGTAGCCCTGTGCTACAATCGCCGGTTCGTCGGTCGCTGCACGCGCATCGGCACGCACCTGCTGCAGGAGCGCCATCAGGGTTGTTGACGCCTCGTGTAGCCACGCCGCGCACTCAGTTTGCTCACTGCTAAACGGCTCACCCACCGCCAAGTAGGCGCGCGGATACTGATGATAACTTGACTCGATGTGGATAGCCAGCGGCAGCAGCATGGCGTCGGGCAGACGACACGCCAGCCAATGCAGCGACCGCTGAAAGGGCAAGAGCCGCTCGGTATCGCCGTGCAGCGTGCCCTCAGGAAAGAGCAGCAGCGCACTTTGGGACGACTGGAGTGCTTGAAGCGTGCGCCGAATTGTTCGAGCGCGTACCGCTGGATTATTCGGCGGAAAGGGCAATGCGCCCAACGCCCCAAACGGCGGAAACCGCCGATACGCTTCCATCCACACTAACGCCGACCGCCCCCACGCACGCAGCAAACAGTATGCCAGATACCCATCCCACCAGTAGTGGTGGTTTGCAAACAAGATAAGCGGCTTTGTGGCGGGGGGTGGTTCGCCTCGCGCATACACCGCGCGAAAATGCCTGCGCACGCTCAAGTCAATCAGCCAATCGGTAAACCACGCTTGCAGCCTCACGAGGGGGCGCGGTACGCTCGTCCCTTCCATATGATTGTGCCTCGCTTGTACCACCCGATGGAACGCGCCAAGGTCCAGATGCCTAACACCACGCTCAGCGGATAGCCTAGCCCCAGCGCAAACGGCATGCCGACAACTCGCGCCGACCACCCAAATATCACTGCCGCAAGACCCATCGCAATTGCAGCAAGTACGCGCTCGCGAGGCAAAAACACCAACGCCCCCAGCGGGTAAAGATAGAGCAACACCATCATCGCTAAGATGACCGTCGCCAGCGGTATCGTGCGGCAGATGGCAACCGCGTTCTTGGAGAAGCCGTCAATAGCCGCCCGCAGGGTTGGATACATTGAAACTGTGAGCCAGGCGCGGGCATCCAAGATGCGTACGATACCGCCGTGCCGCTTGACCAGCGCGGCTAACGCCACATCCTCCAGCACGGCGCCGCGCACGCAGAAGTGGGGTAGCCAGCGCACATAGTCGCGCTTGCGAAAGGCGATGACTTGCCCGTTTGCAAACGCGAAGGCGGGGTTTGGATGTTGTTCTGCCAACCGCAGCGGCAGTAGCGTGAACACCGAGAAGGGCACCATCAGCTTTAGCAGAGCGACAAGCCTGTTGGTCGGTGTGAA
>JAUQOS010000138.1 GCA_030550775.1 Armatimonadota bacterium
AGTTTTTTCTGCGATTGTCCGCTCGCAGCTCGGAATGACGAATTAATCGGAGTGTCAACGCCGCTGTCGTGTCAAGCGTCGCGAAGGGGGTTCAGCAAAACACCTCTCTCTTGCCCACCACCTGCGTGCAGAAGTTACGCAGTATCTGAAGCCCTGTTTGACTACTCTTTTCGGGATGGAACTGCACGGCGTGCACATTGCCTACGCTCACAGCGCAGGCAAAGCGAATACCGTATTCACAGTAGGCGGTGGTGATGCTTGCGTCCGCTGGCTCCGGATAATAGGAGTGCACGAAATAGACATATGCGCCGTCGGCGACGCCGTGCCACAGCGAGTAGTCGGGACGTGCCAGTCGCAAACGGCTCCAGCCCATATGCGGTACACGCAATGAAAAGCCCAGTTGCTCGCGAAAGCCCACGACCCGCCCTTTTAGCACGCTTAGCCCTTCCACCCCAGGCGACTCGGAACTGCTTTCAAACAACAGTTGTAGCCCCAAGCAAATGCCCAAGAACGTCTTGCCCGATTCGATGGTACGGCGCAGGGCGGAGGTAAGCCCCAGTTCGTTCAGACGCGCCATCGCCGCGCCAAACGCGCCCACGCCAGGCAGTACTACTGCATCTGCCGCCAACACCTCTGCAGGCTGACTGGTGATCCGCGCTTCCACGCCGATATGCTCAAACGCCTTTTGCACACTGCGCAGGTTGCCCATCCCGTAGTTGACGATAGCAATCATCATGCTGTGCGAAAGTGTACCCTTGCCTGAACGCCCAAGTGCCAGCAGGAGTCTCAAAATCGCTTCCGAATCGCTCAATCAGGGGGATGCTGTGAAAGGGTTGCGTCAGTGGGCTGTGTGGGCGGTGGCGTGGCTGATGGGGGCGGCTGCGCATGGGCAAACTGCGCGCCCCATCCTCGCTGTGGGGGCGTTTGAGGGCGACGACGAGTCGCTGACTCAGGCAGTGCGCCAGCAGGTGGTGCAGATTCTGAGCCGTTCGGCGCACCTGCAGATTGCCGACCGTGCCCAGCTGCGCGCGGTGCTGCAAGAGCGTCGTTTGCGTGAGTTGGGCTTGACGGGCGAACCCGACGATGCGCCGCTTGCTACCGCGCAGTGGCTGCTGGTGGGTCGTGTAAGCAGCGTGGGTGGGCGCATTCAGATTGAACTCAGTTGCCACGATATCCGCACGGGCTTGGTGCTTACAGGGGGCGTAGAGACAGGGTCGGGAGCGCGTGCCGATTGGGAGCCGTTAGCCCAGCGCGCCGCCGAACGCATCCACCGACGGCTCACAGGCAAGTCGCTGCCCGTATCGTTTGCCATCGAACCGCTGCCCGATGAAGGCGTGCCCCCCGACTTCGATACACGCGATTACCTCCAGCACAGACACCGCGCCAGCATTGAGCGTGCCTTGCAACGCGGCTGGATGCGCCTGTACCCCGATGGCACATTTCGCCCCGACGAACCTGTAAGTGGCGTCTATTTTCAGGCGATGCTGCAGCGGCTGCAAGCGCGCTACGGAGGCACGCTCAGCTACACCCCCGCTGATCCCAGCGAGACGCCCAGCTGCATCCAAGCCATCCACTGCATGGCGCAGATAGGTAAGGCGCAGCCGCGCGCTTCGTACCTGCATCCGCCCGAATGGGCAACCCGCGCCCTGTCACGTGAAGAGTTGCGCGCGCCTCTGACCCGCGCCCGCTTAGCGACGCTGCTCGAAGCGCTTATGCGAGCTCTTGAACCACCCCCACGCCCGCAGGAGCCAACACCATGAGAGGCTGGCAAACAGTTGCGCTTTGGAGCATTTACGCAATGGCTTGGGCGCAGCCAGCGTTACCTACGATTTCCGTGGAGGTGGAAGGCGTGGCGGCGCTGACGCAGCCGCGCGAGCACGCCCTCCGCGAAGCGGAACGCCACGCCCTCATCCAAGCCGTTGAGACTGCCTGCGGCGTACAAATCGCAGGGCTCGAGGTGGGGCGCGACGGCGAACTGCACCAAGTGGCACGCATGGCGTTTGCGCAAGGCATCGTGGTGCGCTGGCAGCGCGTGGGCGAGCCGCGCCTTGCCAACGACTGCGTCTATGTGCGCATTCGCGCGGAGGTGGTGCCCCTTGCGCAGCTACGCACCCCCGACGACTGGAGCGCAATCTGGCGCGCTTTGGGGCACCCGCCGCTGACCCTGCATTACCAGCACCTAGGCGAGCCGATGCTGGAAACGCCCACGCGCGACGTCCTCCAAACCCTGCTCAATCGTGCCTTGCAGCCAATCGGCGTGCAACTTAGCCCCGCAAGCACCCCACGCGCATGGCGACTTATCGCGGAAGTACGCCTGCAACCTCTCAAACGCTGGGGCGACCCCAACGCGCCCTACAACACGGGCGACCTGTTTGCCAGCTGGCGTGTGCAGATGCAGTTGCGCCTCAAGCCGCCCGCAGGCGTGTCGCTGCTGCCCCTTCACTCGCCCGACACCCCCCACGAACCCCTACTGCTGGCAGGCGAGGCGCAGGCAATCAGCCACCTCAGCGACATGGACGCTATCCAGCGCGCGCTACGCCAGATACTTGCCAACCACACAAGCCCGCCATGGCAACAGCAGCTCTCGCGCTGGTGGGCGAACGCTTTGCTCTATGGCACATTCTCTGAGCCACCCACAACCGTTCCAAAGAAGGAGGTAGCCACCCATGAAACCACCCAACGCGCGAATCGTCAGTCTCAGCCTGCTGCTCGCGCTCGTCGGGGCACTGCACGCGCAACCCGTCGTTGAGCGCGAAGTGCCCATCGGCGGGGGCTATGTGATTGTGCACGACGAAGGCGAAATCGATTGGTCTAAGGGCACACTGAGCGCGACGGGCGTCGGGCTGATGCCCAAAGACGAGCCGAACCGCGCTCGCGCTTACCTCAAAGCGCGCGGCTATGCCCGACTCGACGCGCTGGCAAATCTGATGATGTTGGTAGATCGCGTGCAAATCGACGCCCGCTACACGGGCGCCGATTACATCGCCCAAAGCGAGGAGTTGCGCGCTGCCGTAAGTGGCTTTCTGCGGGGCGCAACGGTCATCGACGAGCGCAAAATCTACATCGAGGGGCAGGAAGCTGTGCAAGTGACGGTGGCTGTGCCGCTGTATGGGCAGCGAGGGCTGGGCGCCGCCCTTCTAAAACAGCCACCTGCCTCTGCAACGCCTCCTGCCGCGCCTGAACCACGCCTACCACGCCTCGAAATCACGCGCCCCAACCTCACCATTGGCGAGAATGCACCCACCGTCGAGGGCACCTACACGGGGCTAATTATTGACGCGCGGGGGCTGGGCGTGCAACCCGCGATGGCACCGCGCATCCTCAAAGCCGATGGCACCGTGCTCTACGGCGAGGGCAAGTACGACCCCGAGCAACTGCTCCAGCAGGGGCTGGCGGCTTATTACAAAGACCTTGACGCCGCTCGTGCCGACGCCCGCGCCGGGAGCAACCCGCTTATCCTCAAACCCATCGGGGTCTACCGGCGCGCCGTCGCCACTACCGATGTGGTGCTCAGCGACCTCGACGCCGCCAAACTGCTCGCCGAAAACGCCCGCACCAAGTTCTTAGACAAACTGCAGGTGGTGTTCGTCATCGACTGACCGCGAAACAGAAGACAGATAGATTTCCCCTGAGGCGTAGGGGGCATCGAGCCGATGTCGGTTCTCCTTGCGTGTGGGGGCAGTTTGGTGAACCCCC
>JAUQOS010000048.1 GCA_030550775.1 Armatimonadota bacterium
TCTCGTCCCAAGTTTGTGCGCTAGCCACAGCAGCCAACGCAACGAACGCAACACTACTCAGCCAAAGATGCACTCGTCGCATGGTTTAACCTCCTCTCTTTCGGTGTGTACAGCCATAGGATGCCAAATTACCAGCGCAGTGCCTATGCTGCCTAGACTCAAGCAGCCACGCTGGATGGCTTCCTATATTATAGCACATTTTGCGGATATTGCCAAATTCCAGACGGCGTGGATAAAGCTACTGGAGCAAGTAGTCAGCGATTACCCACTTGCCGTCCTGAGGCACCACATACACAAATGCGCTCCCTTGCGCCAAGTAGCACTGCAGGTGGAAGTCCACGCGTAGCCCCTCGCGCGCTTTGGGGTGCTTCAAATCGGCTGGGCTTTCGACTACCTCCACTACGGACACTTTTTCTATCACGCCCCAAAACGGCATGCGCTCCTCAACCGCTTTTTTGGGGTCGCGTTTCTCTTTGGGGATGTTAGGATCCAGTAGTTTGGCGGCTTCGTCAAACTTGTTTTGGCGCAGCAGCTCCATAAATTGCACGGCGACGCGCACGCCCGGCGGCTGACGCATTGCGCTCACTACAGGCGCCAGCGCAATCGCTGCGAACGCCACCACCAGCACCACAAACAGCACGAAAATCCAGTGAACTTTACCGCGTTTTAGTCGTGCTGCCATAGCGCGGATATTGTACCTGACCGCTTGGGTGTGCCGATTTTGAGGTACAATCCACTAGGTGTCTGTTCCAGCGAGAACAGCAGCGGTGGTTTCTTTGCAAGCGAAGCCTGTTTCGGCGCGCTGAGCACGGTGTGTCGTTATACTGGTGCGACGGCGTTTGCCGTTGCCGAGTATGCGACAACACATCTGTCGTTGCTTAAGGGCGCGTTGTGTGGGCAGCAAACGCGACCACTGGGTGGCTTTGCTTGCACAGGAACCGCTGGAGCAGTCTTTCAGAAGGAGGTACGCGATGGACTTTACACTTTCGGAAGAGCATTTGATGGTGCGCGATACTGTGCGTCGCTTCGTGGAAAACGAGGTCAAGCCCTACATCCGCGAGTGGGATCGGCACGGGGCTGACCCGAAGGTCTATCAACGCTTGGCGGATTTGGGTTTGCTAGGCATCTGTATTCCGCGCAAGTGGGGCGGCGCAGGGCTGGATTACATCGCGCTGGGCATCGCTTGCGAGGAGCTGGAGTATGGCGATACTTTCCTGCGCGTGGTGATGTCGGTGCATGTGGGCTTGACAGGACTGACCTTGCTAACTTGGGGCACGGAGGAGCAGAAGCGTCGGTTCTTGGTACCGCAAGCGCGCGGGGAGCGACTGGGCGCGTTCTGTCTTACCGAACCCAATGCAGGCAGCGATGTGGTTGGCATGCAGTCCACCGCTCGGCGCGAGGGCGATCGCTACCTCCTCAACGGCGAGAAAATCTGGATCTCGCTGGCAGAGGTTGCCGACCAGTATCTGGTGGTGGCGTGGACTGACCTCGACAAGAAAGCCAAGCGCGACCACTCGGGGCTAACCGCGTTTATGGTGGAGCGTGAGCGCGCGGGTGTAAAGCCCTATACGCTCAAGGGCAAGCTCGGCGTGCGGGCAGGCAACACGGGCGGCGTAGTGTTTGACAATGTGGAGATCCCTGTGGAAAACCGCATCGGCGAGGAAGGCGAGGGCTTCAAAATCGCGATGTTCGCGCTCGACCAAGGACGCTACACTGTGGCAGCAGGTGCCGCAGGGCTGATTCGCGCCTGCTTGGATGAGTCGGTGCGCTACGCTAAAGAGCGCAAAACCTTCGGCAAGCCGATTGCTGAGCACCAGCTCATCAAGCTGAAAATCGCGCAGATGGCTGCCGACTATGAAATCGCCGTGCTGCTGTACCAAAAGGTCGGCTGGATGAAGAATGTGGGCTTGCGCAACACGCGCGAAACCTCGTTAGCAAAGTGGTACAACACCGAAGCGGCGCAACGCGCTGCCAACGCCGCCGTACAACTGTTCGGCTCCTACGGATTTTCGGACGAGTACCCCGTCGAGCGGTTCTACCGCAACAGCAAGGGTGCCACCATCTACGAGGGCACTTCCGAAATCCACACGCTGCTGCAAGCAGATTACGCGCTGGGCTACCGCGTGGACAAGCCTATCCGCGCGAACCTGCCAACCTACCCGTTTGCGGAGGACCAAGAAGGGTCGTAGCCTCGGCGTTCTTACCGACGGAACGCATCGTCGCGTCGGCGTGGGCACCGACGCAACAACGCCATGAACCGCACGAACCCAAAAGCGGTAGCGTGGCTAGGCACCCTTGCGGTGCTAATTGTGGTGGGCGCGCTCTACGCGCCCACCCTTGAGTTCAAGTTTGTGTGGGATGACGACCAAGTGGTTTATGGACGCGTGGATTATCGCACGCCCGCCCGCTGGCTGGAAGCCGTGCGTCAACCGCTGGATTTTTCACCCAACTATTGGCGACCTCTTGCCCTTAGCAGCCTGTTGGTGCAGCTCTGGCTTTGGCAGGATAACCCCGTGCCCTTTCACGGTGCGAATGTGCTGCTGCACTTGCTCAATACCGCGTTAGTGTGTGCATTGGCGTTACGCTTGCTTCAGGGGCACTGGCTGGGGCTGCTGCTGGGCATGCTGTATGGGGTGCACCCTGCACTGGTTGAAAGCGTGGCGTTCGTTTCCTCGCGCTATGACCTGATGGCGACGCTGTTTTTGCTGCTGGCGCTGGGGCTGGAGGGGTGGTTACGGGGCACGGGGCGGGTAGTGGGCGTCAGCGGCGCGTTTCTGCTTGCCCTGCTGAGCAAGGAAATGGCGCTGATGTTTCCGCTGGTGCTGTTAGCGTGGCATTTGGCGCGCTTGGAGGGCAACTTGCGCGAGCGGGCGAAGCAGCTGTGGCACGCGGAACGCGGGCTGTATGGTGCCCTCGGGCTGGTTTTAGTTCTCTACCTGGGCATGCGCTATGCTACGCTTGGCTACCTGCTCACAGAGCCGGCGCCGGGCGTTCAGATAGAGGCAGGCACGCCGCTCCAACATTTGCTGCTCATCGGACGCACGCTGACCACACTGGTGGGGTTGGCGGTGTTCCCGTTCGTCAGTATCACGCCCGCACACCACTCCGAGTTGCCCGTACCAATTAGCGACGGATGGGCGTGGGCGCAGCTGATACTTGCAGCTGGCGTGGTGGTATCGCTCATCGGATTGGTGCGTCGCGTGCCGCGTGCGGGGTGGCTATTCGTTGCAGGGCTGATTAGTCTGCTGCCCGTGCTCAACCTGCGTCCGCTAGAGTTCGCGGAGGGGATCTACACAGCTGAGCGGTTTCTGACTTTTCCATTGGCGCTGGTGGTGTTGGGCGTAGGGCAATGGGTGGTTGTAAGGCAGGCGACACCTCGCAAGGAGCAGGAGCGCAGGGTGGCGGAAAAGCGTGTGCGTGCGTTCGCGGTTGGGGCGTTGGCATGGGGCGCAGGCGCGCTGCTCACCATCGCACTCACCCTACCTAACTGGCGCGATGCCGAAAGCTTGTGGCGATGGCTTACACGCGCCTCGCCGCGCTCGCCCATCGGTTTTGCCAACCTTGCCGACCTCTACAACAAAACTGGCAGATACGACGAAGCCCTCCACTACGCCGAGAAAGCGATTGAGGTTGCCCCACACAACGCCATGGGCTATGTGAACAAAGGGGTCGCCCTCCTACGCTTGGGCAACCCTGAACAGGCAACTGCGCTGTTTCGCCAAGCCACCCAAATAGACCCGCACAATGTGATTGCGTGGAACAACCTCGCGATGATGATTGCTGAGCAGGGCAGCTACGCAGAAGCGGAGCAAATCCTCAAACAGTATGTGCTGGGCAAGCCGCCCAAGTTCTTGGCGCATCAAGGATTGGGGCTAATCTACTCGCGCGGGGCACGGCTCGACTTAGCTGAGCAAGAGTTCCAACGCGCCTACGATTTGATGACCAACCCTCGCGACTCGGTGGCTGAGAGCGCCCTCAAGCAGCTGCGCGATGCCAGCAAGTGGATTGCCGCTGCCCACCACTGGATGAACCAAAACGACCTTGAGTTAGCCGAACGCCACTTGCGCGCTGCAGCCGTGCGCGACCCCAACCGCGTGGATTACGGCGTGGCACTCGCACGCCTGCGCCTCCTGCAAAACCGCCCTGCTGAGGCAGCGCAACTGTTGCGCGAGCTGCAATCGCAGGGCTATCGGCACCCCACGATAGATGCCCTGCTCGCCGAGGCGCAGCGGCAAACGCCACGCCCACATCGGTAGGGTATCCTATAACGCTATGCAACTGCGGGTCATCCATCCATCGGAGTTGTCGCCGCGTGAGGCGCACGCCCTGCTGATTAGTTGCATCGCACCACGCCCCATCGCATGGGTCAGCACCTGCGCTCCGAATGGTTGCACCAACCTTGCGCCCTACAGCTACTTCAACGCGGGCGGTTCAAACCCGATGTCGGTGGTGTTCTCCTGCACCAACGGGCGCGATGGCAACCCCAAAGACACCCTGCGCAATGTGCAAGCCACGGGCGAGTTTGTGGTCAACATCGCCCCCTACTGGCTGGCAGAAAAGATGAACCAAACCTCGTTTGAATACGAATACGGTGTCTGTGAGTTTGAGCAAGTAGGGCTAACCCGCGCGCCCTCGCTCTATGTGGCGCCTCCACGCGTTGCCGAAAGCCCCATCGCGATGGAGTGCAAACTGTTCCAGATCATTCCGCACGGCACCGGACCAACCGCTGCTAATTACATCATCGGTGAGGTCATCTGTTTGCACATCGCGGAGCACTTGCTGAAGCCAGAGGGCGTGGTGGATAACCTCGCAGCCGACTTTATCGGGCGAATGGGCGAGTCGTGGTATGTGCGTGCGACGCCCGAAGCGATGTTCCGTATGGAGCGGCCGACCCGTGGTTAGCGATTAGGGGGTAGGTCTCGATGGAGGACCTGCGCCGTCTTGTGCGCGCGACAGTTTATGTTGTTCGACAGTGGTGGCGCTTGCCTCACAGTCGCCGCCGCATCTATGGTGTTCTGTTGGGGGTCGTAGTGGGCGTCATAGGCTGGTTCCTCACGCAACGCACGCTGCCCGAAGTCGTGCGTAGGAGTTTAGTGTGGGTGGCGGTGGGCCTGCTGGCGCTGTGGCTGGTGTGGTGGGGTGTTCGTGTGGGGCGGTGGGTTGCGTTGGGGCTCCGCTTCGCGCAACACATGCGCTATCGTGAAACAGAAGCAATCGTGCTGAGTTATGACGCCAGCCTCGAATCGGTGGCAGATCAGTTAGTGCACATTGCTCACGCTGCCTTAGCCGAAGCGCGTCGGTTCCTCCAATCCCCCAATCAGCCGACGATGCGCGTGTGGGTATACGTCGCCCCTACAGAACAGTATGAGCTTCTACACTCATCGCCGTTGGAGTTCGGCGGGCGAGCCCATCAAAGCGCCGTAGCGATTGAAGTAGTCTACAGGGGCGACCTTGAGCAAGTGCAGCGCACCATGCGCCATGAGTTTGCGCACCTTATCACGGCATGTTGGTACGAAGCTGCGCCCGCGCTGTTCAAAGAAGGAATTGCTGAAGCCACAGAACACCACGATGACGCACTCACCTTGCACCGCGACGCCCTGTACTACCTATACGCTTACCCAAGCTACCCGCTGGTCGCCTTACTGGAAGATACACGGTTCTACGCACAGGAGTGGCGCTATGCCACCTACGCGTGGGCTGGCAGCTTCACTTGGTATCTGTTGGAACAGTTTGGGTTAGCACGCTTCCGGCGCTTTTATCATCGGCTGGCGCACCAGTCGGTGGAGGCGGCGTTCCACGCCGAGTTCGCCATGAGCTTCGGGCAGGCAGAGTTACTCTGGCGCAACTATCTGCACACGCAGTTGCCTGAACCTGCACGCACAGAGGCCCTTAGCCACGCCCTGCGCGATAGCTTAGAGTGGTACCTTGAAGAAGGGCAGGGTCTGGCGCGCGTCAAAGCCCTATCGGAAATGGCGGTGCGCGAGCTTCCCAACCATTGGCTGGGCTACTACGGACTGGCTTATTGCGCGTTCTGGCAGGGCGATGTGGAGACCGCACTTCGGTGGATGGAGCAAGCAGCGGTGGCGACCGAGCAAGAGCATAGCGCGCTGCGGGGCAGCGCGTGGATGCACCACGGGCTGATTTGCGACCTGCTGGGCAAACGCGAGCGCGCGCTCGAGTGCTACCGAACAGCCCTCACGTACCCCGACTACACCAAGCCGAACCTTCAGTACCACACGCGCGCCCGCAAGCACCTGGAGGTACCCTACACCTACACCGAGCGCGTGGCGCGCGCCCAACAAGCGGGTTGAATTTCTGCGCAGCGGTTTGGGTATAATCTTCATGCGCTGCCGGGTCGTCTAATGGCAGGACGCCAGACTCTGGATCTGGTAGTGGTGGTTCGAGTCCACCCCCGGCAGCCAAAATTTTCGCCGACAGGAGCGACCCCGATGAAACTTTTTGTAGACACAGGCAAGGTTGAGGAAGTGCGCAAAGCTGCCGAATGGGGCATCTTGGACGGCGTGACCACCAACCCCTCGCTGATTGCGCAAGCTGGACGCGGCTTTAAAGAGACGGTGCTTGAGATGTGCTCGCTGGTGCCGCACGGCACCGTGAGCGCGGAAGTGGTGGGCACCACGGTAGGCGATATCTTGCGCGAAGCCCGCGAGATCGCCTCGTGGGCACCCAACATCGTGGTGAAAGTGCCCATGACCCCCGCAGGAGTCGCCGCCACGCGCCAACTGAGCCGCGAAGGCATCCGTGTCAACATGACCCTTGTCTTTTCGCCCACCCAAGCCTTGCTGGCTGCTAAAGCAGGCGCCACCTACATCAGCGTGTTCGTTGGGCGCGTGGACGATGTCTCCAGCGAGGGCATGCGCACCATCGAAGACGCCGTGCAAATGGTCGCCAACTACGGCTTCCCCAGCGAGGTGCTGGTTGCCAGCATTCGCCACCCAATGCATGTAGTTGAAGCGATGCGCTTAGGCGCCCATATCGCCACCATGCCCTTCAAAGTGATGGAGCAACTGTTCCAGCACCCGCTGACCGACATCGGGCTGCAACGCTTTTTGGACGACTGGCACAAGGCGGGTCTGCGGATTTTTGAGTAGCCACCTGCGCACGGCTCAGGTACACTCTACCCTGAAACGCGAAACGCCTCACATTAGTCTAATTCAGCGGAGTTTGGAGCAACCGTGCGCTGGGCGGATGAACAAGTGGAGTTCGAAGCGCTCGTAGCCACTTACGAGCGGCGTATTTATAACCTGCTCTTGCGGATGGTAGGCGATCCAGAAGATGCCGCAGACCTAACGCAAGAAACTTTTTACCGCGCCTATCGCGCGTATCATCGTTTTCGGGGCGACGCCCAGCCCTTTACGTGGCTTTATCGTATCGCGATGAACCTAGCAAATGATTATCTGGAAAAACGCGCCCGCATCCGCAAGCGCGAAGTGGAGCTCCACGCGCTGGAGTTCACCGACGATGGCGAACCCACGGGCTGGGACCCACCCGACCCCAGCGAGTCGCCCCAAGACTATATGCTCCAGCAGGAACTGGTGCAAAAAGTGCAAACGCTGATTCGGCAGATGCCTCCAGATTATCGCGAGATCATTTTGCTGCGCGAATACGAGGAGATGTCTTACGAGGAAATCGCGGAGGTGTTGGGGATTACTTTGGAGGCGGTACGCAGCCGCTTAGCGCGAGCACGCGCGTGGCTCCGTCTCCGCCTTGCCCCGTACATGCAGGAGGAGGGACGCTGATGCAAACGGAGCGGCTATGGCGCTACGCAGTCGCGGCTTGGCTAACGCTAACCCTCGCCCTCACCGCAGGCGCGCAGGGGCCACGCGTGGAAAGCGTCTCCATCGTTGGCTTGCGCCACCTCTCAGAGCCAGCGATTTTGGCGGCGTTGCGCCTCAAACCGGGCGAGCCGTTTAGCCAAGCCAACCTCGAGGCTGACCAGCGCTACCTCAAAGAAGGCATCGGCTTATTCAGCGAAGCACGCGCCCGAACCGAACCCGGCGAAACAGGCGTGCGCGTGACCTACGAAGTCGTCGAAAACCCGCTTGTGCGCGAAGTGCGCTTCACCGGCAACACTGTATTTACCAAAGAACAACTGTTGGAAGTCATTCGCAACAAGCCTGGCTTCGTGTTCAATACAAACTTCATCCCATCGGATGTGCGCGCGATTGCCGATCTGTACCGCAAGGCAGGCTATGTGGTGGAAACCGAGGGCTATTTCCCCCCCGATTACGAAACAGGCGTGCTCACGATTGCTCTCACAGAGTTGCGTGTGGGCACCATCAAGGTGGAAGGCAATACCAAAACGCGCACTTATGTGATTTTGCGCGAAATGCGCACCAAACCGAATGAGTTATACAACTTGCCTCGCCTCCAACGCGACTTGGTGCGCCTACGCAACACCGGCTACTTTGACGCCGTGCTGCTGCAAGAGGACGTGAGCGCCCCCGGGGTGGTGGATCTGACCATCCAAGTCAAGGAACGCCCCACCGGCAGACTGAATGTGGGCTTTGCTATCGACTCGCGCCGACGGCTCATTGGCTTGGCCGAGATTTACGAAACGAACTTTCAAGGCGCGGGGCGCACCGTCGGCGTCAACTTCCAAAGCACGGGCGGACGCGACGGCAGCAGCATTGAACTGCTTTTCACCGAGCCGCACTTAGACCGCCACCGCACCTCGCTCTCGGTTTCGCTGTATAACAAGCTGGTCTACCGCTTCACTTCCAGCTTTTTCGGGGGCAGCCAGATTGACCCTGAACTGGAAGACCGCTACGACGAGCGTCGGCGCGGTGTGACGATTGGCATTTCGCGCCCCTTCGGCGACTACATCACGGCTTCCATCGGGCTGCGCACCGAGGATGTCAACACGAACCGTGTAGCGACCACTCAGCAGGGGGGCTTCCTGCGCCAAGATGGTTCGCTCACCAGCATCACCCTGCGCGGCGTTTACAACAACCGCGACTACGACCTCAACCCCGCGATGGGGCAGTACATCGCGCTGACGCTCGAACCAGGCTTTGCCAACATCCGCTCGGTTGAACAACGCTTCGTAGAGGCAGGCGTAGTGCGCGCCGGGCGCAACAACTTCCTGCGCTCCTCGATTGATTATCGCCTCTACTACAGCCCGCAAGGGCGCCGCGAGCAACCCACCGACCGTCGCCAAGTGTTCGCCTTCCGCGCCTACTACGGCACTATCACGGGCAGCGTGCCGTTCTTTGAACAGTTTTTCATCGGGGGCGCGGAAACCCTGCGCGGCTACTCCGAAGACCGCTTCTGGGGCAAAAACGCCGCCCTGCTGAGTTTCGAGTTCCGCCAGCCTGTGGAGAAGGCGTTCACGGCAGTTTTGTTTGTCGATGTTGGGCACGCTTGGGGGGGCTACCCCAGCGTGAACGAGTTCACCCAAAGCCGTAGCTTCAAGCCCGAAGTGGGCTACGGCTTCGGCATTCGCGTGGATACCCCTCTCGGACCGTTGCGCATCGACTACGGCGTCGGACGCGAGGGCGGACGCACCCACTTCAGCTTCGGGCAAGTCTTCTGAAGGTACACTCACACACGGAGGTTGAATGATGCGACACACCATCGGATGGTTCTTGAGCCTATGGCTGATTGGAATCGCAAGCGCACAATCGTTCGGTATCGTGGACTTGGATCGCGTGCGTCAAGAGTCGAGCTTCTATAAGACCCGCGCCCAGCAACTCCAAGCGATGGAAAATCGCTACCAACTGGCGTTCCAAACGCTAGTAGAGAACATCGTGCTCAACGACGAGGAGCGCCAAGAGTTGCTCAACCTGCTCACGATGGAAAACCCAAACGGCGCGCAGCAACAACGCATTCAGCAGCTGACGCAAACGGCTCGCCAACGCGCCGACGAACTGCAGCGCCTACGGCAAAAAACTGACCTCAACGAAACCGAAAAAGCCGCACTGGAACGCTTTACCCAAATGGAGGCACGCGGGCGCGAAGCGTTGCAAGTCGTCCGCGAACAGCTACGCCAACAGCTGGAGCAGCGCGTGGATCAACTCAACGCTGAGCTGACTAAAGCCCTCGACGAAGTAATTGCCCAAGTTGCCCGGGAGAAAAAAATCGCGGTCGTGTTCAATAAAGGCGTTGTTCTGTATGCCGAGAACGATATCACCAGCGATGTAATCAAGCGTTTGGATGCGCGTAAGTAGGTATTTGCTTTGGCTGTATAGTGTTGTTATTGGGGGGCTAGTGGGCTGCCAACAACGCGCTGCAACGCCCGTGCGTGTGGATGTAGCGCGGGCAGCGGCAGCGTTACAGATACCCCTCTCGCCCCCCGTGCCTGCAATTGCCTTGCCGGACGCCAGCCGCTCCGTGTCTGAAAGCGCGATTGCGCTTGCCGAGGTTAGCCCGCCGCCAATCGCCGAGTCGCTCAGCCAACGGCGACAGGCAGCCGTGCGCAGTGTTGAACAACAGCGTGAAGCCGTCTACCAGCAGCTGCTTGCTACGCGCTTGCGCCCGCTTGCTGAGCTGGAGCCCCGCTGGGAAGCCGAGTTGCGCGCGGAATACGACCTTGAAGCCCTACGCGCCGAACGCGACGCCGAATGGTCAGCTGCGTTTCAAGCGTATGGGCAGCGACGGTTTCCGATTTTAGTGGCATTAGTTTTCACACAGCCCAACAGCGAGGCGCATCGGCAGGCGCAAGCCCAACTTGCCACGCTGGAGCGCGAATGGCACGCCCAAGAACAAGCCATAGACGCGCGCTACCAAGCCCACCTCCAGCGCATCGAGCAGGAGATCCGCGCACGACTAACCGCGCGACGACGCGAGTTCATCCGCACCGCCGAACAAGAGGTACTCATCCAGCTTCAACAGCAGCCTGACCTGACACAACTTTACCTACCGCAGCCCCAACGCCTACCCCCCGCCCCCGCGCGAAAACAACCCCTACCCGAACTGCGCGTCCAGCTGCCTGCGCGTGACCTAAGTGAGCCGTTCCACCGACGATTTGCCACCGCAGAGCAGACGCGCTATCGCCTGCTAAGTCAATTGGCGCACGAATGGGCACAGCTCCACCGCTACCGCCTCACCACCGACCCTAACGCCCCCGACAAAACGGAGGAGTTCATCCGCTACCTGCGTATCAGGTAGCAGAGCATCGCCCACAGCCAATAGTGCCCTGCAGGATGATAGGTTAGCGTCAGCGGCGTGTCGCCTTGATAGCCTGCAAAGTGTAAAGTTGTGATAAGCAGCGTGCCCGCGCCTATCCGCGCCTCGCCTAAATACCAGTGTGTGTAGCCCGTGCGCGTGTCTACGCGCTGCCAAATCGGCTGAATGGGGCTCTCCAGCAGTGTGGTGGCGCGGCAGGCGACGTCGGTGCTGAAGGCAAACAGAGTCGCGTTCAAATAGGCGGGGCGCGGCAGGTAGCGCCACAGGGTGTGGGGCAGGAACCGATGCACTGCCTCGCGCCAAAACGGCACGCGCTCGCAGCCCAACGCTGGCTCGGGGGCAGTGAGCACCCAGAGCGCTGCCCCTCCTGAGCGCACTGCCGTCAACACCGCTTCGCTAAGGTGCGTCGTCAGCCACACTTGGGCATGCTCCGAATGGGTAAACGGTTCGCGGGGCAAGCCCCACAACTGCTCGGCGGGGTCGTGTAGCCCCACTGTACCCAACTGTAGCCAGTCAGGGCGCGGATAGATGCCCCACTGCCACGTGTTCGCCGCGAGGCACACTCCAGAATCTGCCCACAACTCCGCCGCGAAGGTCGCCCTGCGCGGCGCCTCCACGCTCGGCAACGCGACTTCCAGCTGCGCAAGAAACTGCACCCCCGACGCGATTGGCTGTTGGAGCGGCACCTCGCCTGCGCTGATCACCTCGCCCGTATCCCACTGCAGTTGCCAGCGCAAACAGCTGGCTTGTAGCGGCGTGCCGAAATGCGACGCCACCACGCGCGGGTAGACTACCTGCCCGCCAAAGTGGTTGAAGGGATCGGGGTTGGCAGGGCGGTCGCCCCCAGCAATCCACGCCCGACGGCGATGCCAATCCAACAACAGCACTGTGTCGGCATTGAACGCCGTGTAGGCTTCGAGTGAGACTTTCGGCTCGCCGCGCTCGTCCAGAATGCCTGCGGTGGTGATGGGGGTATCTTTTAGCCCTGTGAGCACATAGCCCGAAGTGCCTGCTAAACTGCGCATAGTCTCTAGCACCAGTTTGTGATAGGCGTACATTTCCAAGCGCGAGGTGCGCACCAGTTCGGGCAGTGCGTTCAGCAGTCCTGCCTGCGCCAGTCGCTCTTCCACAAACGGCGTTTCGTAGAACCACCGTACTCCTTGAGGGTTCACTTCGGGGTCACGTTCTAACCACCACAGGTGTCGCTGAGGCACGCTGTGGCGGAGGGTGACAAAATCGCGCATCGTGTCGTGGTCGGCAAACTCGCCTTGCAGCCATGGCGCGGGCGGACGTGGCATCTCCAAAAACGCTTTGAAAGTGGTGCGAGCGTAGTGGGCATCGCCGTAGAGGTGATAGTCGGCAAAGTCGGCATGCTCTTGCAAAGAGCCACCATAGCACTCGCCTCCGCCGCTGTTGTCGCGCACCAACGGGCTACCTGTAAGTTGTTTGACCAGCGTATACAACTCGCCCAACGCTGCGATAGGAAACCGCGCCGATAACTCACACCCTAGCGTCCACAGCAGAATGGAAGGGTGGTTGCGCACCTGGCGTACAATCGCTTCGTATTCGCGCTTGACTTGAGTGATTTGTGATTCGTCCATCTGGGGCAGCCAAAGGGGCAACTCCAGCCATACGGCAACGCCCATCTTGTCGCATAGGCGCAAATATTCGCGGCTGGGCACCCACAAACACGCCTTCAGCATGTTGAACCCTGCTTGCAGCACCGCACGCAACTCGCGTGCTGCCACCGCTTGCGAGGGGTTCGGCGCGTGTGTGTCGATATACCAGCCCCAGTGAAGGATGCCGCGCGGGTAAACTGGTTCACCGTTGAGCAAAATCGTGCTGCCGTCCACTGCCACCGTGCGCAGCCCGAAATCCACTGCCGTGCTGTGGCTAAGGATGCCGTTATGCCACACCTCTGCGTGCAGGCGATAGAGGTGTGGCGTGCGTGGGTGCCAGCAGTAATAGGGCGCGGGCAGCCGAAACTCGTGGCGCCAGCGGGCTTGAGCTACGAACCGCGCTTCGTACTGAAGCACGTCATCGGGGGCGAACACGCGCAAGTGTACCTCGGCAGGCGTCGCGCCGCCCACTGCCCCCTCCACGGACACTGTACCCTCTGCCTCGCCGCGCACCCACAGGTCAGCGAGCCACGCTTGCCCCGTTTCAAACAGATGCACAGGCTGCCACAAGCCCCCAAAAGTGCTAGCAACATAGGGCAGAAAGCCACTAAGTACCTGTGGCACCGGGTAGCGCGCCCCACCATGTTTCACGACGCGCAGGCGTAGCTCGTTGGTGCCCACTTTCAAGTGTGGGGTCAACTCCCACGCGAAGCTATCCCAAATGCCTCGGTGCGTGCCCAGCAGCGCGCCGTTGAGATAGCCCGTTGCTTCGTAGCTAACCGCCTCGCAGTACAGCCAATAGCGTCGGTTGGGCGTCGGGGCAAGGTTCAGCGTGCAAACATAGTCAAATGGTCCCTCCGCCGTGCGCGGTACGCCGTAGTCCTCCCACGCGCTAGGCACGCTGAGTTCGCCCAACGAACTGCCGTCGGGCGCTATCAGTGTCCATTGGCGCAGTTGGTGGGCATGCTGAGGCAGCAGCGGGGTCATAGGCGTTCTCCGAGTTTACGCAGGTCGGGGGTGGGTTGCTTGCGCGGTTTTGCGCAGCGCCCAAAAGCTGACCACAAGTGCGCCTGCCAACCACGCGAAAGTCGCGATGGGGCGGTTGATCCAAAACGCCAGCCCCGCCATCGTACCCCCTTGAATGAGCCAAATCCACAGCGGCTCGCGCGCCTGCGACTCGCGCCACTCGGGCACGATTCTCAAATAGAGCCAACTCAGCAACAAGCCTGTGGCATACCATCCCAGCCAGTTTTGCAGGGGCATCCCGTAAAACGCCCCATCCACCTCCCACAACCAATACACAAATATTGCGCTACCTGGATTCACACGCGAGGTGGAAACCGCTGCATCCATCGCCACATCCCACCAAGTAAGCAACGCTGACGCCACAAACGGCACCGCGCTGCGGGGCACACCCAACAGAAAACTTAGGTGCAGCGAGGGGTAAAGCATCATAAACCACGACGGTGGGATCACATAGGGCACGTGTCCCAAAAACTTCGGTCCGAGCCGGTCGGTATACTCGTAGGGGCCAAACGGAAAGCCTGTGAGCGTGCCAATGAGTTCTACGCCCCCTGCCAGCACTGTGCACACCCCCAGCAGCCATAGCGTGGCGCGCCAGCCCTGCGTGTGCGCCATATGGAACAGCGAGGCTCCGATTCCAAACAGCACGCACGCCAGCCCCAGCTGCCGCGAGAGTTGGTCATAGTTGAGCAGTGGCAGGTTGGGCACGCCGCGAAACAGCAGCCCACTGCCGATAACCGTCGCCAGCCCGACCAGCAGGTTCAGCAGGATGAACCCATGCGCGATTCGCGCATACATGCCCATAAGGGTACCTTGAAGGCGTAGCTTTGGAGCGTTTGTCGCTTACCTGCGCGCTCGAAATCACGCAGGGGCGGGTTCAGACTCCTGACAAGGGTACACTGCCTGAGTTCCATCGCGTGTCTCTTGCGGTTGATGTTTCCACTCGGCCCCTGCTCCTGTAGGTTCCTCCCCGCTGCGCGAGGGGAACCAGAAACCTACTCAGTTCCCCCCCTGCTTGCAGGGGGAACCTCACGGAGGGGGTTTCGGAAAAATCAGGCAGCAATGTTGACCGTTGGGGCTGGCTCTGCGCCCTAGCTGGGGTTCGACCCCTCCTAAATTTCGTAGTTGCTGGCGATGAGGTTGAACTCCAGTCGTTTGCCCGCGCGCTCAACCGTGAGTTTGAGCGGGCGACCGGCGCGCGTGTAGGAGAGGCGTTCCACCAGTTGCTTTTCGCTCCAGTTGGCAGGCGATTGTCCGTCGATGAGCACAATCTTATCTCCTGCTTTCACGCCCGCCAAGTCGGCGTCCGACATCGGCATCACCCAACGCACCACAATCTCCTTGCCCTGCCGACGCCACCAAATCCCGTACCCCGCGTTGTCGGCAGCGCGCTCGGCAGCAGTGTTGGGTTGCCACACCATCTGCTCACGGAAGTAGTTGTAGGTAATCTTGTAGTGGCGCATAATCGGCACCCCCAACAGCCCGTAGCGCGTCTGCAACGCCGTCACCGTGTCGGAGCGCGCATTCTCCGAGAGCTTTTGGTACGCGTAGACCGACGAGAACACCAACGAACCCAGCCGCATGCGCGTGATACGATACACTCTCAAATCGCCAGTGAAGAAGTTGTAAGCGTCGCCCTCGAAGAACTCGCCCAGACGCTTATACCACTGCTCCACGCTCATGCTAGGCCCGTCGTTCTCGTCGTGCCTGTAGGCAGGGGGCAGCAAGTTCATTGCTGCGCCCGTGTCCACAATCATACGAATCGGCTGTTCCTTCTGCCCCACGGTCATCGTCACCAAGATGTGGTCGCCAGCCATCTCGAAGGGGATTACCACGCCTTCGGGCATGGGCGCATCAGGCGCCTCGAAGGTGATGGTGCGCTCAACGAAGTTCACAGTGGTTTGGAAGGCGGCGATGGTGTCGCGTCCCAGCAACCCAATCACGCGCTTGCCTTCAATGGAGTCGTTGCCGATAGGGGTACGCCACACCGCCCCGCCACTGATGACGATATCGCGCACCTCCGCTTCGCCCACCTTGAGGCTTTTCACCCGCACGCGATACGACGGAAACGAACCATACACCATCGACACCCAGTGGTCGCTGCCTGGAATCTTCTCCAGCCCTGCCTCTTTGACAATCGCGTCGTCAATCCAAGTGGTGGATGCCCCCGTGTCGTAGATAATCCAATATGGTCCCTTACCGTTAAGGTACACCTGCACATAGAGCGAGTTGACGCTAAAACGGAAGGGCACCTTCACGGGCAGGTTGTCGCGCACCGCTGGCGAGTTGCCGTGCGGGGGACGTTGGAATTTGGTGTCGTCCAGTTCGGATTGGGCGTCCAACCCGGTCAAAAATAGGGTCGCCACTTGCGCTCCATCGTGGAAAACACGCGTCTCTAGGGGCATTACCACCTCGCCCCGCGGTGTGGCGAAAGAACGGAAGCCGTGATAAATCACCTGCACGCGGCTGATCTTGTCGGTTTCGTAGTTCACACGCTGATACTCCATCCCCACAATGCGATTCTCCGTGTCCAAATAGCAGTGTAACCTGTTGTCGGGCTTTTTAGGTAGATAGTTTTGATACTCTGGCTGTGGCATTTGCACGGTAATTCGGTAGGCAGGGCGCCCATCAGGTAGTTTCGCCTCCTCGCCGCCCACCAGCGTGCCCACGCTTAGCCAGTGCGGAATCTGCACAAAGTGGGCATAGGTAGAATCGCGCAGTTCCCACTCCTCCTCTTGGGCAATGCTGGAACTGAGGTATTCGTTTTTGCGCCAGCCGCGTGTGCCGTCAAAACCGATCACAGCCTCATCATCACCGTAGCGGGTTTCTATAACGCGCTTCTCACCACGCAGGAGCACTACCTGCTTGGCAGCACTCTTGCCCCCATATTCGCCGGTAATGTCGTAGTTGAGTTTGACACCGCGTTGCGCCAATGCGCGATAGGCATCGCCGCCGTGTTTCTCGATGGCTTGCTGAAAGCGCGTCGAGGCTTCGTTGGTGAAAAGGTGAGAGACCATCATCAGTGCGCAGAGAACCCCATAAATGCGCCGCATCGCAAATACCCTCCGCTTCAAAGGATACCCAAACTCTGTAGATTTGCCATGCATCAGCTTCGCGCTGGTATGGCGATGCCTAACGAAAAGCAAAAATAGCCCCTAATTTCGCGCAATTCAGCGCAATTGAGGGTCGTAGGGGTTGACTTAAGGCTTTAGTAGGTGGTACAATACTGCAGTTGTCCACGGATAGCCACAGACGGCCTCGTGGGGACGGGGTTGGCTCCATAGCTAAATCAGCATACGCAGTTCAACGGCTTGCTTTGTCGCGTCGCTTACTGGCGCGTCGCGCCACAGACCCATCCTAACCCGAAGGAGGTGAAGTCAATGCGCTGGATGATGATTTTTCCATTCGGTGCGATTGCTGTCAGCGCAACGGCGCGCGAGGTGGTGGTCATCAAACCCACCGCGAACCTAAACACGCCGAACTCCATGTATCTGGAGTTCGACTCCTATCGGTATCGAAGGGCATCCAAGTCGCACTTGGCGGAGGCGATGTATCTGCAGATTAAGCCCTCCGCACGATTCGATTTCGGAATCGACCGAGTGCATACCGATAACAGTGCGTCGGCGCAGACCTACTGGAACCTGCGCTATGTG
>JAUQOS010000049.1 GCA_030550775.1 Armatimonadota bacterium
TAGTGAAGAAGGCTGGTCCGAGGTCTTGCCAGTTGCCGGGTGAAATCTCCGCTTGCACATTCCCCACCACAACAAAGTTGGTACCGCCGTTTTTGACAATTCGCCATACGCGCGGTCCGTACGCCTCTCGCACAGCGTTGTTGATACCGACAATGTCGCCGTTGGCGACGGCGGTTACGCCGTTGAGACGCAAAGGAGGCAATCCTGGTAGGATGCCATTCGCGGGCACCTCCACCAGCGGATAGCCGCTGACCATGATTGTGGTTGCGGGCGTGTTCAAGGGATTAATGTTGCCCGTGAGCGTCAGCGTGGACGGGTTGAACCCTGCCGGCAGGTTCCGCACCAGCTGATAGGCGTTCGGCGCAGTTTGCACAATCGTGACGCTCGCGTTGCTAAAGCTGATTGTGGTCGAGATGCCCAGCGAGGGCACATTCAGCGTGCCGCTGAGGCTCAAACGCCAGTCGTTGCCGTCGACGCTTAGCGCGTGCACAGCGCTGGTTGCCAAAATCGTCGTCGCTGCCGTAATCCCCGCAATTCGTCCTAGGATGCGCATAGCTCACCTCCGATTTGGTTGTCTGCGCCTGCGAAGAGCAATCTGCGTGCCATTAGAAAGGCATACAACCCCAAAAACTACGAGAATCGCCCCAAAACTGTTAGGGTTGCGAGGGCTTCGAGTAAAATCCACACTGATGGAGCCACGCAAGCCTTCCGAAACCGAAGTTGTACTGACGCAGATGATGAACCCCGAACACGCCAACACTCTGGGAAATGTGCACGGCGGGTGGGTGCTGAAGCTTATCGACGAGGCAGGCGCAATTGTTGCTTCACGCCATGCGCGCAACCCCGCAGTCACCGTGGAGATCGACTCAGTGAGCTTTCAAGCACCCGTGCATGTAGGCGATTTAGTGCATGTGCGCGCGCGGATCGTGCGTGCGTGGCGCACCTCGATGGAGGTGGAAGCCGTCGTGGAGGCAGAAAACCCCCTCACGGGCGAGCGGCGTATCACCTCGCGGGCATACCTAGTGTACGTAGCGCTGGACTTCACGGGGCGCCCTACGCCCGTGCCCCCAGTGGAACCCGAAACGGAAGAAGAGTGGCGCAAGTGGCACGAAGCGGGGCAGCGCCGTGCTGAACGCTTAGCCCGCCGCGAGCGCGAACGCCAAGAAGCGCGCTAGCCGTACTTCGGATAGCAGCACTTTTTGTACTTTTTGCCGCTGCCACACGGGCACGGGTCGTTGCGCCCCACTTTGCCAGGCGTCGGGTTGAGGTTTAGTGGCTGGGGCTCGCCCGACTTGTCGTCGCTGAGACGCTGGACGCCCATGCCCCCGCGTGTCCCCATCGCCATCGCAGGGTTCGCCTCGCCCGCAATGCGAATCACCTGACGCGGCTGGGGCGGCGCCACCTGCGCGTGGAACAGGAACATCACCACATCGTTGCGAATGGCGCGCAATGTGTCGGCGAAAATCTGGGCTGCCTCTTGCTTATATGCCACCAGCGGGTCAATCTGCCCATAGCCGCGCAAGCCGATACCCTCGCGCAGGTAGTCCATCGACGCCAAATGTTCCACCCAGCGCCGCGTGATAACATGCAGCATGAAGTAACGCTCCAGCTCGCGCATGAGCTCTGCCCCCAGCTGCTCCTCACGCATCAAGTAGGCTTGCTCTGCCCACTCGCGCACTTGGTCAAGCAGCTGGTCATGGCGCGTGAAGGCAAAATCATCACGCTTGACGAACAGCTCCAACGGAAAGATGGTGTTCAGCCGCTGGTACAGCCCTTGCAGGTCCCACTCGGTGGGAGGCAGGTTGCGCGGGGCGAACTCGTCGACGGCTTCTGTCACAACCTCGTCGATATATTGCAGCGCAAGTTCGCGGGTGCCCTTGCCTTCCAGCACTTGCCGTCGCAACCCGTACACCGCTTGCCGCTGCACATTTAGCACATCGTCGTATTGCAACACATACTTGCGGATGGAGAAGTTATGCATCTCCACGCGCTTTTGTGCGCCCTCGATGGCTTTAGTAAGCATTTTGGCTTCCAGCGGTTCGTCATCGGGCCAAGTTTTCAGAAGCGGGTTGTTGCGCAAGTTCTCGCCAAAGAGCCGAATCAGCTCGTCTTCCAGTGATAGGTAGAAGCGCGATTCTCCCGGATCGCCCTGACGCCCCGAGCGACCGCGCAGCTGGTTGTCGATGCGGCGGCTTTCGTGGCGCTCGGTGCCCAACACGAATAGCCCGCCAAGTTTGCGCACCTCCTCTGCGGCAGCGGAGCGCTCTTGTTCGGATAGCGGCAGTGGCGGTGCCGCGCGCATTTTGCCCCCGCGACGGAACGATGGCTCTTCGGGCTGTTGCGCGTCGGTGGCGTTGATGCCGTCTTGGTTTTCAGGCTTTGGCTCTTGCTTGACCACCGAGCCGCCCAGCAGGATATCCACACCACGCCCTGCCATATTCGTGGCGATGGTCACCGCACCTTTGCGCCCCGCCTCAGCGATAATCAGCGCCTCTTTTTCGTGATACTTGGCATTCAGCACATTGTGCGGAATGCCGTGCTCCATCGCCTCAATAAAGTGCTCGGCATTCTCCTCTGGCAGCCCCCAGTGCTCGAGGAACCATTTCACATGGGTGGGGTCGGTAGGGCTTGTGGGCAGCCCCAACTCGCGCAGCATTGGCGTAATCTGACGCAACGACAGCGTGTTGAGCGGCATACGCAAGGTCTTGCGCCACTCCTCTTTTTTGGCTTTATCAATCTCTTTGTTGGTCTCCAGTTCGCGGCGTACGCGCTCTATCAGCACCAGCAGTTGCAGCTTGTCAAACGCGAGGCGCGAGGAGACCACTTCTGACATTTCGATAGAGCGTGTGCCTACCAGCACGGGCTGCTGCTTGGTGTACAAGCGCAAAATCTCCAACGCGATTCCGCGCAGCTTGGCTTCCATCGTCTTGTACACCACATCGGGGTGGTCAATCCGAATCATCGGGCGGTGCGTGGGGATGCACACCACATCCATACCGTAGATTTTGCGGAACTCTTCCTCTTCGGTTTTGGCGGTGCCCGTCATGCCCGCCAGCTTTTGGTAGAGGCGGAAGTAGTTCTGGAAGGTGATGACAGCAATCGTTTGGCTCTCCTGTTTGATGGGCACGCCCTCTTTGGCTTCCAGCGCTTGGTGAATGCCATCGCTGAACCGCCTGCCGTGCATCAGGCGCCCCGTAAACTCATCGACGATGATAATCTCGCCGTTGCGCACTACATAGTGTACATCTTTTTTGAAGTAGCCGTGTGCTTTAAGCGCGGCGTTGATGTAGGGCATCAACTCCACCTCTTCGGCGAGGTTTTTGACGCCGATCATCTGCTCTAAGCGATGAGTGCCCTCTTCGGTGAGTGTCACGGCGTGATGTTTCTCGTCCACGATGTAGTCGCGTCCGGGCTGCAAGCGACGCACCCACGAGTCCACGCGTGTATAGATACTCAAGTCTTCTTGGATTTGCCCCGAGATGATGTGTGGCGTGCGTGCCTCGTCGATAAGAATGCTGTCTACCTCGTCAATGATTGCATAGTAGAGTTCGCGCTGCACGAGGTCATCCAGTGAGTAGACCATGTTGTCGCGCAGGTAGTCGAAGGCGAACTCGTGGTTGGTGCCGTAGGTGATGTCGGCAGCGTAAGCCTCTTTGCGAGTGACCTCGCGCAGGTGTAGGTAGCGTGGATCGGGGTGCTGGTAGCCCGGTTCGTAGATGTACGAGCCGCCGCGCTCATCGGTTTCGGGGCTTTGCCCCTGAATCACGCCGACGGTTAGCCCCAGCGCATGGTAGATGGGCCCCATCCACACGGCGTCGCGGCGTGCCAAATAGTCGTTGACCGTCACCAGGTGCACGCCTTTGCCCAGCAGCGCGTTGAGGTAAAGCGGCAGGGTGGCGACCAGCGTCTTGCCCTCACCTGTTTTCATCTCGGCAATGCGCCCTTGATGGAGCACAATACCCCCCAACAGCTGCACATCAAAGTGGCGCATGTTCAGCGTGCGTCGCGCAGCCTCACGCACCGCTGCGTACGCCTCGGGTAAAATGTCGTCTAAAGTTTCGCCATCTTGCAGGCGTTTTTTGAACTCATCAGTTTTCGCCCTCAGTTGTTCGTCAGATAACGCTTGGAATTCAGGCTCGAGCGCGTTGATCTTGCGTACAATCGGCATCAGGCGCTTGATATCGCGCTCGGTGGTATCCATTAGCTTCTTGAGCCACTCGCGAACTATCATCGTATCCTCCAAGGTGGCGCCAGCCGCATGATGATACCCCATCCGCGAAAGCATTCCCAACCCGCGCGTGTAAGGTAGGTGATACCTCGTAAAAATGCGGGATTAAGCTACCAATTTGTGCAGGTCAGGGGAACACATCGGACAATGGTTCGTCTATGGCATCTGTTATGAGAAGCCGAGGTTTCACTTTGATTGAGTTGCTGGTGGTTATCGCGATTATCGCGATTTTGGCGGCGATTTTGTTCCCTGTGTTTGCGCAGGCACGCGAAAATGCCCGCAAGACCACTTGTGTGAGCAACTTCAACCAAGTGGTCAAAGCTGTGCTGATGTATGTTCAAGACTACGATGAAACCATGCCGCCGCTAATGACCTCGCCCGCCGCGTTCTTTGTGACCTACGACCCCAATCAGGGCGATCGCGTGTGGCCGCAGTTGGTGGAATCGTATGTCAAAAACTGGCAGGTGTTCCGCTGTCCTTCTGACCCGAACGCCACCGACAGCGTGCTGATTGAGGATTGGTGTCGTTCAGGTAACGATGTGACTTACTGCTTTGGTATCAAGACCAATTTGGGCTACAACCATCTGTATCTGAGCCCGATGAACGACCAAGCTAAGAGCATTGGCATCTCGCTGGCGGGGGTGTACCGTCCCGCAGGCACAGTGATGCTGGTTGACAGCGTGTGGGATACTAGTGCTGCGGGTGAAGGTATTGGCGGTGGCAACTGGTTTGTGGAAGCGCCTAGCTATGTGGGGTCGTCGGCGCGTTACTGGTTTGGCGGCTGGGCGATCAACGCCCAACCGGGCAGCCAAGACTACTGGCGCAAGTATGGTGGTACCTGGCCGTGGCACAACCGCCAACGGCTGGTGCAAAGCGGTCCTCAGTTCCCGCATCATAGCGGGATCGCAACGGTGGCGTGGGTAGACGGGCATGTGAAGGCGGTGCGCCATCCGTATGACCTTATCAAGGGGGTTAACCCTGCTACCTATGCGATTACCAACCCCGACGAGTATGTCTGGGGCGGTCAGCCGTGAGGTGCAGCGATGAACAAGACCCTACTGTATGTGTTGATTGCGGTTGCGGTGTTGGCCGTGGGCGTGTTGGCGTGGCAGGCGTTTAGTCGTCCGCGCGCCGAGTTTGTGGAGATTGACGCAAGCGGTCCGCGTCCGAGCCAGCCACCACCGGGCACGGTTTCAGGACCGGGTGGCTACGGGGGCTACGCGCCACAGCCCACCGCGCCCGCAGGCTTACCTACCCCGCCTGGCAAAGGCGGTCGCTAAACCCGTCCGTCGCCCCAGACTGTCTTGCACAGTCTGGGGCTTTGCGTTTAGCCCCTTGACTTTCTCTGGCAGATTTGGGTAATATATGGAGAGAAGGAGCTTAGGAGTGCGCAAGGGAATGCGCTTTCAGGAAACCTCGGACACAGCTGAACGCGCTTCCCCCAACGCCTCTAAGTATCCTTCAATCTAAAACTCATGGAGGAGGATGCTTCTATGAAGCGTTGGCTGGTAGCATTATCGGGGTTGAGCCTTACTGTAGGCTTGACATACGCCCAAATGCAGGATGTTCCGCTGGGGCACTGGGCGTATCAGTCGATTGAGCAGCTAGTGCAGCTGGGTATTCTTGAGGGGTATCCGGATGGAACCTTCCGCCCTAATCGCACGATGACCCGTGCCGAGTTCGCGCAGGCAATTGCGCGCGCCTACCGCAACTTGGACGAGCGCATCCGCGCGCTGGATCGCCGCATCCAAGAAGTGGAGGGGCGCATCCGCGAACCGCAACCCCAAGTGAATGTTGACGAACTGCGCCGCCAAATCGACGAACTGCGCCAGCAAGTACAAGAACTGCAACGGCTGAACGAGGCGGTGCAGACCCTGCAGCGCTTGGCACAAACCTTCCAGCAGGAGCTGGCTGGGCTAGGCGTGGATGTGGACACGCTCAAGCGCGATATGGCGTCGCTGCGCAGCCGCATTGAAGCGCTGGAAGGCAAGGAAGAGCGCGTGAAAATCAGCGGCGACCTGACCTTCGGCGTGTACGGCACCCACGACCTGGAGCGCAATCGCCGCGCATACACCCTCGATCGCACGGACATTGGCACCGGGCAACTGCTCCAGGAAATTCAAGTGCCGCACGAGCTGGGCGTGACTATTAGCGGTCAAGTATCGGACGAAGTCACTGGCTCGGCGACCTTCATCTTGGGCAACTACCTCACCTACGCAGGTGGTTCTGCGAAGAGCGCACTCACCGCCTTCGCGGCTCCGCGCACGGTGGGCAACTCCGACTTGGTGATTTGGGAAGCCTTCGTGAAGGCGCCGCTGGACTTCTTCGGTACCCGCGTGGATGTGACCATCGGGCGCTACCCGCTGCAGCTCACGCCGTTCACCCTGAAGCGCTGGACACCTACTTACTACCTGAACTTCCCGCGCTACACAGATGGTGCGTTCCGCTTCGACGGCGGTATGTTCGACTTCAACTTCGATACCTTCCGCCTGAAGCTGTTTGCGGGGCAGTCGCGCCAGCAATCCAACAGCCTGAACCCGTTCAATCAAGTGTTCTTCCAGAACCACAACACGACCACTACGCGCAGCATGGACCAGATGGCAGGTGCGCGCATCGAGTTTGACGCCGTGCGCGGCGAGGAGAACAGCCTGACCATCGGTGCCACCTACTTCGCTGCGGGTATCGGGCGCGGCAACAATCTCACCTTTGGCACAATCAACCAGTCCACTCCTGCAACGAATGTTGACCGCGTAGATGTGTTTGGCGGTGATCTGAAGGCGAAGTTTGCAGGCTTCACCATCGGCGTGGAGTATGCCCAGAGCGACCTACTGCGCGGCGACACTCGCGTGCTGAAGAAGGAGAACTGGGCTTTGAATGCTAACATCGGCTATAACTTCACCGAGAACCTCGGGCTGACCGCCGGTTACCTCGAAGTGCGCCCATACTTCGTGGCACCTGGTGCGTGGGGGCGCTTGGGCTACCTGTACAACCCGTCCGACCTGAAGGGGTTCTACGCGCAACTCAACTATAAAGCTAATGAAGACCTGAGCTTCAATGTGCGCGGCGCCTTCCTTGAGGGTACAGGCAAGGTGCCCGATGGCTACACCAAGAACGACGAGGTGACCCATGTGGTGGCCGGCATCGACTACCGCCTGACCGAGCGCCTCACGCTGTCGTTCAACTACGAGGGTGTGTTCTGGAAGCTCGGGTCTCTCAACCCGCCAGCCCCCAAGCCCGTGTGGAACTACTTCACGCTGGGCGTGGGTTACAACCTCGGCGAGAACGCCACCCTGAACCTGCTGTACCAGATTATCGACACCGACGGCAAGCGTAGTGACGTACCTGCAGTGTTCAGCGGTGGTCCGAACGCTGGTCGCAAGAACAGCGGCGCAGTGGCTGCCACCACGCTGAGCATTAAGTTCTAACGCACCTGAGAGCAGGCGCTCGCCTGCTCCATCCAAAAACTTCAAGCCCCCCGCTCAAAGCGGGGGGCTTGTTGCTTTTCACTTCACTGCCTCAACCACCTCGTCGCGCACAGGCAGTGGCTCCAGCAACATTTCTTTGGTGGCAATAAACGCCTCGCGCGTGTAATCAGCTAACTCGTAGTCTTCACGCAACACAATCGCGCCTGTTGGGCAAGCATCTTGACAGTAGCCGCAGTAGATGCAACGCAGCAAGTTGATTTCATAGCGCTTGGCATAGCGTTCACCGGGCGAATAGCGTTCCTCGTCGGTGTTTTCGGCAGCCTCCACATAAATGCAACGCACAGGGCATGCCCCCGCACACAGCGAACACCCGATGCAGCGCTCCAAACCATTCTCGTAGCGCAGCAACACATGGCGCCAGCGCGTGCGCGAAAACTGCTCCTTGCGCTGCTCAGGGTAAGAAACCGTGTCTTTCGGCTCTACAAAGTGGCGCAAGGTGATGTGCATCCCCTTGCTAATCGGTTTAATCACATCACGAATGATGTTCATAGTCCCACCTCGCTGTAACTGCTCCTCAGATTGTTTATCAGGGCTGTCGTGCCATTACTGTTTTTCGCGACTTGCATCAATTGCAGGCTTGCCATCTGCTTGCTCAAGAGCAGGTGGTTCTGTGCGAGGCTTCAGCTCCAGCAGCATGCCCAGTCGCTGGGTGCGGATTTTCTGCTGTAACTTGATGAGCGCGTAAATCAGCGCGTCGGGCGAGGGCGGACAACCTGGCACATATACATCCACGGGTACAATCTGGTCAACGCCCTGCACAATGGCATAGTTGTTGAAAATGCCTCCGCATGAGGCACACGCCCCCATTGAGACCACCCATTTGGGCGAAGGCATCTGGTCGTAAATCTGGCGCAGCACGGGCGCCATCTTCTTGCTGACGCGCCCTGCCACAATCATCAAGTCGGCTTGACGTGGCGAGGCGCGGAACACCTCCATGCCAAAGCGCGCTAGGTCAAATCGTGCCGCCGCGGTAGACATCATCTCAATCGCGCAACACGCCAGCCCAAAGGTCAGCGGGAAGATGCTGTTGCGGCGCGCCCAGTTGACGATTTCATCAAGCCGGGTGAGCAACACATTGCCCCCAATTTCCAGGTTCGGAATAGCAGGGGTGGCTGAATCGCGCAGCACAATTTCTTGAACACGCTTATCCATAAACACCTCCGCCCTGATTGTACCCGATTTCACAAGGAATAAGCTCCTTGTGAAACAGCGAGGGCGCAAGCCGTGTCGCTTGCGCCCAAGCCCTTTCGTTGGCGAGGCAGCCCGCGCGCTGAGACCCCCTTAGGGCTGCCACTTCCACGCCTTCGCATTGCCAGTGGGGTGTACCACGACCATCGTGGCGATGTTGCCCCCTTGAATGTGGCGCTGCGAATAGACATAGTTATCCAGCAAGATGCGCACGCGATCGTCAATGGTATAGCTGGACTTGCCCCAAATCAAGTTCTCAGCAGCCAGTCGGCGCGCTTCGTCGCGCGGTACCCCTTGCAGGAAGAACGCCCCAAAATCGTAGTTGGGATAGTAGTAGCTGGAGCGTCCGCGAGTGCGTGCAGGGTCGTGGAAAGTGCCATTGTTGACAGCTCTACAAACGGGCTGGGGCAGTTGCCCCGCAGCCAGCAGTCAGGCATATTCGGGCAGTAGTAGATGCGGTCGCTCTTGAGGTACGGCTCGATAATCGCGCGACGACGCCCCTCGGGTTCAGGCAACCACACAGGAAACGCCGTACCGAACATAATACACTCGTTCTCTAGGAACGGAAGCCCCACGCGCGGACCTTCCCAAGTGAAAATCGCTTGGTTCACATTCCAGTGGTTGCAGTCGTTGGCAGGGAGCGCCGGGTTCACATCGACGCCGTAGGGGTAGAAACCGTCGTAATCGTCGCGGTACATCGTCAAGCCGAGCCAATTTTGGCGAATGTTGCCGATACATGCAGTTTGACGCGCTTTTGCGCGCGCCTGCGCAAACACAGGGAACAATATCGCTGCCCAAATCGCGATAATTGCAATCACTACCAGCAGCTCAATCAAAGTAAAGCCACGCTTTCGCGTTTAAGATGCTTCCTCGCATTCAGATGGGCATAATATACCGAAGTGTAGTGTGGGCGCAGCGGTCGGCAATAAGTGAGGTATTGCGGAGTGCACGAATGATAGGTAGCGTCGGCGGCGGTGCCGACGCTACAAACTTCAGAGGATTTCGGATGCGGTGATGATGCTTTGGGCGATGTCCTTCATGGTTTTGTTTTGGTTGCGTGCCATAAAGTGGATGCGTCGGAACGCTTCCGCTTCGCTTAGCCCTAGCCGATCCATCAGGATGCCCTTGGCGCGCTCAATCAGTTTGCGGGTTTCGAGAGCTTCTTGGAGTTCGCGTACTTCCTTATCTTTCGCTTGCATTTGGCGGAAGCGTGTGAGTGCCACATTGATGGCGGGTGCAAGCTCTTGCTTACGGAATGGCTTGAGCAGATAAGCGTATGCGCCTGCTGCGGTGGCTTGGTTGACCAGTTCCTCTTCGGCATAGGCTGTGAGGAACACTATTGCGCAGGGGTGCTGCGCCACGATTTGCCGTGCTGCCTCTATACCATCCATAAGCGGCATACGAATGTCCATAATGATAACATCGGGTTGGGTTTGGAGCGCGATGCGCACGGCGTCCTCTCCAGTCTCGGCTTCGCCAACTACCTCGTAGCCGAGTTGTTCCAGTTGAGTGCGCACCATCAGACGGGTTAGCTCCTCATCCTCCGCAATCATGACACGGATAGGTACATGTTGTGTGGTCATAGGTATCCCTCCATCTCTGGTTATGTTCGCTTCGCTCGTGCGGCGGTGTAGCGACGCGCCATCTCCAGTTTGCCCGCGGTGGTGTAGCAAGGGCTATCGGGGGTAAGGGGCAGCTCCACCATCTCTTGGGTGAAGGCAGACTGGTAGATGGCGGTAATCAGTTCCAGCGCGCGCCTTCCCTCCACTGCGGACACGCGCGGTTCGCGCTTTTCCAGCACGCTGAACACAAAATCATGGATTTGGGCGGTATGCCCTGGAAGTTCCTGTTCAGGAATCGTGCGGCACGCTTCTGCGATTTGCAGGTGGCGTTCCTCTTGGCGCGAGTGCGGGCGGAAGGGAAACATCTGCACCGAGCCGTTAGTACCTAAAATCAGTAAGCGGCTCACATCAGCTTCCAATTCGGCGCAGGTAGAGGCGCAGAAGCTGGCTTTCATGCCATCCCAGTAAAGGGTGGCTAAGCACCAGTCTTCCACTTCGATGCGGTGGGCGATAGTGTCGATTTCGGCATAGACGCGCTGGGGCATACCCAGTAAGTACAACAAGAGGTCGATGTGGTGGATGGCTTGGTTGATAACCGCGCCACCGCCTTCCGTTGCCCACTTCCCGCGCCAGTTGTTTTCGTAGTACATCGGACGGCGCCACCACAGGCAGCTCACTTCGGCATAAAACAGGGTGCCAATCAGTTGGCGTTCCAGAATCAGGCGAGCACGCTGCACATCGCTTTCAAAGCGCAGTTGAAACACCACGCCCAAGTTGCGCTTGGCTTTTTGGGCAGCGCGAATCATGCTGTCTGCCTCTTCCAAGCTGATTGCCAGCGGTTTTTCCACCAGCACATGTTTGCCTGCTTGCAGCGCGGCAAGGGCAATAGGGGCGTGGAGATGGTGGGGCAGGCAGAGGCTCACAATTTGGATATCATCCCGCTTGAGAATGTCGTCGTTTTCGCTGCTCCAAACGGGGATATCGAAACGGCGGGCAAAGGCGCGGGCGCGTTCTTCGTCGATATCCGCCACGCCAATAAGATGCGCTTTCGTGCCCAACATCTGATATGCTTTCGCGTGCGCGGCAGCTATCCCACCTGCTCCAATAATGCCGATACCAACACTCTCCATCGGCTCGCTCCTAGTCGGGCGCACTCATGCCTTCGAGAACGCGCGCTCTTTGTATTGTACCCGTTTGCGTTTCCTAATCCGGCGATAATCCCAACTTGCGCACACAAAGCTCCAAAAAATCACACTTCGCGCAGTGCGGAATCCAGCGCGGAGTGAGCCATTGCCAATCCTCTTCTATAATCTCGTCCACGATTCGGTTGAGCATCAAGCGGAACTCTTCCAGTTCGTCGTGGGTAAGCGCAACGGCGACTTTCTTGTTTGCCCGCAGCGCGTAGATGGCAATCTGTAGTGGGCGGTCGGGGTAATGCTCTTGCAGCAGCAGCGCGTAGCAGTGCAGTGCAAGGTCGTTGCGCACTTGCTCCTCGTCAACATTGGTGCGTCCGCTTTTGTAGTCGATGATTTCCAAAGTGCCGTCGGGGTACTCGTCGACGCGGTCTAAGCGCCCCATCAGCACATAGCGCCCCATGTCGCGACGGAGGGTGCGCTCGGTGAAGAGCACGACCGCTTCGGAGGGCTGCGCCAGCTGCTGTTGATAATACTGTTGGGTCAGTTGGAGCCCTTCTTGTTTATAGACGTCGCTTTGGGCATCGCTTTCGAAGCCCGTGGGGCTCCATAGTTGCTCCAAAGCGTGGTGGAACTCTTCGGCGGAGAGTTTTTCGGCGCCGCCCGCGTTGTGGAAGTATTCCAGCACGCGATGGAGGTTGGAGCCAAACGCGAACGCGGGGTTCGGACGACGCAGCCACTTGCCGTAGGGTGTGTGATATGCCCAGTGATACTTCACGCGGCACAAGAGATAGGTGCTGAGCTTCGTGGGGCTGAAGGTGGGTTTAGGCATAGGCGCGCTCCAGAGCGTGCAGGCGCAGAGCACCTGTGTTGGCTAAGGTAAATAGCAACTCCACCTCGGAGAGGGTGAACTCGCGTGGGGCATGCGTGAGCAATAGCATCACGCCCAAGGTACGCTCAGCCACTTGCAACGGCACGGCTAACGCTCCGTGAAAGCCGCTGGGCAGCGGCTCCTTGAGGTTCTGCGGATGTTGGGGCAGGTCAGGCGTGGCGATGGGAGCGTTGAAGGCGTACACCCAGCCGGGCAAGCTGTATTGCGCGTCGGGGTGGTGGCGCATCAAAGCATCGTGGGGTGGGTCTACGTAGACAGGCGTCAGGCGGTCTGGCTCGCGTCGGCTGGGCAAGTAGATAACGGTGTAGTCGTGAGGAATCAGTTCGTGGACAGCGCGACACAACAGTTCCAACACAGCGTGGGGCGTGCGCTGCTCGCCCAGCTGCAGCGAGAGTTCGTAAAGTTTTGCCATATGATGTGCCCGTTGTGCCGTTTGCTCATACAGCAAGGCGTTGGAAATCATCAGCGCAATGTGCCCCAGCAAGGGGGGGATCCACTCCAAGGTAGGTATGGCGTCGACGGGCAGTGCCAGCGCCAGCACTCCGAGCGGCTGTTCGGCAAGGCTCAGCGCGTACAGGCGATAAGTGCGCCCTTCCCAGTCCAGCTCCGTGGGTTCAGCGTCCCAGTTGGGCGGTAGTTTGGCAGGGTCCAGTTGGGCAGGTAGAGGGGTCGCGCCGTAGTGCAACGCTTGGAGAAGGGTGCGACGCCCTTCATCGTAGAGCCAAATGCCCCCGCCTTCTGGCGCGACTTTGCGCATCAGCGACTCTATCGTTTCCAGCGCGTGTTGAAGGCTCAGGTCAGCGCCCAAGCGCTTGGGCAGGCGACTAAGCCAACGCAAAGCGCGCTCTCGCCATTCTAACTGCTGCTGAAGGTGTTCCAAGCGCAGCAGGAGTGTTAGGGCAGGCGCAAACTCTAACAGCAGTGCCTCGTGCACGGGTTCAAACGGCTCGGATCGGTTGAGCAGCACCAGCGCGCTGTGTGGAACACCCGGCAGGGGCACCGCCAGCCCCGTGTGAAGGGCACCAAACGGCTCGTGAACGGTGTCGGCGTGATAGCGCCACACTTCGCGGCGAAGCAGGGTTGGCTCCAGTAGCGTATCATGGGGGCGCAAGCGTACGCCACGCAGCTCATCGGCGCGTGCGCCAACAACATAGGCAAACTCTACTTGCTCAGCGGTAGGCGCGAGCAATAACACAATCTGCGCCCCCGTCTGCTGCATAAGCCAGCGCAGTAGCTGCTCTACCACCTCGCCTGCGGGGGTGCCTTGCTCCAGCTGCGTTAGCCAGCTCTCCCACGCAGGCTGCGCCCCATTCGCCAAGCGCCGTCCGCCTCCAACCACGCAGGATTCGCCCTCCAACGCGCAACTCCTGCTACTATCTATCTGGAAGCCTCCAAAAGCGACACGAAATATGGAATCACAACGCGCTACAAACTCCACAGGGCACTGTAGCGGATGCCGCGAACGCTGATTTGCACCGCTTCGCGACGCAGGGCATAAAGCACGCGCTCCAAAATCAGCGCGCCAACATGCAGCAGTGGGGCGCGTTCAGGCTCAATCCCCGGTAAGGTGCGCCGCTCCGCGTCGTTTAGGCGTAGCAGTTGATTCAGCAGTGCGCCCAACACCTCATCGGTGAGCCAAATGCCGTGCGTGCGCGTGGGATCAAACATGCCCAGTCCCAACGCCAGTACTGCCAGGTTCACACCCGTGCCGCCGATGGCTACCACGCGCTCGGGTTGGGGCAAGTGGCGCAGCGGCATGAGCGTTTCATCCAGCGCGCGCACGGCTTGAAGAATCTCGCGCGGTTCGGGCGGGTCGCTGGGCATAAGCGTTTCGCGTACTCGCCGCGCCCCAATCGGAAAACTGAACGCTTGTTCAGGCACGGTGCGCCCAAATGCCACTTCCACGCTGCCCCCGCCGATGTCGACGACCGCAATTGGCGCGTCGCTAAGCTCCAGCGACTCGTCTTTGGCGACCGACACGAAACTGAGCTGCGCCTCTTCCTGCTCCGATAGCACGCATACGACGCGCGACGCCCCTGAAAGGGCGGCAACTGCTGCAGCAAAGCCCTCGCGTACTATCTGAAACTGCCATCGGGTTGCCAGCGGTTCTATTAGCAACTCAGGGTTGGTTGCCTCGCGCACCACCGCCGTTGCGAGCCCCAATACTCGCGATGCCCCCCAGCTTTGGCATTCTTGCAGGTATGCCTCAACCGCTTGCAGCGTGCGCTCTACACCGGCGGGTTGGAGTTGCTTGGCAGGTTCGAAGCCCTCGCCCAAGCGTGTGATGCGCGTTTGGTCGGTTAGCACTTGCCAGCCTGTGGGCGTGCGCGCGCCTATCAGCAATAGCGTGGAGTTGGAACCGATGTCAAGGATTGCTGTGCGCATGGCGTGCCTCAGTGGAGCACCACATCCAGATACAGCATCGTGATTAGCCCAATCATCAAGCCGAAGGTTGCCCAGCGTTCGTGCCCTTTGCGGTGAGTTTCGGGCACGATTTCGTCGCTGATAACATAAAGCATCGCGCCTGCGGCAAAACCCATCGCGTAGGGCACCAGCGGGGCGATGTAATACACCAGCGCGGCGCCAAGCACTGCCATTGGAAGTTCGATCAGCCCTGAGCGGATGCCCACGAACGCGGCGTAGAATCGTTTGCCAAACCCTGCTGCCAGCGCGGCCACTGCCACTGCCAAGCCCTCGGGCACATTCTGTGCCCCAATCGCCAGCATCAGCAGCACGCCCTCGCGGAAATTCCCCCCACCAAATGTCACGCCCACCGCCAGCCCTTCGGGCGCGTTGTGCAGCGTGATAGCAATCACAAACAGCACCACTGCGCGAATACGCCGCCCCTCGCGCCCCTCGCGCCCAATAAACACATGGTGATGAGGCACCAGGTGATCTGCAGCATCCATCGCCAGCGTGCCCAGCGCCAGCCCCGCAATCACAGGAAAGATGCCTCCTAGTTCAATGCCAGGCAGGATTAGGCTGGTAAAGCTAGCAGTCAGCATCACCCCCGCCGCAAAGCCCAGCAAGGCATCCATCACTCGCTCAGAAGGCTTGGGGGTGAGCAGCACAATCAGCGCGCCCACCAAATTCATCAGCACAATAAAAAAGCCCGCCACCAGCCCTTGTGCAATCGGGTGCGCAGGCATCCAACTTTGAACCAGTTCCACCGCTATTGTTATACCCAACAGGGCTTTTGGAAAGCGAGAACTACGCAGGGGTAAGCTTTGGTGGAGGCGGGGGGAATCGAACCCCCTTCCGAGACCGTTGCCCGCCCAGCTTCTACGAGCGTAGCCCTTCTTTAAGTTCTCGTGCAGGATGTCCCGAAGGGCAGGGCGTTCCTGCACCAGCTCAGTGCGTTGTCCTCTCTCAGCCCTGAGCACAGCCTCGAGAGTTAGTCGGTCTCACCCACGCTCGACTTGCCTCGGACCGACGACAAGGCAAGCGGCGCGCTGCTCAATTAGGCAGCGAGAGCATAGTTGGTGTTCGCACTTCTTGTTTGCCGCTGTTTAACGAGGCCTGCGGCACCTCGGCTCGCCACTGAGCGTCAATCGCGTCCCGTCGAACCCTGACGCCCCCGTGTGCATAGGTATTATACCCGATTGGCGCGTTGAAAGTTCCCACCGAGCGCCGCGAGGAATCGGCACAAACATCGCGATTGAGACCTTTGCTCCGCTCGGGGTGACAAACTGTAGTCAACCCTTGTCATTCCGAGCCAAAGGCGAGGAATCTCATAGAGATAGTCACTCAAGGTGAGAACAGCAAATGCACAGCTCAAGCCGTCCCGAGGCAACCGAAGCCGACCGGCGTTGGCTTGTATTCGTCGGTGGGGACGCCAACACGACGCGTCAGCCCACGCAGCGGGCTTTGCTTGCATAGGAATCGCTGCAGCCGTCTATTTTCTTATGCAGGCTCTTAGTAGGCTATTGCATCTGTCGTTTCGCAAGCAGAGAATTTTCACACACCTCTGCAAGCTCTTGACAAGAGCGTTTCAAAAAAGGTACACTTATAGCCGTCGAGGAGGTCACGACTATGACAGACCAACGCAGTGCTTACATCGAGGGTATCCTTAGAGCGTTCAAGGCAGGTGAGATCGATATGGCAGAAGCAGTCAAGGCTATTCGTAAGCGCAAGCCGAATCAGGCAAAGTTAGATGGAGCGCGTGAATTTGCGAAGCTGATTATGGAGAACAAAATCGAGGAAGCTTTCGCCAAGTACCGCTTCGGACTGAAAAATGTCCGACAGCGACGCAGCTCCAAGAACGGTCAATCTGCCTGATTTCGTGCCAAGCCCCTCCTTTGGGAGGGGCTTTCGCTGGGGATAGGGTATTCTACTTGTATGCATCGGTTCGCCTTCATCATCCATCCTATTGATATCAAGCGCGACGCGGCACGCAAATATCCGATTGCTCGGTATCTGCCAGAACGGTGGGTGGAAAAATTGCTCCTGCGCAAGGAGCCGATGGTATTATCGCGCATTACAGGTATCCGCTCACTCACAGGCGCAACCACAGAAGGTTGGTTTATTGGCTGCCCGCTTTCGCCGCGGATGATGCTCAGCCTGCCGCTGGAGATTGTATACGAAAAAATCATCCGCAGCGGGCAGATTGCTCAAGAACTGGGCGCGGAAATCGTGGGCTTAGGCGCGTTCACCTCCGTAGTGGGCGATGGGGGCATCACGATTGCCAGGCACTTGGATATTGCTGTTACTACGGGCAACAGCTACACGGTTGCGACTGCCATAGAAGCAGCGGTGTTAGGCGCGCAGA
>JAUQOS010000139.1 GCA_030550775.1 Armatimonadota bacterium
TTGCTCGGTTCCCCCTACCTGTAGGGGGAACCTCACGGAAGGAGTTGCAAAGTGCTGTCTCTACGCAGGGCGACCGCCCCCAATCATCGGTCGATTTCGCCCAGCACGATGTCGATACTGCCAATCAGCGCAACCAAATCGGCAATCAGGCGACCGACCGCCATCTTTTCCAGCGCTTGTAGGTTCATAAAGCTGGGGGCGCGGGTGTGCATGCGGTAGGGGCGGTTGGTGCCGTCGCTCACGAAATAAAAGCCCAGCTCGCCCTTCGGCGACTCCACAGGTACATACGCCTCGCCCACAGGCGGGCGGAAACCCTCCGTATGGATTTTGAACCAGTGGATGAGCGACTCCATCGATTGGTCAATCATCTCGCGGGGTGGCGGCACGACTTTCAGATCGCTGGTGTTGATGGGACCGCCGGGCAAGCCGTCAATTGCCTGCTGGAGGATTTTGAGGCTCTCGCGCATTTCCGCCATGCGCACGAGGTAGCGGTCGTACACATCGCCGCGCGTGCCAACAGGAATGTTGAAATCGAAGTTCTCGTAGCCGCTGTATGGGTGCGCTTTGCGGATATCCCAAGCGAAGCCTGTAGCGCGCAGGGTGGGTCCACTCACGCCCAGCGCGAAGCACTCTTCCGTCGTGAGGGTGCCGATGCCCATCGTGCGCTCGCGCCAAATGGGGTTGTTGGTGAGCATGCCTTCGATGTCGTCCAGCGCGCGGGGCAGTTCTTTGAGCAGTTGGCGTAGGCGTGCTTCAAAGCCGTCGGGCATGTCGCCACGCAAGCCGCCCGGGCAAATCCAACTGGGCATCATTCGCACGCCCGACATCATCTCAAACAGATCCAGAATCTTCTCGCGCTCGCGGAACGCATAAAAGAAGATGGTCATCGCGCCCAAGTCCATCGCATGGGTGCCTATCCACACAAGGTGACTGGCAAGGCGCGACAACTCCGCTAATATCACGCGCAGGTACTGCCCGCGCGGGGGAATCTCCACGCCCAAAATCTTCTCGATGGACAGTGAGAACGCAAGGTTATTATTGTTTGCCGAGAGGTAATCCATGCGGTCGGTCATGGGGAGCGCTTTGTGGTAGGTGAGATATTCGGCTTCTTTCTCCATTCCAGTATGCAGGTAGCCGATGACGCACTCGGCTTTCACGATGCGCTCGCCCTCCAGCTCGCACACGACGCGCAGCACGCCATGTGTGCTGGGGTGCTGGGGACCCATGTTGATTATCATTGTGCCTTCTTCGGTGCGCTCCACATGGGTTGCGACCGCTTCCGATGGAATAAACGGCTGTCGCATAGCGCTGGAATTGTACCCGTACTGGGCGGTTGCCGTCGTTTATGCCATCTCCGCCTTGAGGTGCTCAATAAGTGCAGGCAGCGGCATCTGCCCCAAGTCGCCCTTGTCGCGACTGCGCACGGCAACCAGTCCGCCCTCTACCTCTTTGTCGCCGATGATGAGCATATAGGGCGTCTTTTGGGTCTGATGGTAGCGGATGCGGTAGCCCAATGTTTCACGCCGCGCGTCCAATTCAACGCGGAAGCCCGCATCAGCAAGTTGCTGACGCACTTGTGCTGCGTATTCATTGTGGCGGTCGGCAATTGGCAGCACGGCGACTTGCACAGGCGCCAACCACAGCGGGAACGCCCCCGCGTAGTGCTCGATCAAAAAGCCCATCATCCGTTCGAACGAGCCGATCGGGGCGCGGTGGATAATCACGGGGCGATGGGGCTTGCCGTCTTCGCCCGTGTATTCCAAGTCAAAGCGATGCGCCATCAAGAAGTCCAGCTGCACTGTGGAGACCGTCCACTCGCGCCCTAAGCAGTCGCGCACTTCCACATCCAGCTTGGGTCCGTAAAACGCCGCCTCGCCACGCACGGCAACATACTCCAGCCCCAGCTCATCTAACGCCTGACGCAGCGCGTTCTCGGCGGTCTCCCACATCTGGTCGTCGTCGTAGTACTTCTCCTTGTCTTCAGGGTCACGCAGCGAAAGCCGATACCAGAAGTCGGTGAGGTTCAGCCGTTTGTAGACCTTCTGAATCAGCTCGATGTTGTGTTGCACTTCCGCCTTGATTTGCTCGGGCCGCAGGAACACATGGGCGTCGTTGATAGTGAAGCAGCGCACGCGAATCAGCCCCGACAGCTCGCCGCTTTTCTCGTAGCGGTAGACCGTGCCCAGCTCCGCGATGCGCAACGGCAAATCGCGGTAGGAGCGCGGTTCCGATTTGTAAATCAGGAAATGATGCGGGCAGTTCATCGGGCGCAGTATCAGCTCCTCGCCGTCTTCAAAGACCATCGGCGGGTACATTGAGTCTTTGTAGTAGGGGTAGTGCCCGCTGGTGCGGTAGAGGTTCAGGTTGGCGATTTCGGGGGTGCGCACATGCTGGTAGCCCGCTTTGAGTTCCTCGTGCAGAATGAACTCTTCCAGCACGCGGCGGATGGTGGCGCCCTTAGGCAGCAGCATCGGCAGCCCGCTGCCCACTTCAGGCGAGATCATAAACAGCCCCAGCTCGCGCCCTAGCTTGCGGTGGTCGCGCTTTCTCGCCTCCTCCAGCTTGTGGAGGTAGTCTTCCAGCTCTTCTTGGGTGAAAAAGGCAGTGCCGTAGATGCGTGTGAGCATCTTGTTGCGGGCGTCGCCACGCCAGTACGCGCCCGCCAGCGAGAGCAACTTGAAGTGCTGAATCTCGCGGGTGTTCTCCACATGCGGTCCGCGACACAAGTCAATAAAATCGCCCTGCTTGTAAAAGCTGATGGGCTCGCCTTCGGGAATGGCGTTGAGCAGCTCAATTTTGTAGGGCACTTGTCCGATCTCGCGGATGATTCTTTCGGCTTCCTCGCGCGAGGTCTCGATGCGCACGATGTCCAGTTCGCGCGCGGCGATTTCGCGCATCTTCGCCTCGATGCGTTGGAGGTCCTCCTCGTGAATGGGTTCAGGGAAGTCAAAATCGTAGTAGAAACCGTTATCAATGGGCGGTCCGACGCCGAGTTTGGCGTCGGGGTAGAGTTCTAGCACGGCTTGTGCCAACAGGTGCGCCGCTGAGTGGCGCAACCGATACAGCGGGCTATCGGGATAGTCGTACTGCTTGGCCATCAGTAACGATTATACCTCTGCTGGCGGGGGTATAATCCCCCTGCTATGCGCAAGCGTCGGAGAAAGCCCTTCCAGCGCTACTTCACAGTTGCCGAGGCAAACGCGCTCCTGCCAGAACTCCGCGTGAAGCTGCTGCGCCTGCAAGCGATGCTACAGCGGCTGCGCGAGGAATATGGCGAAAAGAGCGCGGAACTCTTGCGCCGTGCCAGCACCAACGGTAAACATCCCGAATGGGGCGAATCGAGCGTGGCGCGTGAAATCCATAAAGCGGTCGACGAAATCCACAAAATGGGCGTGCTGTTGCGCGACATCGAGGAAGGGATCGTAGACTTTCCACATCTACGCGAGGGGCGTGAGGTGCTGCTGTGTTGGCGGTTGGGCGAGGAGCGCGTGGAGTATTACCACGAGTTAGATACGGGCTTTCGTGGGCGCAAACCACTGTGGGAGGACTAAACGAATGCTTTGTGTGCGCGCACCGGGGCGCGTGAACCTAATCGGCGAGCATACCGACTACAACGAGGGCTATGTACTGCCTGTGGC
>JAUQOS010000050.1 GCA_030550775.1 Armatimonadota bacterium
CCGCCTGCGCAGGCGCGACATTTACAAACACGCACATCACAGCGCGGCTTATGCCATGCACTGCGCCAGGCTGCTGCGGGCACTTGACCCATCAAAAGCGCTACAATCAACACCCATTGCAAGCCGCGCATTGGCGCGTGTATTATACCCAATCGGTTGAATCGCTTTAGTCATCGGCAGGGTACACTTGGCGGTGATGAAAGTCGGCGTGGTCGGGTGTGGCAATATTAGCCCAGTTTACCTGCGCGTGGCGCAGCGCTTTCCAGAAATTGAAGTGGTTGCGGTGGCGGACACAATCCTTGAACGCGCCGCCGCGCGCGCCGCAGAGTTTAGCATTCCATATGTGTTTAGCGTGGAGGAACTGTTGAGCCATCCCCAAGTGGAAATTGTGCTCAATCTTACGCCACCGAAAGCCCACGCGTCTATAAACCGTGCCGCGCTTCAAGCAGGCAAGCATGTCTACACAGAAAAGCCGTTTGTGACAAACCGCGAGGAGGCGCAACAAGTGTTGGCGTTAGCAGCACAAAAGAATCTTTATATCGGCTGTGCACCCGACACGGTGCTGGGCGCGGGCATTCAAACCTGCCTCAAGCTGATTCGCGAGGGGGCAATTGGCGAACCTGTAGGTGCGACAGCATTTATGCTCGCTCCCGGACATGAGCTGTGGCATCCCGACCCCGAATTCTTCTATGAGGAGGGGGGCGGTCCCATGTTGGACATGGGACCCTACTACCTTACGGCATTAGTGGTGTTGTTAGGGGCAATGCGCCGAGTAGCAGGACTAAGCCGCATTACGCGCCCCACGCGCCTGATTGAAAGCGAACCCAAGCGCGGGCAAACGATAGCCGTGCGCACGCCCACCCACATCACGGGTGCGATTGAGTTTGCCAACGGTGCTTTGGCGACTGTGATTATGTCATTTGATGTGTGGGCACATCGTCTGCCCCCGATTGAAATCTACGGCACGGAGGGCACGCTGGCAGTGCCTGACCCAAACACTTTTGGGGGTCCCATTTGGCTGCGTAGATCACGCAGTCCCGACTGGCAGGAGGTGCCCCTGACGCATCCGTATGCGGAGCAGTATCGCGGCTTGGGGCTGGCGGAAATGATTCAAGCAATCCAAGAAGGGCGCCCCAACCGACTCAACGGGCAGTTAGCCTACCATGTGCTGGATGCGATGCTGGCGTTCAACGAATCCTCTGCGTCGGGGCAGCATGTGGTGTTGGAAAGTAGTTGTGTGCCACCTGAGCCGATGCCCGAATCAGGACTGCACGAAGAGCCGTCCTAAGTTGCTACCCGCCACTTGCGAGAGCGGGGGATTCCTTGCTGACAAGGGTGTAGGGTTCTGCCTCAACTGCCCAAGCCGTTGCCTGCTTTTCCCGAACCGGTTCCCCCTACGCCGTAGGGGGAACCTGAGAGCCTTTCGGTTCCCTTCGCGTGCGGGGGGAACCTACAGGAGGAGCAGAATCGGAAAAGCCTATTGCGCGAGGCGGGAAAATCCGCTGCGGGAACGCGTGGTGGAACCCAAGCGATGTACCCTTGTCAGGGGATTCCTTGCCCGCCTAGAATGACACGGTTGAGACCCCTCGCTGCGCTCGGGGGGACAAAACACTCTTGGTGCGACCAGCACGGTCATTCCGAGCCGCAGGCGAGGAATCTCAGGAGTTAGCAACTTGGGTAAACCATCGCTGAGCAGGAGCCAGTCAGCGCAGGAGGCGAGCATGAGCTATCACGACGCTCCCCGCTTCGAATCAGAACAACCATCGCGCGTTGCTGCGGCAGGCTTCAACGCCGGACTGCTGGAACAGGGCGTGCTGGAACTGGATTACCTTCCCCACGCCCTCCCAGAGCAACGTCCGACCTACCCGATGCAGGTGCCTGTCATGCAACCCATCAGTTTTCGGCGAGAGGTGCGCACAATTCCCAGCGCCACCCTGCATTTTCGTGGGGCAAGACGCTGTGCGAGGATGCCGCATGCCAATTGACACCATCTTCGCTAAGCACTTCGCCAACGCAGGCTGGGTACCACGAGGCAACCTTTGTGGACACCATCCAAGCGCGCGTTCAGTAGCGCGTGCTCAAAAAGGTTCACTCATCCCCAGAGCAGAGGGTACACTATAACGAACAGTGTGCCTATAATGAAAGTGTGAGGCGTCGGTATGAAGATCGCAGTCGCAGGAGCGGGTTATGTGGGCTTGGTGACGGGTGTGGTGTTTGCTGATCTCGGCAACGAGGTCATCTGTGTAGACATTGATCCCGCTAGGGTAGACGCAATCAACAAGGGACAGTCGCCCATCTACGAGCCGGGGTTGGACGAGTTGCTGACGCGCAACTTGGAAGAGGGGCGTTTGAGTGCAACCACTGATTTAGCCCACGCAGTACGCGAGTCGGAGGTGATTTTCATCTGCGTGGGTACGCCTCCCAGTGAGACGGGCGAACCCGACCTGCGGTATGTAGATGAAGCAGCTGCCACCATAGGGCGCGCCCTCAACGGCTACAAAATCATCGTGAACAAGTCCACTGTGCCCGTAGGCACGGGCGACCGCGTGCGGCGCATCATCGAGCAACACCGCACCGAGCCACACGACTTTGATGTGGTATCTAACCCCGAGTTCTTGCGCGAAGGCTCGGCAGTGCACGACACGCTCAACCCCGACCGAATCGTCATCGGCGCTGATAACCCGCGCGCTGCGATGAAAATCGTCGAGCTCTATGCCCCACTGGAACGCCCGATGCTGATCACTAACCTCGCCACTGCCGAGGTGATCAAATACGCCTCCAACACTTTCCTTGCGCTCAAGATTTCGTTCATCAACGCAATTGCGGATTTATGCGAGCGCACAGGTGCCGATGTGGTGCAGGTGGCGAAGGCGATGGGCTACGACCAGCGGATTGGGCACGCCTTCCTGCAGGCAGGCTTAGGCTTTGGCGGCTCGTGTTTTCCAAAGGATGTGTTGGCATTCGCCCGTACCGTGCAACGCTACAACTTAGACCCGACGCTGTTTGAGCAGATTTTGGTGATCAACGACGCGCGCCCTGTCCAGTTTATCAATCGCATACGCGAGCGGCTGGGCGGTTTGCAGGGGCGCACCATCGGGCTGCTGGGGCTTTCGTTTAAGCCCAACACCGATGACATCCGCGAAGCGCGCTCGCTGGAGGTGATTCGGCTGTTGCTGACGGAGGGGGCTGTCGTCAAAGCCTACGACCCCGTCGCAATGCCGCGTGTGCAGGCAATCTACCCGCAGGTACACTATTGCCGCAACGCCTACGAAGTAGCGGAAAACGCTGACGCGCTGGCGCTTATCACCGAGTGGAACGAGTTCCGCCAGCTGAACTTCGAGCGAATCAAAAGCCTGATGCGCGAGCCGAACCTGTTTGACGGGCGCAACCTATACGACCCGCAGCGGATGCGCAAGATGGGGTTTTATTACTATGGCGTTGGGCGCGCCGCCGATAACGGCGGCTTTGGAACCCTACTGTAGTTGGTGCTTGCTACTCGGATGATTGCAGGTGCCTGCGCACCTGACGCCAGATTTCGGGGAAGTAGCGCCGCAGTGTGGGGTCTCGGTAAATCTGAAGGGCGCTTACCAGAGCCTGTAGCGCGGCGAGATTGTCGCACCCCTCCAGCAGCGCAAGCGTGCGGTCCACGCGTTCTTGCCATTCAGGGTGCGCCTCTAGCGTGCGTTGCGCTTCGTCGCGTAGGTCGGCCGACTTGAGACCGTACACGGGCGTGCGCCCGAAGAAAGCTTTATCCAGCAACGGGGCACGCATTAGGTGTTGGGCAAGCTTGTTGGGCGTAAGCCTGCCCTTACGGTTACGAGCGCGCTTGGGAGCAGTGTCGTTTCCTAGCTGCAGCAGCCACACCTCTGCCAATAACTTCAGCTCTTGCTCGGTCAACGCGGGGCTGATCTCACTGTACGCCTCTACAAGGCGCAGCAGCCCCGCGTACACCGGCTCAAGCGTGGGCGTAGATGGCTCGTAGAGATCTACCTCCACTTCGGGCATGTTGGCGAAGGTTTGCTCGATGAGTGACTTCACATCTTCCCAACGCAACCCACCTTGCCCACAGCCCAGCGGTGGAATTGCGATGGAGCGTATACCGTACTGCTTGACCACGTGAGCTAAGTCCTGTAGACCCGCTTGGATATACTCCAGCTTCGATTTGGCACGCCAGCGCTGCTTCGTGGGGAAGTTGATGATGTACTGTGGCTGGAGTTGCCCCGTAGGAAACACCAGCATTTTGCCGATTTGCACTTCCCCTGCCTTGCAGGCTTGCTCGTAGAATCGATGGTTTTCCGGAAAGCGCTTTTTGAATTCGTAGGCTAAGCCTTTGCCCATCACGCCTTCCGTGTTGACCGTGTTCACCCATGCTTCCGCATCGGATTCAAACAGACTACCCCGTTTGAGACGAATCACACGCATACCCTCCACAAATGATACCTCAACTAATAGTACCAGCCACGCCGCACGGACACAGGCGGCTGGTGATGCGCGTTCTGCAACTGCTGTAATACAGACGCAAGGCACGCCTCGTCGTAAACGCCGATTTGCTCAATCAGCGTCCACTCCAGTTCCTGATACACCAAGAACTCTGCTTGACGGCGGCTCTTGCGATCGGGATACTGGGAGTTGTTGAACCAGTATGCAGAACGCATCACCTCCCAGTCTACGAGCTGGTTCAGCTGGCTTAGCTCGTTTGAGAAGCGTGGGCAACAACTAAGAGGATGGCAGTCCGTAAACACGAACTGCTTACCTGCTCGTACAACGGTCTCCACCGAAGTCACAAGGTAGATAATCTCCGCTTGCGACAGCCCGCTGCGTACATGACCCTTGTGGATGGCGTAGAGCATCGGCGAAAGTGGCGCAAAGTAAAACGGCACGTAGTCTGCAACAAAACCACCTGGCGGTATAGGTACCGCCTTCTCTAAGCGCTTGCGCTTCAAGTTGTCATAAGCGATGCTGCGTGGCTGAAGACGTGCAGCTTGGGCATCGCAATAAAGGCGACCCTCTTTCAAGATACTAGCCAAGTTATCGATGTGGGTCATGTGGTAGATTTTGATGCTCATACCACTGTGTATTACGAGTGTTTACTGCCCATAGTTCCCATCTGCACCGAGGAAGTGCTGCGGATTCGCAGCAAATGATATGATGCAGCGTGGCTCTCAGAGGGGTCGCGACTACAGTAAATGGATAGGATCTACATCAACCTTGATTTGGGCACGCACCTCTGCGGGTAGGTTGGCAAGCAGAGGTGCCAGTAGTTCGGTGGGTTCGGCGTCGGGCGCGAACTTGAGCAAAAGATGGAAGCGATAGCGTCCTTCCAGCCGCGCCAGCGGCGCAGGCGCAGGACCCAGCACTTGTACCAGCGCACCTCCAACCAGCGGGGCGAGCTGCTGCGCCAACTGCGTCAGTGGCTGTTCTGCCACCAATGGGTTGGCATGAGTGCTGAGCAAGTTCACTAACCGCGTGAATGGCGGGTAGCCCACTTCGCGTCGCTGCTCCAGTTCGTGTTGGTAGAACGCCTCGTAATCTTGGCGCAGCGCACACTGCAAAGCGTAATGGTCGGGGTTGTAGGTTTGCAGGATAGCCTGCCCGCGTTGCTCGCGTCGTCCCGCGCGCCCAATCACTTGTGTAAGCAGTTGGAATACACGCTCACTGGCGCGAAAGTCGGGCAGGTATAGCCCCGTATCTGCGCTGATAACACCCACCAGCTGCACGCGCGGAAAGTCTAACCCGCGTGCCGCCATCTGCGTGCCAATCAGTACATCCAAGTTGCCTGCTCGGAACTCCGACAGGATGCGCAAGTATTCGTCGCGACGCAGGAACGCGTCGCGGTCTAAGCGGGCGGTGCGTACTTCGGGTAGCAGTTGGCGCAAAACTTGCTCCACGCGTTGGGTGCCGACGCCAAAGGGGCGCAGTTGCAGTCCCCCGCACTGGGGGCAAGTGGTAGGCGGTGTCTGCCGATGCCGACAGTGATGGCATAGGAGAAACGGTGCCGCCGTGCGATGGTACACCAGCGCAACCGAGCAGTTGGGGCACATCGGGGTGTAGCCGCATTCGCGACAGAGCAACAGCGGCGCAAAGCCCCGACGGTTCAGAAACAGAATCGCCTGATAGCCCGCCTCCAGCGTGGCACGGAGTGCTTCCAGCAGCTCGGGGCTAATCACTCGAAACGGTTTGCCCCGCAAGTCAACCAACTGCGTTTCGGGCAGAGGTGCGCCGCTCACGCGCTCAGGCAAATCCAGCCGATGGAGTTGTCCGTGTTGGGCGCGGTAGAAGGTTTCTAAAGCGGGCGTGGCGGAGCCGAGCAACAGCACCGCGTGTGACTCGCGGGCACGTACCTCTGCGACTGTGCGCGCGTGGTAGGCTGGAGTGCCCGAATGCTTATAAGAAGTTTCGTGCTCCTCGTCAACGATGATCAGCCCCAAGTTGGGTAGCGGTGCAAAAATCGCCGAGCGTGCCCCTACGACAATCGGCGCGTCGCCCTGCTTGATGCGCAGCCACTGCGCATACCGCTCCGACGGTGCCAGCTGACTGTGCCACACGGCTACACTTGCCCCAAACCGCTCGCGAAATGCCTGCGTAAGTTGGGCCGTAAGTGCGATTTCAGGCGCCAGAAACAGCACACCCCGCCCTTGACGCAAGCACTCCGCTGCCGCGCGCAGGTAAACCTCCGTCTTACCGCTGCCTGTGACGCCATACAACAAGAAAGTAGCGAACTTGCCTCGTGCAAGTGCCTCGCGCAAGGCGTCAACTGCCCGTTGTTGGGCAGTCGTGAGCAGGGGCGCTGCAGTTGCTGCAGGTGACGGGGCTGCGGTCGGCTGAACGGCGCGCACGAACCCCCGTCGCTCCAACGCTCGCAGGGTGGCTAAACTGATTCCTGTGGCTTGCAGCAGTTCTGAGCGCCCGATTCTGCCCTCTGGATGCTCCAGCAAATAAGATAGGAGGGCGGTTTGTGCGGGGGCGCGAGCTGCCTCGCGGGCGAAATAGGCTTCCAGTGCCTCAGGCGGGGCAACCAGCTCCAGTAGCGGCTCTGGACGGGGTGGGGTAGGAGGCGGCTCCAGCTCGTACCGAGTGCGGATGCAGCCTTTCTCACGCAGGCCGCGCAGCCCGGGCTGCCAAATCGCCGCAGCCAGCTCCTGCCGCAGGCGGTTTAGGCTCACGCGCCCGCCATGCCGACGGATCGCCTCTGCAACCATGCGTTGGGCTTGGCTGCGCAGTGGGGGCAGCGGCTCGACAAGTTCTATCACTGCGCGCAAGCGATAGCGCACGGGCGCAGGCAACACCAGACGCGCCGCCTCCGCAGGGGCGCAAAGCAAGCTCTGGGCAATCTGCTCCACCAAGTGCATCAGCGCCCCATCCACCAGCGGCTGGTGCAACACGCTAGTGATAGGCTTGAGCGCATCAGTAGGTAGCTCCGCTGGCAGCTCGTCGTGTCGGCGCAGCACCAGCCCCAACGCCAAACGCCCCTGCACAGGCACAATTACACCCGTCCCCGCTTGCACCTGCGCCTGCAACGCCTCAGGCACCGTGTAGGTCAGACTCTGATACGCCAGTGCCCCGCCCGTCAGCAAAAGCACTTCCGCGTAGCTCATCGCAAGTGGCTCGCAAACAACCGCATGGTATCATAACCCAAGTGCGACCGATGCGATTTCTCGCCTTCGGCTCGGAATGACAAGTTGATTTTTGCGAAAGCTGCTTTGTCATTCCGCGCGCAGCTAGGTATCTTGACCGCTCAAAACGGGTCGGTAGCAACTTAGGTTTATCATACCACCGCCCGGCGGAAACCCGCCCGCTGGTCAAGCGTCTAAGGATGGGAAACGATGCGAGCAGGGATGAAATGGCTAAGCGCGCTGGCAGGCACCTTCATGGTATACAGTTGGGCGCAGGCGCAGATTTACACCAACATCGTCAACCGCCCCTTTGAAACGGTTAGCAACGGCCCCCAGAATATGATTGTGGTGGATATTGACCGTGTGGGGCGTTCGCCCGAGGCGATTGAGCGCGCGATTCGAGAGCGTGTGCGGCAAGCTGCCCGCGCCCAAGCACAAGGGGCGCGCCCTTACCTGAGACTTTACAAACAACTCGGCTTGCTTCCTCAGGAGTTCCAAGTGCCGTTGCTCTACACGGTGGTGCTGCGTCGCAACGGCGAGCTGATTTACCCCACGCGCACGCGTTCCGACGGCTTGGGCAACGGCACTGTGCGCTTGGAGGTAGTAGATGGTACTGACCCCTTCCCGCCCGCGTACAAAGCCCTGCTGCAAACAATCGCCAACGCCGCGCCTGCCCTTGTGGAGGCGGAGTTCGGCAAAGCGGCGCGCACGCTAACCATCCAAATCATCAACTACGACGATGAGATCGGCGACCCTGACGCAGTCGTGGGCGGGATTTACGATGTCAGCAACAACCGCTTTCTGTTTCCGATTTACCGCTCCAACGAGGCAGCGGCAGTGAACTTACTCAACTTGACGGTTCGCGCCTTTTATGCGGATGTGGCGCCGTTTTACGATGTGTGGACGGAAGGGATAGCCCGTGCTGTCACCGCCCGAATTGCCCGCAGCCCCGCCTTCCGAAGCTTGGCGGGTCTGAACCCGGAGTTTATTGACCTCACCCTCAACAACACCTACGACGCGCGCTCTTACTACGATTGGTGGAATCAGCCCACACTGGGCAGTCCGGGGTTTATTGCGCCGTCGCTACGCCAGCTGCCGATTGCAGGGGGCACCACCAGCGGGCTATGGCTGGTACGCTACCTCATGGCTGGCTCACTCTGGCTCAAAGTCGCCACTGAGTACCCTTCCTTCTTCCGCGAGTTCAACCGCTTATACTATCAAAACTACACGCCCAACCTCCGGGGCGACTCGGTCGCGCTACTCAACCTCGTCAAGCAAACGCTCGGTGCTATCTCGGGCAACCCCAACCCCACGGTGGAGGGCATTCCGTTTGAGCAGTGGGCGCGCCGCCAATATATTCTGGACACCAGCATTACCTATGGGCGCAAACTGCATGCGCAGGTGTTGCCCTATGTTTCCAGCCCGCAAGCAGGCGAAGAAGCCGCTTTCATCGTGATTCTCACCTATTTTCAAACCAAGCCCGTGGGCAATAGCTGGGACGAGAGCCTGCTCAACGGCACCAGCTACCCCATCTACTGGGACTACAATTTCAATCGGCTCACGCTGTCGCCCCAGTACGAGCGTGTAGATATTCGCGGGGGCACAGGCAGCGTGGTGCCGAGCTTTGTGGGAGCGGATACGGGCAACCAACGCCTTGCTGTCGACTTCAGTGTTGGCACCGAAAGCGTGCGCATCTACTATCCCAGCAGCAAAGTGCAGGGCGTGACCTTCCGCAACAACTTTTTTGGCACTGTGTTCGGGCTGGAGCATGGCAGGGTAGAGGTGCAAATCGGCGCGGAGACGCGCAGCGCGTCGGTGGATAAGGGCGCGTTTGGACTGCTTTTGAGCAACGAGACGCTTTCTCGAGAGCGCACTGCCGTTCTGCGCTTCTACAATACACGCGAGGAGCTGGTTGGCGAGTGGCGCACCAACACGGGCATCGGCTTCCACTATGTGCAAGCGTACCTCCAAGCGGGCACGGGCAGCTTCACTCTAAACCTACCCAGCGGTTTGCACATGGTGAGCCTACCGCTGCGCCCCTTCGAAACCGACTTCGCGAAACTGCTCAACCTGCCTGCCGACCGCTTGTTGTTGGCACACTGGCGGCAGGAGCAGTCAAACTATGTGTACTATCCTGCCACGCCCCCACCCGCGCCTGGCATAGGCTACTTCCTGAAGCTAAGCACGCCGATCAATATCACCATTCAGGGCGAGCCAGTCGCTACGGAGCGACCGTTCGCGCTGGCGTTGCAGCCGGGCTGGAACCTCGTGGGGATGCCGTTGACTACGCCCGTGCCCGTGAATGCCCTGCGCGTGATTCACCAGTTTGACCCGCCCGTGTCGTGGGAAACCGCCAGTACCTCCGTAGGGGGGCGACCACCCTTGGTGGGCGAGGTCGTGTGGACCTTGGGACCCACAGGCACCTATGTGCGCGCCACACAGTTGGAGCCGGGACGCGCGTACTGGATTCGTGTGCTGCGCCCCGAAGGCGTAACCGTGCTGATTTCGCCCGAGAGCGGCGGGCGTAGTCGTGTTGCATCCGAGCCTGCTTGGGCGATGCAAATCCTCGCGCAATCGCCGGTGGGCGGAGGCAGTATCACACTGGGGCTGGAACCTACCGCCCGCACGCGCGCCACGCACCCAGAACTGGAGTTGCCACCCGCCTTGCCCGGCATGGGCATGTTTGGTATCGTAGGCGAGCGTAACACGCTGCTGGCGCAGTCGGTCAAGCCCGTGGGCAGGCGCCAAGAGTGGACGCTTCAACTCGTACCAGCCGAACCAAACCGTGAACATACACTTACTTGGCAAATTCCAGAAACCACCCCGCGCCGCTGGCAAATCTATCTGGAAAACCCTGCCACAGGCGAGCGCATCAACATGCGCCAGCATGCGACTTACCGCTTCACCCCCACAGGGGCACACACCTTGCGCGTGGTTGTGGAGCTGGGCGCGGGCACAACCGTGCGCATTCTCAACCTGCGTGCGGCGGTGTCGCGGAGCGGGCAAGCGACGGTGCAGTTCCAACTCACTGGTGATGCCACTTGGCGCGCCGAAATCCGTACGCTACAGGGCGAGACGGTGCGCGTGTTGCAGTCGGGGCAAGCTTCACGGGCAGGCACCCATAGCCTCGTGTGGAACGGGCGCGACAGCGAAGGACGCGCCTTGCCCCCTGGCACTTACCTGGTGCAAGTAGAAGCCACCGATAGCGAAGGGCGTATCGCCCGCGCAACCACTACTCTCATTCTCACGCGGTGAACGACCATGCGAGCAACCTACAGTTGGCTGCTGCTGAGTATTGCGGTTATTTTGGCAGGCTGTGGCGGAGGCGGCGGAGGCGTCGTGTTGGGACCCTCTGCTTTGCTTCAGGGGCGTGTGCTGCTGGTGAGCACAGGACAGCCGCCGAACCCACCTGCCACCGTCAGCGGCGGTGGGCAAACCACGCAAACCAACACCCAAGATGGCACCTTCCGCCTGCGCGTGCCTCTGGGCACCCCCCAAATCACTGTGCGCGCGCCCGGCACCCGCGAGTTTACCTTTCAGCTTCCTACGCTACAAGCTAACCAAACCGTTGATTTGGGCGAACTGTACATCGGGGCGCAGGCAATCGCAGTGCAAGGACGCGTTGTAGACGCCACTACGCAGCAGCCCGTCGGCGATGCGCTAATCACACTGCTGGGGCAACGCGCCCGCAGTAGCCCCTCCACAGGGCGGTTCACCCTCAATAATGTCGCCTACGACCCCGAGGGCTTGCTGGATGCCGAGGGCGAAATCCAACGCGAGGGCTACATCACACGCCGATTCGCTGCAGACCAGCCCGTGATCGATGGCGTGATGGAGTTGGGTGATATCCCCCTGCTTACCATCACCGACGAAAACCCGCCCGGTCAACCTGGCAATCTGCGCGGCGTTGTGCAAGTGCCCGGCGATGACCCATTAGGCACGCGTGTTGATATCTACACCCCGCCCAACGCCAGCACTCCCACTGAGTCGACCTTTATCCAGCAATCCACGGGCAGTTTCCAACTGTGGCTGACGCCCGGACAGTATCGGCTGCGGTTCGTAAAGGGCACGCGCACTGCCGAACGCACCGTCACGATTACCAACCCCGCCACCGTGATTGACTTGGGCACAATCGTGTTGCAGTAAGCGAAGGTTTGGCGCTATGGCTCGGCGTCGGGGCGAAACAGCCGCGCGAAGTTGCATGGGTCTGCCCAAAAGGCGATGGGCGTGCCGTCGTCATTGTACAGCATAAACGGATCGGTGGCAGGGTCTGTTGTTGCGGGGCGGATTTGGGCACCCAAACGGCGCCACTTCGCGCTGCCATCGGCGAACGCAAATACCGCCCCTTGGGCGTGAATCCACATCGTGCCTTCGGGCAGGAACATCATCCCGCGTGGGTAATGTTGCTGCCCTGAGCAAGGCGCGTAGCGACACGGCTGGTCGGCGCGGCTGCAGCGCAACGCAGGGTTAGAAAATGAGAACCCCTCCAAGCGCACTTTGCCCAACCCCTCCCAAAACAGCGGCAGTTGCGCTGGCGCCCGTACCTGCGCCAGCGGATAAGTGTGTAATAAGCCGTTGTAGGTGTACGAAACGCTGGCATAGGGCGTGCGCGGCACAGCATAGAACGCCTCCGCTCCGCGTACCCGCTTGGGCGGTCCCGCGGGGCAGGTATACACCGCATAGCTTTTCACATAAGGCTGCAGCGCGTTTGACCACTGCACGCGCGACATAATCTGCCACGACGACTCTGGGTCGTTATCCACCCAATAGTGAGGCGTTGCATGGTAATATTGGAACCACCATCGCCCCTCCACAAACCCAAAGGCTAACGGAAACTGCTCGTCGTGGTCGTTCAAGTAAAGCATAAATGCCTTTGCGATTTGGCTGGTGTTTTGTAAGCACACCGTTTGGCGTGCCTTGTCCCGCGCCTGTGCAAACACAGGAAACAAAATCGCCGCTAACACGGCAATAATCGCAATCACTACCAGCAGCTCAATCAGCGTGAAACCGCCTCGGGCACGCATCGCTTTCACCTCTTACTCTGGCAGCGGTTTGCCCTTTGTTTCAGGAGCAAACACCAGCACGACAAGCCCGAACACAAACACACCCGACAATATCGTTGCTGCCCACTGGATGCTGTAAGCAGCCGTGAGTAAACCAAAAGTATATGGTCCGACAATCGCGATGTAGCGTGCTACATTATAGCAGAAGCCCACGCCTGTGGCACGCAGACGCGTCGGAAACAACTCAGGAAAGTAAACGGCATAGCCTGCAAACAACGCGGTAGTGAAGAAGCCCATCAGCGGATAGAGCATTAGCGCACGCTCAAAGGAGGTGGTGAGGAAGAATGTGGCGGGCACGACGGCAAGGCATGCCAGAAAAGTAAGCGCAAAGGTGGGGCGTCTGCCGATGCGTTGTGCCAGATATGCCCAACTTAGCATGCCGAAAAACGCGCCCACTTGCTGCATCATGACCGCATAGGTTTTGCGCTGCTCCACCAAGGGGTTGAGTGCAGGGTCGTTCTGGGGATTGAGTGCCTGTTTGAGCAGTTCGGGCGACCAGGTGCCAATGCCCCAAAAGCCAATTACGCCGACAGTTGCCAGCCCGACTCCTACCAGTGTGTGATGGCGCCAGCGGGGGTCTTTGAACAGCTCAGCGAACGCCCCCAGTTTTTCGCCAATTGCGCGGGCGTGTTGCCACTGCTCTGGCTCGCGCACAAACAATCGTATCACAAACACCAGCAACGCGGGGAAAAAGCCCACTGCGAATGCCCAGCGCCAGCCCAAGTTGGGGTTCGCTCCCACTAATAGGTAAATGACCGCCGCCAGCAGGTTGCCGATGGCTGAACTAGCTTGCATAATCCCCAGCGCGGTAGGGCGCGCGTGGGCAGGAAAAGTTTCTGCCACCAGTGCTGCGCCTGCTGCGAACTCGCCCCCGATGCCCAAGCCCACCAAGAACCGCAGAATCGCAAATTGCTCCCAAGTTTGTGCCAGCGCGCTCAGCCCTGTGAAGCCCGCGTACATCAACACTGTCAACATCATCGTGCGCGTGCGCCCCAGTTTATCGCCGATGATGCCAAACAAAAAGCCCCCTGTTGCCCAGCCCGCAATGAAAATTGCCTGTACAATCGCTGAGTAGCGTGCCACCTCTTCGTGCGTGGCGTTCGGTCCCAGCAGTTCGGTAATCGCGGGCTGGCGCGCCAACACATAGAGCCACTGGTCCATCGTGTCGAACAGCCAGCCCAGCGACGCCACAATCAACACTAACCAGTGGTAGCCCGTCAGCCCGTGATACCATCGCTGCGGGCGCGCCTCAGGTTTGATTGCCATCGTGGTTGTTTCTGAGGGCGTGCCTCCTTGCGCCAACGCCCAGTGCTGAGTTCGATATGCTGGATGAGACTCCTCGCCTTCGGCTCGGAATGACTGTGTTGGTTGGAGCCAAATCATTTGTCACCCCGAGCGCAGCGAGGGGGCTCCGCCGCGGTTCGCTGAAGATCCCTCGCCCGCCCGCGAAACAGGCTACAATAGCCCTGCTTCCTTTAGCACTTGGGCAAACTGCGGGTAGCGGTCAATTTCAGGGCGCAGCATCTGCAACTGCTGACGCGCCATCCCGCCCATGGGGCTGTTGGCGATTGAACGCAGTTGGCGCACCAGCGACTGCCGCGCTGCAGGACGCACGAACTCGTTAAACGAGCCGAACATCGTATCTTGCACATGCACTTTCCAGCCGTCGTCGCCTTTCACCAACACGTAAGTGGGGCGAATGGTTTCAGTCTTGCCGTTGACCAGCACTTCCATCACCACTTGGGCTTTTGCACGATCGCCTTCCACCGCAACCGATTGAATCTGCACCTTTTGCGTTTGCCCTAAGTCGTTACCACCATAGCCAGGGTAGATACCGCGCACGGGGTCAATTGCCCCCATGTTGGGGTTCATCGCAGCGGCGGTTGCCAACATGCTCACGATTGCCCCTGACTTATCTACATACTGTTCTACTTTTTGGCTGTCGTTGGCTTTTGCAGCAGCGAAGAACTGGTTCAGCGCGAACTGCGGCGACTTGGTGTAGACAAAGAAGTACCACGCGCCTACTCCAAGCACTGCCAGCAGCGCCAAAAACACTACAATGCCCAAAACCCGCCCTGATTCGCGTCGTCGCATACCATCACCTCAGGACGCAGATTCGCCCTGCGTGGCGCCACTCCTGCCGATTGGCAGGAATCGTGCACGCCGCTACGAACTCAACAGAGCAGGAGGACAGAAAAGCAATGTTAGTGACTACACTTCCTGATGTGCCTGGCTATCGCATCACGAAGGTGCTGGGTGTAGTGAAGGGCAGCACGGTACGGGCAACGCATTTTGGTAGAGATTTGCTGGCAAGTCTGCGGCAGATTGTGGGTGGCGAGCTAAAGGAGTACACCGAGATGTTAGTGAGCGCGCGGGCAGAGGCGGAGCGGCGCATGCTGGAAGAAGCAGCTCGTTTGGGCGCGAACGCGGTGGTGAACGTACGCTTCAGCTCCAGTAACATCACCGGCAACGCTGCCGAGATCATGGCTTATGGCACAGCGGTGATTGTGGAACCCGACCACAATGCGGGCTAAACAACGCGCTTCCGTATCGCACGTCGATCCTGCGCGTCTAACGGTGCAGGAGGAATCTGCGCATGCGAACCCTTGCCTTGCTGGCATTAGCAGGAGCATGGTTGCTTGGTGGCTGCGGCAGCCCCACCTCTAACCAGTCTCAACAAGGAATGCAACCCGTGATCCAACTCGCTGAAGCGACCGAAACCGCTCACCTCCAGTTCACCTTCGCGATGCTACAACAGCTGGATAAAGGTGAGAACCTTTGCTTCTCGCCACTATCGCTGGAGGTGGCGCTTGGCATGACGCTCAACGGCGCAGCAGGCGAAACCTTCGACGCCATCGCCCAAACACTGGGCTACAAAGAGCTACGCCTCAGCGAGTTCAACTCACAGATGCGTCAACTCACCTCATTGCTAAAGCCCACCGACGCCGATGTGCACATTCATCTTGCCAACAGCCTCTGGGTGCACCGTGGTTTCGAGCTCAAGCCCGATTTCTTGCGCACACTCCTTACTGTCTACGATAGCCGCGTGGAAACGGTTGACTTCTCGAACCCCAAAGCCACTGCTGACACGATTAACCAGTGGGTGCGCGAGCAGACGAATCAGCTGATCAACCAGCTGTTTGAACCGAGCGATTTCCGCCTTGAAACGCGCCTTGCGTTGGTCAACACGCTTTACTTTGAGGGCAGGTGGCAACATCCGTTCGATAAAAGCGCCACTGTGGAAGCCCCCTTCTACTTGGAGAACGGTACCGAAAAACAGGTACCGATGATGCATTTGGGCAAGCAGCGACTGCCATATCTGCGCGGCGAGGGTTTCGAAGCGGTGGCGTTGCCGTATGGTAAAGGCGATTACCAGTTCTATCTGTTTGTGCCGCTGGAGGAGCACTCGGTTGGAGAGTTGCGGAAGCAGTTCACGCCCGAAAACTGGCGCAAGTGGCGCCGTGCGTTCAAGCTCACAGAAGGCACCGTCGCGATGCCCCGCTTCAAGCTGGAGGCGTTGCATAACCTCCAGCCGCCTCTGGAGGCATTGGGGATGGGGATTGCCTTCACGCCTAGCAAAGCCGATTTCAGCAACTTGGCGAATGTGGCACCAGGCGAACTGTTCCTCGACAAAGCCATTCAGAAGGCGGTCGTAGAGGTTGACGAGGAAGGCACAAAAGCCGCCGCAGCAACGGGGCTGACTTTCACGCTGACCGCGGCAGAGCCTAACACTTTTCAAGTAGTTGCTAATCGCCCGTTTCTGTTTGCGATTACACACCAGCCGACGGGCGTGGTGTTGTTTGTGGGCATCGTGCGGGAGCCGTAGAGCACAGTGCCCTGTGCCCAACACCGCTGTGGAGCTAAGCAGTGCGTCGGCACAGATGCCAACGCAGTGCTTAGCATTGAGCCAAGTTGCGATCCATCCGTCTTGGGTGAGATTCTGCGCTTGTTCTGAATGGCGGCACTGTTGGCGCATTGACTTATCTTTCATTCGGAGCTGAGTGCAAGGAATCTCGTATACTGAAGTTTGTCACTTTTTGAGCCGTTCAAC
>JAUQOS010000140.1 GCA_030550775.1 Armatimonadota bacterium
CCGTGCCACGGTTCATAGATACCGCGACGCCGTACAAAGATACGGTGCAACAAGCCAAGGAGGCCCCCTGCAGAACGCTGCGTGGGCGCCGATTCTTTGACTGGAGGTGAATCGGATGGTACGAATCTTTTCACCGCGTTCAGACCGCGCGCCGGTCTCCCATCGGCATGCAGGAGGTATACTTGGAATGTGCTCGTGCAACTCGTGTAGGCACCGTGGTGCGGGGCTACTCTCACCAATGCACAACTATGGAGGCAGATATGCGGTGGATTGCACTATGCTGGCTTGGACTGTGCCTGACTGCTCTGAACGCGCAAACCGTGCGCGACGCCATCAATTTGGCGAATCAAGGCAAAACCCAAGAAGCGATTGAGGCGTTCGAAGCACTCTATCAACGCGACGAAAACAACCCCACCGTAGTGAGCTGGTTGGGCTATTTGTACCTGAAAGTGGGCAAATATGCCGAAGCCGTGCCGATGTTAGAGAAAGCCACGCGCCTAACCCCACGCAATGCCGAAGCGTGGAACAATCTCGGCAACGCCTATCTACATACGGGGCAATTGGAAAAAGCCATCAACGCCTATGGCAAGGCACTTGAAATCCGCCCTAACGACGCCGACGCCCATTACAACTTAGGCAACCTCTACAGTAAAACCCGCCAATACCAGAAGGCCGTGGAGCACTATCAAAAGGCGATTCAACTCAATCCGCGCGATGCGAATGCGCACAACAATCTCGGCTACACATATCAAATGATGAAGTTGCCTTCGCGGGCGTTGCCCCATTACAAGCGCGCATTGGAGCTGGAACCGAACAATGCCACCTTCCGCTACAACTATGGGCTGGTTCTGGCGGAGTTGGGACAATGGCAGGAAGCGGTTGCCAACCTGGAGCAAGCGATGCGCCAAATGCCCAACGAGGTTGCGGGGTGGCTCAAACTGGGCGAGGCATACACACGGCTCCGCCAACCCGAGAAAGCCATTGAGGCGTTGCAGAAAGGCATCGCGGCCAACCCCAACAACCCCGACTTGCACTATAACTTGGGCGTGGCACACCTGCAGCGCGGCAATCTGGCAGCTGCAGCCACAGCGTTTGAGCAAGTGCTGAACCTACGCCCCGACGACGCCGACGCCCTCAACCAACTGGGCTTCGTTCAACTGCGCCAGCGCCGCTACGATGACGCTGTGGCAACGCTGCGCCGTGCGCTGGAACTCAACCCGCGCCTTCTCAGCGCACGCTTGAACCTCGCAACCGCCTATCGGCTCAAGGGCGATCGCGAGAACGCGCTTAGGCTCTACCGCCAAGTCGTTGAAGCAGACCCCAAAAACTTAGACGCCCGCTTAGCGCTGGGCGATGTGCTTTTGGAGCAGGGCGACCTTGCGGGGGCGGAAGCGCAATACCGCGCGGTGCTGCGTGAAAACGAACGCACCCACGCTGCGTGGAACAACCTGGGGCTAATTCTGATGCGCACGAACCGCACCCAGGAGGCAATCCAAGCGTTGGAACGCGCCGTCGCGCTGAACCCCAAGTCCGCAGTCTACCGCAATAACTTAGGTGCGGCTTACGAACGCGCCGGGCAAATCGCCAAAGCGCGCACGCTCTACCAAGAGGCGCTCCAGTTAGACCCCAACTTTGAAGACGCCCGCAAGAACTTGGAACGGCTCAAACGCTAAATGGCAGAGGTTCTGATCCTTTACAACGCAACCAAGCCCGAGGCGGCGCGTCGGGCGCAAGAGACCGCGCAGTGGCTGCGCAATGTGGGCTACGGCGCTGTGGTGGTCGACCAGCCGACCGCCGCCCGCTGGAGCCAGCTACCTGACCCTCATATCGCGCTGGTGATTACTTTGGGGGGCGACGGCACGCTGCTGACGGGTGCGGCGCTGGCTGCCCCTGCCGGCGTGCCGCTGTTGGGCGTACATCTGGGCAGGTTCGGCTTTATCGCCCAAGTGGAGCCCGAGGCACTCATAGGCGCGCTGGAGCGCTGGCACGCAGGCGATTACCAACTCCAAGAGCGGTTGATGGTGCAGGCGCGCGTAGAGGACGAAGTGCGCGTGGCGATTGCGCTCAACGAAATCACGCTGCTGCGCATGCCCACCGCCCCGATGCTGGATTTCACCATCCGCATCAACGACCTGCTGCTAACCACCTACCCTGCGGATGGCTCGCTGGTGGCTACCCCCACCGGCTCCACTGCCTATGCGCTTTCAGCAGGTGCGCCTGTGGTGCACCCACAAACTGAGGCACTTATCCTCGCGCCAATTTCGCCTCACACGCTGGGCGCACGCCCGTTGGTGCTGCCTCCCAGTGCGCGCATTAGCATCGAGGTGCGATGTGCCACCACCAGCGAGCCGAACCCTCAAGCAATTATGAGCGCAGACGGCAGACGACACCAGCCTCTTGCGATGGGGCAAACGGTGCACATCACCGCCGCGCCGTTTCGCACGAAACTGCTCTCGTTCAACGAGGGCGAGTTTTTCGAGAAGCTGCGCGATCGGCTGTTGTGGGGCGCGCGGGTCAACGAGTAGGTGGAAGGGCGGGGAGACCCCTTACTTCCACCGCTCAAACGCCAGACGAATCAACTCGCACACGCTCAGCAGGGAGTGCCCGTTCAGCGGATTGGCCGCAGGCTTCCACGAACGGATGTGCAAGCAACACGCGGTCCAGCCCCGCATTTGCGGTGGCGATTCGCCATATAGCTCGTCGTTGGGGTCATACACGGTGTCGGCGTAAAACACATGGTCCGGTTCCTCGCCGTTGGCAAGGCGCAGGTTGTCGTCTACATAGAACCAGTCAGGCGGTGTCTGCGGGTAGTTCGGCGGCAACAAAATCAGCACATCGGTGCGCTCGTAGTTGTAGCCCGGCGGCAGCGGGAAGTCTTTGATGACCACCCAGCTGCCGTCCTCGTCGTCGTACTCCGCGCTTTTGGTTTGCGAGTAGCGCGCAGCAGCCAAAGCCACCTCGTAGGCGATGCGTTGCAAGCGTGCATTCATCGCTTAGAAAGCTCCGTCCTCCCAGCGTGGCAGTTGCTCCACCGATGGCACGCGCTCCAGTACCTCTTCGGGCGTAGGCAGCGGCGTATCTAACACCATCGGGTCGTTCTCCGTGGCGGGCAGCACGGGCTTTAGCGTAATCTCGAACTCCGCATCATTCAGGCGCACTTTTTCCTTGATGACGGTTGTCATCGTTGAATACCCCCTAAGTTCGAAGTACAGCAATTATACCGCCTATGGCGCAACAAAGTTCCTGTGGGCGTTTTGGGGCTGTCTAAGAGGTTGGTAGACGCCGATGTGCGTAGCGTCGGCGTCCCTGCCGACGAGGCGTCAGCGAGACGCTCACGCTACGCACAGCCTGCGCAGGCGGGCTTGGCTTGCACAGGAACGACTTATGGGGTTTGAATAAATAGTTGACCATTTCAACCACCTCCCGTGAATGCCTCACCGCAGAACCCTACCCCTGCCCCCAAACACACGCCCAACGCAACACCCCGAACAAACCTTCGCGCAAATCGTCC
>JAUQOS010000051.1 GCA_030550775.1 Armatimonadota bacterium
TAGCTCTCAATACTTGGGGCAGGACCGATGCAGATGGCTTCGTCAGCGAGTTGCACATGCATGGCGTCGCGGTCGGCTTCTGAGTAGACGGCGACGCTACGAATACCTAACTCGCGGCAGGCGCGTATAATGCGCACGGCGATTTCGCCACGGTTGGCAATCAGTACCTTGCGGAACACAGCAGGTGATATTGTACCCTCTGAGAGCCACTATCCGATGGGGAAGGGCACGGGGCAGGCATTCCGCCTGCCCCGACTGGTGCTTCGCCTCTCGTGATTGTTTGGATGTTCTGGTCCTTCTCCGTAAGGTCCCCCCGCTGCGCGAGGGGAACCAAAGTAGGCTGGTTCCCCCTACGCAGTAGGGGGAACCTAAAGGAGGGGGTTCCAAAGATTGACGAAAGGCGGAGCACTAGTTTCAGTTGCGCAGTGGCTTGCCTGTTTCCAGCATGTGGCGCATGCGATCCCAAGTTTTGGGTTGCTGCGCCAAGAAGCTCACCGCCTGCAGCTCCAGCTGGTAGAAGTACGACAGTGGCATTTCGGCAGGTTGACTGAGGTCGCCGCCTGCCAGCACGTAGGCAATCTGCGAGGCGACGGTGAAGTCGTGCTCGGTGATGAAGTTGCCGCGACGCATGTTGTGCAGCTCAATCAGCAGGCGGGTCAGCACTTGGTTGCCGTATGCCATCACTTTTGGCTCTTCGGGTGGGGTGTAGCCCTGCTCGGCGAGGTGCAGCGCCTCTTGCTTTGCCAGCCAGAGGATGCGATCGGGGTTAACCGAGATGGTGTCTATGCCCTCACGCAGGTAGCCATACTGCATGCCTTCCAGCGCGCTGGTTGCCACTTTGCCGAAACCAAGCAGTTCCATCACACGCCGAATGGCGGGGTAGGGATCGGCGTTCGGGGGCAGGTTGCTCAAGGCGCGGTAGAGCATCGTGGAGGTGCCGCCACCCGCTGGGATAATGCCTACACCCACCTCAGGCAAGCCGATATAGGTTTCGGCGCTTGCCACCACGCGGTCGCAGTGCATGGCCAGCTCGCACGCGCCGCCCAAAGTGTAGCCGAACACCGCCGCCACCACGGGTACTTTGGCATAGCGCAGGCGCAGCAGCGAGTCTTGGAACGCCTTACCGCCCATAATAAGCTCGTCGAAGTCGCCTGTGCCAATCATCATGAGGAACAGTTGCAGGTTGAAGCCCACCGAAAAGTGTTCGCCGATGCCTGTGACGACCAGGGCGACGCCCTCGCGTTCGGCGCGCTCGGCACCTTTGTAGAGCATTTCCATCACGCCGGGACCCAGCACATTCATCTTGCTGTGAATGCCGACGCAGAACACGCCGTCGCCCAAGTCGTACACGGAGGCGTCGGCGTTGCGCTCTACTTCGGGGTTGTGGCGCGCCATATTGATGGGGGTTAGGAATTCGGGGTCGGGGCGGTAGGGTGCCACTTGCCCTGCACCCAGCCACACATAGACGGTGGTATCGCCCGTGTCGGCGGTTTCGTAGAACGCTTTGCGCCCGAAGCGCAGCAGGTTCTGTACCAGTTCGGGCACGGGCATGCCTTCACGCTCCATGCGCTCGGCGGTTTCGCGCACGCCCAGTGCATCCCAGGTTTGGAACGGTCCCAGTTCGCGGTTGAAGCCCCACTTGATAGCGTGGTCGATGGCGATGGGGTCGTCGGCGAGGCTTGGAGCGTGCTGGGCGGCGTAGCGCAGCATTTCAGCGTGCAAGCGCCAGAGGAACTGCCCCTCGCGGCTGTCGTGGCTGACCAGTGCGCGCAATCGCTCCTCCAATGGCAGCTTTTCAAATTGCTCAAGGTGGGGGAACTTCGCTTTTTGGCGTGGGCGATATTCATAGGTGTTCAAATCCAGCGCCTCAATAGTGCCGTCGGGTTGGCGTCGGTAGAAGCCCGCGCCCGTTTTCTCGCCCAATCTGCCGTCGGCAATTAGGCGTTGCACCACCTCGGGCAGCGCGAACACGCGCTTTTCATCGTCGGTTTCGAGCCGTTCGTAGAGGTTTTTGGCAACGCTTGCCATCACATCCAGCCCGACGATATCTGCAAGGCGGAAGGTTGCGCTGCGCGGGTTGCCAATCAGCGGACCCGTGAGTGCATCCACCTCCTCAATGGTCATGCCGAACTCTTGCATCAGGGGAAACACGACCATCATCGAGTGGACGCCGAGGCGGTTGGCGATAAAGCCCGGCGTGTCGCGCGCGATGACCACGCGCTTGCCCAGCACACGCTCGGCGAAGCGGGTCATGCCCTCCAGAATGTCTGCATCGGTCTCGCGACGGGGGATGATTTCCAGTAGTTTCAGGTAGCGTGGGGGGTTGAAAAAGTGAGTGCCCATAAAGCGCCGCTTGACTTCGTCGCGGCAGTCGTCGCTCATCTCGTGGATGGATAGCCCGCTGGTGTTGGTGGAGAGCACCGCGCGGTCGTTGACGTATTCTTGCACGCGCGTCCACAGCTCGCGCTTGACTTGCGGGTTCTCAATAACGGCTTCAATCACCCAATCTGCCTCTTTGAGGCGGTGCATGTCGGTGTCGAAGCTGCCGATTTCGATGCGGCTTGCCAGTTCAGGCAGGTAGAACGGCGCAGGTTTGAGTTTGCTGACTCGCTCTAAGCCCTGTTTGGCGTGTTCGGTAGTTAGATCCAGCAACACCACATGCCAGCCGACGTTGGCGAGGTGAGCGGCAATCTGTGCCCCCATAGTGCCTGCGCCCAACACGGCTGCTTTGCCCGTAGTCGAGTGCTCGTTCAACATAGATACTTGCCTCCTTAGCGCATAACGATTTTTCGACTCGTCGGTTAAAACTCCTGCGAGGTGGCACAGCCCTTATTCAAGGGGTGTGAGCGTTGCCGCAAAGATGTGCTCATGTTGTCGGATTGCCTGCAGGGTAGTTTCGGGAGGGGCGTTATCCAGTTGGATACGCGCCACGGCAGCCTCCGCACCTGCGAAGATGATGTTCTCGGTCTCTTGCACATTGATGTTTGCCTCGCGCAAGCAGTTGAACACATGCGCCAGCACACCCACGCGATCTAAGTGGCGCACCACCAATAGGTATTTGGCGGGCGACCGCTCGGCGAGGTTGACTACGTTCGGCACGCGCCCTGTTTGCATGTAGGTGCGCACAATGTGCACCACTTCGGCGGCGATAGCTTCCTGCGCCTGCTGGGTAGAGGCACCGATGTGGTGCGTGCCGTACACCAGTGGTAGGTCTACCAGCGGGTTGCGGAACTCGCCTTCGCCTGCGCTAGGTTCGCCCTCGAACACATCCAGCCCAGCGCGGATACCTTTTTCGCGCACTGCCCACGCCAGCGCCTGCTCGTCGACCACTTCGGCGCGCGCGGTGTTGATGAAGTAGGCACCGGGGCGCATTGCCTCAAAAAAGGCGCGATTGCACAAATGGCGTGTGTCGGGCGTAAGGGCGACATGCACGCTCACGATGTCGGCTTCGCTGGCAACATCCAGTGGCGTGGCGCGATAGCCGATTCCTAATTCTGCGGCGCGTTCGGGGGTCAGGGAGCGGCTCCATGCAATCACGCGCAAGCCGAACGCTTTGGCACGCGGAATCATCTCGCGCCCGATGTTGCCCACGCCAATTAGCCCTAAAGTGCTGCCATACACCCCGCGCGCTTCGCTGAACTCTTTCTTGTTCCACTTACCTGCCCGCAGCTGCGCCACATTGTCGGGAATGCGCCGATCCAGCGACAGGATTAGCCCAAACGCCAGCTCCGCCACCGCGATTGCGTTTTTGCCAGGGCAGTTCGCCACATAAATGCCGCGCTTGGAAGCGGTCTCCACATCAATCGTATTGACACCTGCTCCCGCGCGAATGACTAAGCTCAAGTTGCTCGCTTCCAGCATCGCTGCTGTGACTTGCGTGGAGCGCACCACTAACACATCAGGATTGTGGATGCGGATTGCCTCCACCAACGCATCCTCTTTGAGGCTGGGGTCGTAAACTACCTGACAACCTAACGCACGCAAGCCTGCCAAGCCACTCTGCTCGAACTTGTCTGCGACAAGGATCTTCATTGATAGCCTCCTGTAAACAGCGGTTCGCTGTGCGCAAGGCAACTCCTGCTAAGCCTTGCAGTAGAGCACCCCGATGTGGTATACAAATGTCTACAACTTCCTCCTAAAAGGTGGAGGCTGTGCGATGCAAGCCAAAGAGCCTGAGTTTTGGATTGCGTCGGAGCGGAATGGGGAGTACCCGTTCACGCGTGAGGATTCGTTTGAGCGCAAGTTGCGTCGCCATCGCAAGTTGCACAAGCAGCTACGTGAGTTGCTGGATGCTCAGACGCAAGCGATTGCTTACTTAGAACGGGTGGAGATGGAGTGCTTGCTGCAGCGGGCGGCACTTACTCCGCGCCAACGCTATGTATGCGAGCGATATCTGAACGGCTTGACCCTACGCGAGATTGGCAAGCGGCTTGGGATCTCGAAACAGGCGGCTGCCAAAACGCTCAAGTTCGCATTAGTCAAACTCAAGCGGGCGTGGCGCAACAACCCTTTTCATGGCTTGGCGGAAGTATATCGGTTGGAAACTACGCGCTATGTTGGCAGGCGGTGAAAGAGTTGTGGTATAATAGAAACATACAGCGAGGCATCTTGCACCAATAGTGAGAGGTGCGAGCCACTGCTGTACAAAGCAGGCTCCGCTCGTTCAGGAGCCAATACCACAACGGAAAGGAGGATAGCATGCGACGAGTAGTAGCAGCGTTTGTGGCAGGCGCCGTATTGACAGCATCGGCGCTGGCGAACTGGTCAGTGACCATCATTCAAAGTCAGGGTGTGCTCAACCCAGGCAGCGTGGTGACGAATGTGCCGGCGGTGGTGATTAACAATCCACTTCCTCAGGTGACCTTCCTCACGTCCGCGGGTACGCCGAACCCCATCCTCGTGGGCGACGGCACCAACTTCACCAGCGGCGGGTACAGCGCGATTTACTCGATTGCGCCCAACCCCGGTCCAGTGGGGCAACTGACAGGCTTCAATTTTGTGATTGCTGGGTTCGTGCAAGGCAACGCCCGAATCAACTGGCAGAAGAAGGTTGTGCGCAACTCCGATAACGCGATTCTGTATGACGAGTCGGGTACGATCAGCGGCTCGGGCTTTGGTGGCGCCGACGGCGCGTTCAGCCTCACGCTCACGGGCGTGCTGGGCCAGCCTGCCAACGATGTCACTGTGTACGAAAACTTCAGTCTGTTCGTGACGGGCGCGCCCGGTCAGGATACGGCTGCGCTGCTGCTGGTGCAGCAAGACTGGGTGCCTGAGCCAGCGAGCATGCTTGCGCTGGGCGCGGGGCTGGCAGGGCTGCTGGGGTTGCGCCGCCGCAACCGCTAAGGCGTTTCCGAACCAAGATATCGCACGGGGCTGGCAACTCCGCCAGCCCCGTTTGCGTAATTGATAGCAGTGAACTCAGACGGCTGAAGCCGTTCTCATGCCAGCAAAGCCGATCTGCGTCGGCTTGTGGTCGTTGGTGCGGATGCCGTGTTTCGGAGCGTTCGCGAGACGCTGACGCTCCAGCGAGGGGGATGCTGACACTACGCTTTAGCCCGCGCAGGCGGGCTTGTTCAGGAACGGCTTGAGCCGTCTTAGGTACGGAGTAATTCAAACGGATGAGCACTCCATCTGCGCAGCATTGGATTTTGTGGGACGGCGCGTGCGACTTTTGTGCATGGTCAATCGCACAAGTGCGTCGTCGTGATAAGGATGGGCGGTTTCGCATTGTGCCGTTTCAAGCGGCACCTGCGGAGCTGCTCAGCCGAACCACGCCCGAAGCCCTGAGGCAGGGCGTCCATGTGATTACAGTGGATGGGCGTGTGTTGCGCAACGGGCGCGCGGTGCTGTTTATCGCTGAGCAATTGGGCTATGGCTGGCTTGCCCGCCCGCTGCAACTGCCCCCGATGATTTGGGTGGTCGAGGGGGTATACTGGTCAATCGCGCGATTGCGCGGGCAACTGAGCCGATGGCTACGCTTGAGCGAGACCGAATGCCCCCGATAGGGGAGGGTGCGTGGCGACCTGTGTTGAGCATGCGCTGGAAGCATTTGTTGTTTGTGCACTGGCGTGTGCCTCCCCATCGGTTGCGCCCATTGATCCCTGAGCCGTTGCAGATTGACACCTACGACGATGCGGCGTGGATAGCGTTCGTGCCGTTCGTGATGGAGTCGGTGCGTCCTATCTGGTTGCCCTCCATTCCTAGGCTATTCGATTTTCCCGAGGCGAACATTCGCACCTATGTGCGCTATGGCGAGCAACGGGGCGTGTGGTTTTTCAGCTTAGACGCTGCGCATCGGCTGGGGGTGTGGATCGCGCGACACTTTTGGCGATTGCCGTATTACTACGCTCGCATGCGCTGGCGCAAACTGGCTCCCAACTGCATCGAGTACGAAACGCGCCGCGCCGGACGTGCACGCGCCTTTGCCCGCGTGCGCTATGAGTTTGAAGGCGAACCGCAAGAGACGCGCCCTGGCAGTTTGGAGCATTTCTTGGTGGAGCGCTACCTGCTGTTTACCACTTACAAGGGCGAGTTGTATCGCGCGGATGTGGCGCACCTGCCGTATGCCATTCAGCCTGCCCGTTTGCTGGAGTTCGAGCAGACACTCGCGCGCGCCGCGGGGATTGAAGTGCCTGATGAACCGCCGCTGGTGTTTTACGCGCCGGGCTTCGGTGTGCTGGCATCCGCGCTGCAGCCGCTTTCAGTGCCCCTCGCGCGCCCGCACTGAAACTGCCAGGGGCGTGCGGCAGCCCCGCAAACCGCCTCACTCGCCCAATAAGTATAGAACCAGACACTTGCACGCGCCGCCCGACTTGATGAACTCGCTCATCGGCACCTCGTGCACGGTGTAGCCGCGCTCCTCCAAATAAAAGCGCAGAATCGGGCAGCCAGAGGGCATTACCACATGGTTACCAATCACCACTGAGTTGCAGGCAAAGCGCAACGCCTCTTCGGGGCTAACAGGAATCGTCTCGAAATGCTGTTCAATCACGCGGCGGGCGTACCAGTCGAACGCTTCGGGATAGTATGCCACTAAGCGGTCGGTTAGCGGCAGGAAGCAGGTGTCTAAGTGATACCAGCGGTCGTCCACTAGCTCAAGACTAAGCACTTCCAATCCTGTAAGTTGGCTAAGGTAGCGATGCGCGCAGATATCGGTGCGCTTGCGATAGCCCGCTACGATCAGGTCGCCCATCAAAAAGGCGTCGCCCTCGCCTTCAAAGGCGCAATCGCGTGGCATGTAGTGGATCGTATAGCCCTGCTCGCGGAACCACTGCTCAAAGTAGGGTTCCTCGACCTGACGTTCGGGGTGGCGAAAGCGCGACAGCACCACTTGCTTGCCCGGCAGGGGCAGCCCCGCATTGGCGGTGAACACCATATCGGGGGCTTCGCTGGCTTGCTCAATCAACCGCACAGGTATGCCGATTTGCTCCGTGAGGGTGTGGTACAGCTGTTCCCACTGCCGCCACGCCAGCTGCTTGTCGGGCTTATCGCTCAAATGCATCCACGCATTAATCTCGTACAAAAGGTCATACGCACTGGGCGCGCACATCAAGAGTTCAGCAACGCGCGTCGTCTGCTTCTCGCGAATTGGCATCGTCTGCATCGTTCAACTCCCATATTTGCCTTCGCTACAATCGGATACTCATCTTCGGCTCGGTATCGGCGACGCACTCTTGCAAATTTAGACGATACAAACCTTCGCAGGGGGCATATCTGCATTTGGCGCAACAGCTTTTACCAGTAGTGCCCGCCCGCAAGAAACCGTTCTGAGTTTATCTATACTTACGGACATCGCTCAGGGTGAGTTTCCCCTGTGCCAATTATGCCACAGTTTAGGTGCCGATACGCCAGCGTCCAAGCTGCTCCCACGGCGAGGGGTAGGGGGCAGGTGCGCCGTCGTGTGGGGTGGTGAGCTGTCGCCGCTGCTGGGTTAGCGGTTCCAGCAGAGCGAGCGCCAACAGCACAGGTTCGGGTGGTGTTTCTGGAGCAGATTTGATTTGGTGTTCTTGTAGGAAGCCTGTATGAAGTGCGCCTACCAAGAACGCGGGATGCTGCAGGACATCCATCAGAAACGCCTGATTGGTGCGCACCCCCACGATGGTGATTTGCTCCAGCGCATTGACAAGCCGACGGATGGCGGTCGTGCGGTCGGGAGCCTGTGCGATGATTTTGGCAATCATCGGGTCGTAGTGGTGCGTGATGACCGAACCTGCCTCCACGCCCGAATCGACGCGCACGCCTGGCAAGTGGGGCACTTGGTAGGCGAGCAGGGTACCCAGTGAAGGCGCAAACTCGTTTTCGGGATCTTCGGCATATAGGCGTGCTTCGATCGCGTGCCCGTGCAGCTTGGGTAGCGACAACTCAAGCCGCTCGCCCGCCGCGATGCGAATCTGCCAGTGCACTAGATCTACGCCCGTCACCAGCTCTGTGACGGGGTGCTCCACTTGCAGGCGGGTGTTGACTTCCAAAAAGTAAAATCGCCCTCCGTCGGGCGTTTGCTCGTAGAGGAACTCGACGGTGCCCGCATTGGTGTAGCCAACAGCTTGGGCGAGGCGAACCGCCGCCTCGCAGATGGCGGTGCGGGTTTTGGCGTCAAGAGCGGGCGAGGGGCTTTCCTCAATAATCTTTTGGTGGCGGCGTTGGATGGAGCATTCGCGCTCATAGAGGTGCATTACCGTGCCATGCTGGTCGGCGAGAATTTGTACTTCAATATGGCGGGGGTGCGCGATGTAGCGTTCCAGCATCAGACGCGGGTCGCCAAAGGCGTTTTGGGCTTCTCGGGCGGCGCTTTCGGCAATCTCAAGGAACCGTTCGGGGCTGTCGGCGATGCGCATGCCCTTGCCACCTCCGCCTGCCACCGCCTTCAGCAGCACAGGAAAGCCCAGCTGTTGGGCAGCCTGCAGTAAGGTTTCGGGTGTGGCGTGGTCTTCGGGCGTGTAGCCGGGCACTGTAGGCACGCCCGCGCGCTCAGCAGCGCGTTTGGCAGCCCCCTTGTCGCCTAGCAGCCGAATCACTTCAGGGCGCGGACCGATAAACACAATGCCCGCCTGCGCGCACGCCGCTGCGAACTCGGGGTTCTCAGAGAGGAAGCCATAGCCCGGATGGATGGCTTGCGCGCCGGCTTGCTGAGCCACTTCCAGAATGCGTCGGATGTTGAGGTAGCTTTCGGAGGCAGGCGCGCCGCCCAAAAGATACGCTTCGTCGGCTTCCCGCACAAACGGCGCGTTCGCGTCGGCTTCAGAGTAGACGGCGACGGTACGAATGCCCAGTTCGCGGCACGCTTGGATGACGCGCCGCGCAATCTCGCCACGGTTCGCCACCAGCACTTTGCGGAACATCGCAGGCGAGTATACCTCTCACAGCCCGCGTTCGCGACGCATCACCCACACAAACAGCGGCGCGCCCGCCAACGCAGTAATCACACCTACGGGCAGCTCCACCGGGCGTGCCAATGTGCGCGCCAGCGTGTCTGCCCATAGGAGTAGCAGCGCACCGCCTAGTGCGGAAAGGGGCATCAGCACGCGATGATCGCCCCCCACCACACGACGCAGCAAGTGGGGCGTCATCCAGCCCACAAAGCCGATGATTCCTGCTATCGCAACGGTTGCGGCGGTTGCCAGCGCGCCCCCTACCAGCACCGCCCATTTGAGCCGTTCAAGGTTCACGCCCAAGTGGGCGGCGGTCTCCTCGCCCGCGGTGTAAAGGTTCAACGCGCGCGCATGCAGCCACAGTGTGAGGCACCCAACAAGCGCGGGCAAGCTCGCCCACTGGAGCCGCTGCCAATCGGCATTCAGCAGCCCGCCCAGCAGCCAGTAGATAACGCGCGAAAGGTCTTCGCCTGCCAGCACCAGCAGCAGCGTGATAATGCCCCACAGGCTTGCGCTAAGCGACACGCCTACCAACAAGAAGTTGGCGATGCGCAGCTGCCCATTTTGACGGCTCAGCCCTAATGCAAGTAGCAGCGTGAGCAAGCCACTCCCAAACGCCAACAGCGAGATTGCCCACCCGTAGCCGCGCGTGTGCCAACCGAGCAACACGCCCACTGCTGCTCCCACCGCTGCTCCCGACGATACCCCTACAATGTAGGGGTCTGCTAACGGGTTGCGCAGCAGCCCCTGGAAGGCGCAGCCCACCCAACCCAGAACACCACCCACTACTACTGCCGTGAGGATGCGAGGCAGGCGCAACTCCCACACAATCAGGCGCGTCGTAGAATCACTTACGCCGCGCAGGGCATCCCACAACTGCAGGAGGGGCACCGAAACCGCACCCATGCTCAGCGAGGCAACCATGCTGGCGCCTAACGCGCTCACCAACACCAAGCCCACCGCCCACGCGCGTCGCCGCCGCACGCCCCCTCCTCAGATGCGCACATAGCGCAGCGTCGCCCAACTGGCGCACAGCCCCCCAAGCACCATGCCCAATATCGGCACGCCCACCAGCACCACGCCGGGGGGCAAGCCAGGCGGCATATCTTTCAGCAGCGGCCACTGGCTTACCATGTATTCCGACAGCAGCCCCGCGCTCAGCACCGTAATCAACGCCGCAATTATGCCCCCTAGAAGCCCCTGCACCATTCCTTCCAACACAAACGGCAACCGAATTGAACGCAGCGTCGCCCCCACCAGCGCCATCACCTGTACTTCGTGCTGACGCGCGTGGATGGTAAGGCGCACCGCGTTGTAGATCAACAACAACGCCGACAGCAGCAACAAGCCCCCTGTGCCCAGCCCTACCCAACGCACCAGTCGCGCTGCGCCCAGCACCATCTCCAGTTCTGCCTGGCTGTCAATTACCTCATCCACGAGCGACGATTGCGCAATCCGCGCAGAGACCGCTGGCAACGTCTCCGCCTGATGCACGCGCACGATCAGCTTGTCAGGCAGCGGGTTGGGCAAATCGGCAAGGTTCACTTCATCTTTATACTTTTGCTTCTCCTGTTCCCAGGCTACTTCGCGCGGTACCAGTACCACTTGTGCCACTTCGGGCATCGCCTCTATTTCGGCTTTCAGCTTGAGCGTTTGCGCGCGGGACACCGTCGTGTGCAAAAACACCGACGCTTCGAACGCGTTGGGTAGCGACTGTGCCAAAGCGTCTAACTTGTAGAGCGCCATCGCTGCGCTGCCCAGCAAGATCAGCGCGATGCAAGCTGTGCTGATCGCCGCCACCTGCATCGCGAGGTTACCGCGCAAGCTTGCCCAAGTCTCGTTGACGATGAAACGGAAGCGGTCTATCATAGTGCTACAGAGGGGTACAGTCGCTCCAGCTCGATGGGGTAGCCGCCCCGCGGCACATCGCTGATGATTTGTCCGCGGTCAATGGCGACGACGCGCTGACACGCGCGGTCTACAATCGTGCGATTGTGCGTGGAGACGATGACCGTTGTGCCACGCAGGTTGATGCGCAGCAGTAGTTCGATAATTTCCCACGAAGTGTCAGGGTCTAAGTTGGCAGTTGGTTCGTCGGCGATGAGCAGGGGCGGGTTGTTGGCGAGGGCGCGGGCGATGGCGGCGCGTTGTGCCTCGCCGCCTGAGAGCTGGTGGGGGTATTGGCGGGCTTGCTCGTTCAGCCCCACCAGCGCCAGCATCTGCGCCACGCGCTGACGCACGGCTTGCTCGCTATAGCCAATCGCGCGCAGCCCATAGGCGATGTTCTCCCACACCGTTTTGTGCGAAAGCAGCGGATAGTTTTGCGGAATGATGCCCATGCGTCGACGCAGATAAGGCAGCTCGCGTGGTTTGAGACGGTGCACAGGTTGCCCAAGCACCCACACCTCGCCTTCGGTGGGGCGCAACGCCCCATACAGCAGCTTAAACAGCGTGGATTTGCCTGCGCCCGTCGCGCCCACCAAAAATACAAACTCACCCGCTTCCACCTTTAGGTTCACCCGCCGCAACGCGTACTGCTCCCCAAACGCCACGCTGACGCCCTTCAGCTCAACCATCGCCTTTGTGGTTTCGCTGCGCACAACATAATTCCTGCCTTTACCTGCCCAGATAACTACTACCTTAGGGCAGTGGACAACGCAGGCGTGCAACTATTCGTTTGCCCTACCGCGCGGGTGCGCGCTCCAAAAACACAAACGCATCGGGCATCGCTTCCCGCACAATCATAATGTGGTCGCAGGCATCGTAGCGTTTGTACTCCAGTGTTTTGAGGTTCAGGCCTTGCAAGCGGCGGTAGGCGTTCTCGATGTTGGATCTAAGCATCGGCAACTCTTGTTCGCCAACAACCATTAGGATAGGCAAATCTTCAGGGACTTGGGTGGGCTGCCCCGCCCCTGCAAAGATAACCGCAGCGCGGAACTTGTCAGGAAACTGCGCGATGGCGGCAAAGCTCTGCGCCCCGCCCATTGAATGTCCCATCAAGTAAATGCGCTTGCGGTCAACGGGCAGCAGTTGCTGGGCCGCCTCCAGTGCGCCCGCGACATGCGCAAGGTTGGCGTCGGAACGAGGGGCAATCACCGCCCAGCCGCGCTTTGCTGCCTCCTTCAAAATGATCCCAAGCCCGTAGCCATCAAAAAACAGGTGCTCGTTGCCTCCGGCACCGTGCAACGCAAGCACCAGCGGAAGAGGCTTGTTCGGCTGGAACTGCGGGGGCACAAACAGTCGAAATGCCACCTTGCGCTCGCGGTAAAGCGTCGCCATCCAGTAATCGCCGGGGGCAGCACGCCAGCCTGATTGCCCTCGCTCCCAACCCGCAGACAGTTGCTCAGCAAGCTGAAGCAAGCGCAGCATCGGGTAGAAGGTTTCGGGGTTCTCGCCCTTGAGGGCGTTCTGCAGTACCTCCACGGCGTTCAGCACGGTCATCCGTTCAGTAGGGTCAGCGTCGTCGTGGGTTTCGGCAGCGCGGTCTAACGCTTCGAGGCGCGTGTCCAGTTGGCGGATGATGCTAAACGGCTGGCGCCATTGGCGCAGCGTCTGGTCGCCCTGTTTTAACGCAAACAGAACCTCGTAGTCGCCTTCTGGGGCTCGCGATAACAGGGTTACTGTTGCACCCGCTTCTGGCGAATCCAGCGTACCTTCGCGGAGGAGCTTTGAATCGCCCACCCGTAGCACTGCCCAGTGCAGCTGCAGCCCGATTTCGGGTCGCTCGGCGGGGTAGAAAGCAAATAGTTGGCATTGCACGGTCTGCTCCCCCTGTTCAAGCGCCTCGTGTCTGAACACGCGTGGTAGGCGAACACCCAGAGAGCCTGCATAAAGCTGCTCAGGCGTGGGCGCGGCGTCGGAGCGCAGGGCAAGACATGTCAGGGTTAGCTGACGCGCCAGCACATCCAACCTGCCCGAAAAGAAGGCAGTTAGCCCCTCCGTGAGGGGGCGTGTGGCACGCAAACGTGCCTCTGGCGATTGGCGGTGGGCTTCCCAGCAGGCTTCCGCTTCAAGCAAGCGCACGGCTAAGTCCGCGCGGGTAATCGTGGTTTGGCTCCACGCCAGCGTCGTTATCCAAAGTCCCAGCAGCAATGAGATGCAGCGCATCACGCTTTCAGATTCGGCACCCTGCGTCAACTTCCTCTGTGCAACTGAAATCGGATTTTGAGCCCTCCTGCAAAATAGGGCAAAAGTTCCTAACGCTCTCCTGAAAGTTAGTGTATTTGTAGGTAGGACACAGCAACCATACTACACTTGTGCTGATGCAACGGAAGGAGGTGTAGACACGATGCCATTGCGGCAGATGGTCTTGGCATGGTTGAACCTGAGCCTGCTTGGGATGGTGCTTGCAGGCGCTGGCAACGTTGATGTGTATGTGTACGACCTGAAAACGGGCGCGGATGTCAGAAACTACACCGCGCGCCTTGTGGGTACAGGCGGCTTCAACCGTGAAGTGACCGTTGGCAACACCAACTATGTGCGCTTCAGCAATGTGCCCACCGACCAGCTCTACACACTGACGGTGTCCCGAAGCGGGTATCACAACCGCTCCATCTTTCGGATTGTGGTCTCGCACAACCACACGCGCACTTTCTATCTGGGTCTGACGCCCACCACAGGGGTACAGGTGTTCTCGATTAGCGGGCGCGTAGTGGACGCTGTTACGAACCAGCCTCTGGCGAATACCTATGTTGAAGGGTATCGCGATGCGTCGGGATCCAGCGCGCGCCGCATCTATGCGATTACCGATTCGCAAGGGCGATTCACCATCGAGCACTGCATTCCGGGCGCGTACTATCTCATCGCTTCGCGCACGGGGTATCGTAACTCACCGCAGATTTACCTATACGCAAACAGTGCGGTGAGCGATGTTGTGCTGCCCTGTACGCCGCACGGGGCGGCGCTCACCGACTGGAGGCTGGGGCGGTTTTACGATGCATTGAATGGTTCGGAGCTACGTGTAGGCGAGTTCCTGCTGCAGAGCGAGGCGGGCTGGACAATCCGAGGCAACTTCTGGAGTAGTATCGAGCTCGATCGCCTGCCCGCTTGGCAAACCTACAACATCACTGTGCGCTATGTGAACACCGACCGCGTGTACTATCCCACCACGCGCGTGGGCTTCCAGTTCGTGGCGGGCACGACAGACTATACTTACCACTACCTTGTGCCTAACGATGTGCAAGTAGGCTCGCTCTCAGGCGTCGTGCGGAATATGGTGGATGGCGCGCCCGTACCAAACGCCTTCGTTCAGGTACGCTACGGCGACCGTCCGCTGCAGTCGATGTATACCGACAGTCAGGGACGCTACTCATTCAGTAATCTGCCGCGTGACTTGCGTGGGCTAATTGTAGATGTTTCCAAGCCGGGCTGGGTGAGGTATTCGTGGCGCATTCCAGCGCTAACCGCGAGCAGTACCACGAATGATATCTTCATGCGTCCACGCGGAGTCGCCGCGGGCGGGCTGGATTTGTATGTGTACGACGAGGCGTCGGGCACAAGTATAGACGCTACCACGCTCCAGATTACTTTGCCCACAGGGCAGAGTATGCGTATCGAACTGCCCAACGGCTCCTACACGACCATCACAGGATTGCCCGCGTGGCAGTCGTATGACCTGACCGCCATCGCGCCTGGCTATCGCTCCGTGACTTACCTCGCCCAATTCGTGCCATACGACTGGCGGCGTAGCATCTCATTCTACCTACCTCGCTCGTCGCAGACCGTGGGGCGGATTCTGGGCACCGTGCGCGACCTCATCACGGGCAACCCCATTCCGAACGCGCTGGTATCCGCCTACTCCAGCGTGCGCACGAACGCTCAGGGGCAATATACGCTTGCCGAGCAACCGATAGGCACATACAACCTGACCGTGAGCGCGGCGGGCTACAACAGCCGCACGGTTCAAGTACGGGTCTCCAGTGGCGACTCCCTAATGGACTTTTTCCTTGTGCCAGCGGAGTATCCTGCAGGGCGAGTGTACGGCTATGTGCGCGATGACACGACAGGTTTCGAAATCCCTGACAGCACCGTGACGGCAGTTGCGCCCAATGGCTTGACGCTGACTTTCCACACAGGAGCCGATTCGGGCTACTATAACTTCCCCGATTTGCCGTTTGACCGCCCGTTCACTTTTATTGGCTCAGCGGCGGGCTACAACTCAGCGCAGGTGAGCAACTTCTGGCCTCGACAGGGCGATTCGCATCAGATTGACCTGCGCCTGCCGCCGTCGTGGGGCGGGCTGCGCATGGGGCGTCAGCTGAGCGGGCGCGTGCAGCTGAACGGCTACTACGGCAATCCTGAACAAGTCTGGTTGACTGTAGAGGCGTATCAGCATGGCGCGCTTGTGTGGCGGCAAGATGTGCATCCCCACACCGACGGCTCGTTCGTGGTCAACTGCCCGCTGACGGAAACCGTCGACCTGCGTCTGAAAGCCGACCGCTGGATTAGCGTATGGCTGGAAGGCATCGACTTGGGCGCAACTACTGAGCTGCCGCTAACGCGCTTCCACCTCATCGGCGACACGAACAACGACAATCGCGTCGACGATGCCGACCTCATGGAGATTCTGTTCCGATTCGGGCAGAAAGAGCCGAACGCGCCCGACCTCAACGGCGACGGCTATGTGGACGACGCTGACCTGACGCTCGCACTGTTCCATTTTGGCGCGAGCGGACGCTAACAGCAAAGGAGGTGAATACGATGCGCAAGCAAGCTTTGACGCTGATAAGTCTGGCGACAACCGCGCTGCTTTGGGCGCAGACGCCACAGGGCACTTTATATGTGCGAGTGTACGACCTGGTAACTGGCAATAGTCTTAACAACGCTACTGTGCGCGTGGTGAGTAACGACAACAGCATCGACCGCACTGCCAGCACGGGCAGCGGCAACGCAGTCTCGTTCAATAACCTGCCGATAAACCTCACTTACACAATTACGGTCTCGCGGGCGGACTACCGCACGCGCGTGCTAAGCGGCATCGTGATTCAGCGCGACACGACCAACTACCGCGATGCCTACCTGACCAGCACGCTGCAGACGGTGGGCAGCGTGAGCGGTATCGTGCGCAACGCGATGAACAACCAGCCGCTGGC
>JAUQOS010000052.1:0-4153 GCA_030550775.1 Armatimonadota bacterium
CCACACACGGTCTGTGCCCGCATAATAGGTATAAGTGGTCTGCGCTCCATTCGGCTCCTTGCTCCAAAGCAGCTTGCCGTCGCTGTCGTAGTGCCACTCCCAGATCAAGCCTGCGGGGTCTTGTCGCTTGATGAGTTGATACTGCCCGTTGTACCATAGGCGCGTGGTCAGGCGTAGCGTGGTACGATTTCCGCCCTGCGTTATGCGCACGACCGTCGGCGGCAAAAAGCCGTACTCGGTCCACACGCCCGCTGGAGATGTGCCCCCCTGACGGCGCAGATGCGACGCTGGTGGTGGACGGCGGGCTGACGCGGCGGGAGGTGGAATGTTTGCAAGCGCTGGCGGATTGTGGGGAGGTGGGCGCGGCGGCGGCTCGGCTGGGGATTAGCCCGCGCACTTTGAACAACGAGCTGGCGCAGATACGGGCGAAGTTGGGGGTGAAGACGACACTATCGGCGGTGGTGTGGGCGATGCGAGCGGGGGTGGTGCGGTAAAGCAACCGACACTTGCCTTATCGAACACCGTCGGGTAGACTTGTAAGGGGGCAAGACCATCATGTCTAAGCGTCCGTCGATTCATCGGGAGTACCAGCGCCAGCTCATCCTTGGCTGGATTACCTCTATCACCTACTGGATGATGTCGCTTGGGACGATTATGTTCGCGTTGGGGCTGGTATACCTGCTATATGCCGTGGTGTTCGCTGGATTGGATTCGCAGCAGTATTCGGCGCAAGATGTAGTGCGCATCCGTGGCAATCTGAGTTTAGCGGGCAACGCACTCTTGTTAGGGGCAGCATTTATCGTTATCGGCTTAGCGTGGAACTACCTGGAAGAGCCGCTGATTGGGGTGATATTGTTGCTGTTGGCGGCGGTGTTCTATTGGGGATTGCCGTTGCTGATAGGTCAGTTCGGCACATTGCCCACGCCTGGTACCCTACGTGACTTTGCGTTGGAGCGGATTCGAAATGTTGCGTGGGTGATTTTCCCGCCTGGTTTGCTGCTGACAGTGTTCGTGAGTTTGGCGCATGCAATCAAGCGTTTGCGTTATGGCGCCGGGTTAGACCAGTCACTCCGCTTCGGCACTGATGTTGCCCAGCAACAGGTGCAGCGACGCTTTCTGGGCAAGTGTTGGCAGCTACCATATTGCCGTGAGTATGTGCGCGTGCGTTGCCCGATTTATCACGCAAGGCGTACCTGCTGGCGCGAGGGTGTGGGCTGTATGTGCGAGGAAAAGACGATAGTCGCCGCGCTCAAGGACGCCCGCCTCAGCGACGACCCTGACAAAAACGCTCGCTATATTCCTCACAACAAAACACTCAGTCGTTGGGAACTCAAGCAGCGGTGCAATGAATGTGTAATCTACAACGAGCACCAGCGTCAGAAATACCAGCTCGTGGCACCACTAACGGTGGGCGCGGTAGTTGGCGCAGCGTACTTTTTCCGCACGCCGTTGCAGGGACAGTTGTTGCACCTATTGGGTATGCTTGATTCGCTGCTAGCGCGGTTTACGCTTAGCCCTGCGCAAGCCAGCGAGGGTGTGTTCAAAGCTGCTGCTCAGACCAGCGAAATCGCTGCGCTGGTGCTGTATGTGTCGGCAGTGATTGTGGTGCTGAGTTACTCATTGCGAACTGTGGAACTGGTGATTTTCAAATGGAAGCTTTAGACACGATTTTGGAGCAGGTGGAGCAGTTGGCGCAGTTGATGGCGCGCCACAACGCGGTGCAATTAGAGCTGCGTGAAGGCGCGCTGCGGATTGCTCTCACGCGCGCCAAAAGCGCGGAGAGCATCGCCCATACGGAAGAAGCGATGCCGCCGCTGTTTGTAAGCGGCTACGCTAAGCCTGCGAGTGCGCCCGAAGCCCCCTTAGACGACCTTTGGCAACCTCCAGCCGTGCTGGAAGTGCGCTCAGAGTTCGTGGGCTACTGCACACCCGCGCCGATTGCCGAAGGCAACGCGGTAGAGCGCGGGCAGGTGTTGGCGACTGTGGAAGTATTAGGCATCCCCAACGAAGTGGTGGCGCCCTTGCCAGGCGTGCTGGAGCGATGGGCCGTGGAAGCAGGGCAGCCCGTGCAATACGGGCAGGTAATCGCCTACCTGCGCCCACTAAGCGAAACATAGCATGGTACAATTCGCCCGCTATGCAGGAGCCAATCCACCACGCCCTTGAGGAAGAAAACCAGCTCGTACAGATACGCCTGCAAAAACTGCAACGCCTGCGCGAACTTGGCTTAGATCCGTTCGCTATCGAGCGGTACGACATCACCCACACACTGCACGAAATCCACGAAAAGTACGAACAACTCGAGGGGCAAACCGTGTCGGTGGCAGGACGGATCGCCGCGCTGCGCAAAATGGGCAAAGCCACCTTCGCCGACCTGATGGATGCTACCGGCAGACTTCAGATTTACCTCAAAGCCGATGAGCAGGGCGAAAAATATGACTTGATTGACTTGTGGGACTTAGGCGACTACTTGGGCGTGCAAGGTTTTGTCTTCAAAACGCGCACGGGCGAGATCACGGTGCATGTGCAGGCGTTCACGATGCTGGCGAAAGCCATCCGCCCCGTGCCGTTTCCTAAAGAGAAGGGCGAACAACGCTGGTACGAGCTCCACGATGTGGAGCAGCGCTACCGCCAGCGCTACTTAGACCTGCTGGTGAACCCCGACTCGCGCCGACGCTTGATTGCCCGCTGCCAGATTGTGCGGGCGATTCGCCGCTTCTTGGACGAGCGTGGCTTTCTGGAGGTGGAAACACCTGTACTACAGCCGTTGGCAGGGGGCGCGGCGGCACGCCCGTTCGTTACCTACCACAACGCTTTGGAGCGCGAGTTCCAACTGCGCATCGCGCTGGAGTTGCACCTCAAACGCCTGCTGATTGGGGGCATTGATCGCGTGTACGAAATCGGGCGCGTGTTCCGCAACGAGGGCATCTCCACCCGCCACAACCCCGAGTTTACCATGCTGGAGCTGTACCAAGCCTACGCGAACCTCGAGGACATTATGGCGCTGGTGGAAGACCTGATGCGAACCATCACCCAACAAGTGTTTGGCACCACCGTGTTCGAAATGCACGGGGTGCGTGTTGACTTCAGCCAGCCATGGCAGCGCGTGCGCCTTATGGACGCCATTCACCATTACACGGGCTTAGCTGAGGCTGATTTTGAGACGCTGGAGAGCGCCATCCGCGCCGCCGACAAGGTGGGCATCCATGTGGAGCGCAAGGACACGATTGGCGGCATCATCGAAAAGGTGTTGGAAAAGTGCGTAGCGGAGCACCTCCAACAGCCGACCTTCGTGTATGGCTTTCCAATAGACACCTCGCCATTGGCAAAGCGTGAACCAAACAACCCGCGCTTCACGCGCCGCTTCGAGGGCTATGTGTTTGGTAAAGAGATCGCCAACGCCTTCTCAGAGCTGAATGATCCGCTAGAACAACGGGCGCGCTTTGAGCAGCAGTTGCGGCTGCGCCAAGCTGGCGACGAGGAAGCACACCCCTTTGACGAAGACTTCCTCGTCGCGCTGGAATACGGCATGCCTCCCGCGGGCGGATTGGGTATCGGCATTGACCGCTTGGCGATGATCCTCACGGGAACCGACTCGATTCGCGAGGTGATCTTCTTCCCGCAAATGCGCGAAGGCTAACATCCCGAAAGGTATAATCGTATTGAGCTCTTATGCGTTTGACGGTTGAAGACGCCCGCGAGCTGCTGCGCCTCGTGCAGCAAGACCCTGAACTGCAGGAGCAGTTAGCGGATATGCTGTTCGATGAGGCGGTGTTGACGCGGCTGCTGGAGGCAAAGCCCGAGCGTCGCGTGCAGCTCCGTCGCGTCTTGTTTGGCGACCCCTTTGAGCAACTGCCTGCCCTCATGCAGCGACTAATCGAGCTTACCGAGCGACTCGCCGAGCGGAGCGAGCAACACGATGAGCGTCTCGGTCGCCTCGAGGCAACAGTTGCTGAGTTGGTGGAAATCTCGCGTCAGTCGGTGGAGCGCTTAGACCGTCACGAGGCGGAGTTGGCAGCGCTCAGGCAGACGGTCAGCGAACTGGCGGAGATTTCGCGCCAATCGGTGGAGCGTTTAGACCGTCACGAGGCGGAGTTGGCAGAGCTGCGCCGTATTACCAGCGAGTTGGTGGAGACCTCCCGCCGATCGGTAG
>JAUQOS010000052.1:4253-16193 GCA_030550775.1 Armatimonadota bacterium
AGCGTTTAGATCGTCTGGAAGCGGTGGTCGCCGAGTTGGTGGAAACCTCCCGCCAATCGGTGGAGCGTTTAGACCGTCACGAGGCGGAGTTGGCAGAGCTGCGCCGTATTACCAGCGAGTTGGTGGAGACCTCCCGCCGATCGGTAGAGCGTTTAGATCGTCTGGAAGCGGTGGTCGCCGAGTTGGTGGAAACCTCCCGCCAATCGGTGGAGCGTTTAGACCGTCACGAGGCGGAGTTGGCAGAGCTGCGCCGTATTACCAGCGAGTTGGTGGAAGTGTCGCGCCAAGCCGTAGCAAGGCTGGAACGGCTGGAACAGCGGGCCGACTCGCTGGAAGATTGGCGTCGTGGCGAGGCGGGCAGGCGCGAAGGCGAGCTGTACGAACGCAAAATCCGCAAACAAGCAGTGCGCCTATTCGCAGGTGGTCGTGGCGGCAGCCCCGAAAGCGACCGCGTACAAGAAATGCTGGCGCGCTGGCTTGCCAAACTGCCCCCCGACTACGACATCTCCGATGAGAACGACCCCACCTTAGCCGATCTCATCTGGTGGAAAGGCGACCGCGTACTGGTGGTGGAAGTGTCACTGCGCGTGGATCGTTATGATGTATGGCGCGCTCGCCAACGCGCGGAAACACTTCGCGCCGCTGGCGTCAACGCCACTCCACTGGTGGTCGGACAAAGCTGGGCGAATCCCGAAGCTGCGCTCTTCGCCCAAGAACAGGGTGTCGAATCACTGGCTGAAGACAACTACTCAGAAGGGCTTATCGAGTTTCGTCGTTTAGCTGACCCCGCCCAAGTGAACGGCAACGCATAAATGTACGCCGCGACCCTTGCCGTAATCGCTGACTGGATACACCTGCTGGAACTGCCCGCTGTGCTGATCCAGCCACGCGGGGCAGACGCCCACGAAGCGGCACTCACCGTGCGCATGATTCGCCAATCGCTGCACGCTAAGCGCATCATTGCCACGGGCATCGTGGAGGCGTACCTGCCCGCTTTGGAACGCGCGCTTCAAGGGCGCGTGCCCATCAACCGCTTGGTTGCCTACTTGCAACCTCCGCCAGAGGACCCTCACATCTGGCTGGATGTGAGCTATGTGCGCCAAAGCGCAGCGCAAATCCTACGCTGGGCAGAACAGGATGGGCTGTTGACTCTTACGCAGCGCCAAGCGTGGCAACGGTTTCAACTGCAGCTGCGCCAAGTGCAGGTGCGCATCCGCGAGGCGCGACGCACCCTGCAAGGTAAAACCTACTTCGCCATTCACGACGCTTACTCCCCCCTCACGCGGCAGTTAGGCATGCGCTCGCTGGGCAGCCTCGACGATTCACAAGGCACGCGCCGATTTGTGCATCAACACGAACATGAGCATGGGCACGGACACCCACATGAGCATGGACACGCGCACGACCATGGGCACTCCTCGACGCTGCTTGCGCTGCGCCACTTGATTGAGGAGGCGCGCCGTGAAGGCGTTTCAATGGTGCTTACCCCCGCCCCAAACTCTGTGGCTACGACAATCGCGCGCCTGCTGCGGGTACCCCTGATTGTCGCCGACACGCTGGAATTGCCTAACCCACGCCACGACTACTTCGCGCGCTTGTTGGGGCTTGTCGAGGCGCTGGAGCGTGCTGCTATGCTCACTCGCTGAGCAACCATTCGCGCGTGAATCGCACCCACTTGATACTACTGCGCTTCGGACGCCCCCACTCGTCGCGCGGCAACCCTTCACGCTGCAAAACATAGCTGTAAACCACATGAATGGTTCCGTCGCGGGCTTGAATCGCGCACGGATAGGCGTACCGTCCTCCTTCGGGGGCGTCGCGCTCTAAATATTTTGCTAACTGCCAGCTACGCCCTTCATCGCGTGAGAGCCAAATCGCCAGCTGATGGCGCCCCTGCTCAGTGTCGTTGCCAATCAACAACCACTCGCCTGTGCGCAGTGCTAACGCTGCCACGCTCGAGCCTGGATTGGGCAAAGCGGTTTTTGCTGCCTCGCTCCAAGTTTCACCGTTATCTGACGAGTTCGCAACAAACACGCGGTTCGGAGGAGCCCCGTTATCGCGCATAAATGCCACCAGCGTGCCATCGGCGCGGCGGAGCAAACTCGGCTGAATTGCCCCCACCCCCAGAATCGGAGCACTGACGCGCCAGCACATCCCAGAGTCCTCGCTAATTGCCACTAACGAAAAGCCAAACCCGTCCGAGTAGAGAGGCAGATAAATCCGCTCACCCTCGATTAGGGGCGGTATGCGTGTCATCCAACCAAGCTGTCGCTGCAAGGAATCGTACACGCGCGAACGGAGCGACTGCGTGTACACTTCACGGCGCACACGCTGAGGCGTTGGTAGCCCGATACCTTCTGCCTCCAACCGTTCCAACCACGCTGCTACCTGCGCCACAAACGCCTCATCCAAGCGAATATGCAACACATCGCCCTCACTCCAGCGAGGTACCAGCGAGGCTTGGTAGTCCACACTGATGCGGTACTTCAGGAGCGCGCTCTCCCACCGATGGTTGAGAATGGTGACCCACATCAACCACAAGCGTTGGCGAGCGTCAATAAACAGTATCGGATTGCAATCGGGGTAGTTCGGCGTATCTGTCAACACGAATGGGTCGCTCCACGCAGAGACGCCTGCAGGCAAGCGCGCCCCAAAATGCGCACATCATCTGCCTCACGCTCGCCTGAACCACTATACCAACAAGCCAACAAGTCGCCGTTGGGGCACTCCACAATACTAGGCGAGTGGTTGTGCCAGCCGTTCAGCGCAAAGATGAGTTGGCTTTCCATCGTAGTGCTTCATCAAGGCTAATTGTTTGGGTTCCGTGCCCCCTCCTTCAGGTTCCCCCCGCTTCGCGAGGGGAACCGAAAACTGGCTCGGTTCCCCCTACGCAGTAGGGGGAACCTACGGAGGGGGTTCCAAAGATTGAGGGTTGACGAAGCAGTAGTTGGCTCTCACTCAATTCCGAGAACATCTGACCCGTGTACTGCAGCGAACGGCATGCCGTAGGGGTACCTTTGATAGATTCGCTTTCCGCGCAGGGTGTCCTTGCTCTCAGGAATGTCGGTCTGGTGGTACGAGTTCGGCTTCCATGATACCTATCATCAGCAGCGTACCACCCCTAAACCGCCAGCGGAAACCATATCCCAGCTCGTTGCTTGCAGGCAGGTGATCCTCCACACTTACCTAACTCGTTCCGCCGATTGCCCGATTATACACCCGCATCGGCATGCCCTCACAGCCAATACGACACAAGTACCGATACTCCCGCTGGCTTAGATAATCCTGCTTCCACACCCGAACGCCATCGCCGTTATACCCATACTCATACACCACCTGCGAGCTGCCGTTCCCAAAGTCGCGCTCTATCTCGGTCAAGCATCCTTCCTCGTCATAACTAAACACCTGCGCATAACGGTTCAGCTCGCTGCGCCACTACCGCGCCAAAGTGCCCTTGAGGTTCCACACAAACCCGTTCAGCTCCCCTGTCCACACATCCAGCACAGCCTGCAACCGCCCTGACGCCTCCTCGTAAAAGTAAACGTCCTTGTACAATCTGTGCGGCACAGCACTACAAAGCACACTTCGTTTTACCAGTTAACGAAGGTGCTCGTAGAAGCGTCGCACTACTGGACATCTTGCCTGGTCAAAGATATCTTCTTAGTTTCGCTCGATGATACCGCCTCTATCATCTTCTGTGCTCCCCGAATAATGTAGACCGTCCCGGAACTCAAGGGGAGGGCAGCCCGATAGGTCTGATTCCCCGTGCGATAGACCACCTCCACAGGTGGGCACCAGCGCAGGCTCCCAAATCCCGGAATGCCTATCCACGCGCGCCCTGAACGCTCTTCTATCACTTGGTTCGCAATGGTTAGGGAGCCATCTACCCCTTCCCAGAGAACCCACACCCCTGGAAACATCCAGCTTCGTATTCGTCCCCAAATGGTTTGCCATAGTTTTCGCATCGTGCACCTCCTGAAGTTTCGGATACTGTCACTCGCGATCAGGCGGGTTCGGACGCCGACAGACACAGAATGATTATACTAAGAAACGACAGTAGAAAACTCTTGTGCAACTGCACGTGCCTCCTTGCTCGCGGCAAGGTGATATTGTGGCACCGCCATCGCTGCCACCCCGAACAGCGACGACTAAAGCGCATAGGCATAATGCATGCCTTGCAATAACGAGTTCACTTTCCCAGAAATAACCCTGTCATTCCGAGCGGAGCAAGGAATCTCGCCTGCTTACAACCAGTAGGCAGCGACTTGGGTTAGCACACTGACGGCTGCGTCACATTACATCCATTCAGCCGGCGGATGATAAGCGTTCCCTACAAAACGAGCTTTCTGCGCAGCAGGAATCGCCGTGCCGGTGTCGTATACGCAGAATAACCGACTGATGAGATTCGTCTGAACGAAAGGAAGGCTTGAAGAACCTTCCATCGCCCTGCTGCATCTGACAAGGAAAATGTGCGTGTGCACAATTGCTTTGGCAGAGGACGGCTATGTGGCGCTATGCACTGTTTGGGCTTCTGGCAGGGATGATGGCTGTAGGCGCGGCACAACCGCCGCGCACACCGTTTGGCATGCTATGGGCAGGCACGACCTTCGAGCTGCGCGCGGTGGCAACCAGTAGCACAGGAACGCCTCTGAGCCTTTCTAACCCCGCGCGCGTCTCGGTGGGTACGATTACCCGGTGGCATGTCTTAGATGAGACTCCGAACAGACAGACACTCGACAGCGCTGAGGGATGGTTTTCCCTGATGGTGCAAAATCGGGGCAACGCTTACGATGCGCTCACGATTTGGTGGGGCACTGAGCAAAGTGCCGATACCTCTCCGTGGAACACCGCGCTGTTTGAGCAACGCCTCGATGACCCAGAATCGCTTGTTGCGATTGAGGGGTCAACCACGCCAGTTGCTCCGTGTGAATGCCGTCGGCTTCTGGTTCGCCTACACCCGCCAGGCAATCGCAACACTGACGGTATTGTCATTAGTTGGTCAGCCACCTCCCAGCGCAATCCAACCATATTCCACATCCGCGAGTTTGTAGCAGGCGTAGAGGCTGCTCGGTGGGCACATACGGCAACCTCTACTGCCCTAAACCAGCAAATCATCGGTGAGCCTGTGCTCATCCAAGGACGCCTCTACTGGCTCACATGGAACGGCTCGCAACTTCACCTGCTGCGCACGCTAAATCCGCTAAGTCGCCAAACAACCTTCTCGAACAATGTCCGCTTCGAGGCGCGCATTAACATCCCCGTCCCCACCCATCACACGGTAGTTATAGGCAACGTTTGGTACATCCTCACCCAGACAGGGCGGATTATGTTCTTCAGCCTAACGCAAGCACAAAACGGCGCGACTCTCACCGCGGCTACGCTGAACCTGCCCGCAGGCATCGCTCCGAATCCCGACCTGCCGTTGGTGCGCGTGGGGCAGCTGTTGGGGTTCGCCGATACTCAGCACCGCGTGTGGCTTTTCAACCCGAACACCTTTGCGTTCACACAACTGCTTGCGCTTTCGGGGCAGCCTATCACAGTCCTGCGCGCCTTCGACAACGGTTTGTTAGCGATAGGGCGTGCCGATGGAAGGGTAGATATCTATCAAGGTAACCTGCCGATTTTACAGGGGTTGCGGCTGCCACAAGCCTCCAACAGAGCTGTGCAATACCTCACACTTCACAACAACACCCTCACGGTGGTGGCAGGCGCTCACATCGGCATCTATCACTTGCTTCAGCGCAAGTGGTTTGCCCTCCAAACTTTAGACAGCCCAGTCGTTACCGAGCCTGCCTACGAGCCGCAGGGCGAGTCCATTTTCGTACTAACTGCGAATGGCTGGCTGTACGGGATTACGCCCAAAGGCGTTTATGCGCGCATGTGGTATCCACATCGTCTTTTTCATGAAAGTCGGGTGGAGCGCGCAACGCTAAGTGCGCTTACCCGTGCTGACCGCGAAGTGCCGTACCTCTACCTCCAAGCGCAGCTTACCGATGGCAGCACCCGCGCGATGTTTATTACCGCTTACAACCCGCACAACCGTTTCGTGTTTCCCACAGTGCTATCGCGTGCGCCCATCGGCACGCGCTGGCTTTTCACAGGCAACACGGATCAAGACCTTGCGCTTTGCTGGGTGCGCACGGGGGCAGGCAACGAGGGCACGCAAGGCGCGATCTACGGCTTTTTATTGCGTTAGTCGCCGCGCAGCTGCGCCGCCTGACGGCGAATCGCGGCTCGCTCAGCGTCGCTCAGGCGGCGTAGGTTGCGCACCTGCTGCCCCAAGCGTGGATGGTTCTCAAAGGTCGCCTCATGGCGCATTAGAAAGTCCCAGTACAGCGTAGTGAAAGGGCATGCATCCGCGCCGACCGCCTTGTCGGGCTTATACCGACATCCCGCGCAGTAGTTGCTCATGCGCTGAATGTACTTCCCGCTGGCGATGTACGGCTTAGACGCCATCAGTCCCCCATCAGCAAACTGTGACATACCATACACATTCGGTAGCTCCACCCACTCCACTGCATCCACATAGATTGCCAAGTACCACTGGTGCACTTGTTTGGGGGCTACGCCTAGCAACAGGGCATACAACCCCGTCACCATCAATCGCTGGATGTGGTGCGCAAAGCCGTAGCGCAGCGTTTGACCGATAACCTCGCGCAAACAGTTCATCTCCGCGTCGCCTGTCCAGTAGAACGCAGGCAGGTTCGCGTGGGCGTTCAGCGCGTTGCGCTCCAAGTATTCGGGCATATGGAGCCAGTAAACACCCCGAACGTATTCGCGCCAGCCCAAAATTTGACGCACGAAACCTTCTACACTCTGCAGAGGCGCGTGTTTCTGCACAAGGGCGTCCACCGCTTTTTGGATGGCAAGGCGTGGGTCGAGCAGTTTGAGGTTCATCGCTGACGAAAGGCGCGAGTGATACAAGTAAGGCTCACCCGTCCACATCGCATCTTGGTAGGGTCCAAACAGAGGCAAGCGGTTCTCGATGAAGTCGTCGAGCGCGCGTTCGGCATCTTCGGGCGTCACCGCCCAGTCAAAGTCGCGCAGCGAGCCGGGATGGCTTGGGAAACGCGCCTCCACAAGTCGGATAACCTCTTGCGTAATCGCGTCGGGTGCGAAACCAATCGGGCGGGGCACTATGCCTGGACCTGACTTACCGAAGGAGCGACGATTTTCGGCATCGTAGTTCCACGCGCCGCCCAGCGGTTGTTTACCTTCCATCAGGATGCCTGTGCGCTGGCGCATTTCGCGGTAGAAAAATTCCAATCGCAGCTGCTTACGCTGCGCTGCGTGGCGTCTGAAATCCTCGATGCTAATCAGGAAGTGGCGATCTGGGCGGATTTCGAGGGGCACGCCCAGCTGTTGGGCGGTCTGCTTGAGGCTTTGTAGCACGCGCCACTCGCCCGGCTCGACCACGATGAGCTTGCGGGGCTGATATTGACGCACCGCGCGAGTTAGTTCGGTGGCGAAGCTGCCACCGTTTTGGGGATCATCTAAGGCGCGATAAAGCACGGTGTAGCCCTGCTGGCGCAGCCAGTCGCGGTGGTGGCGCATCGCGCTTAGGAAAATCGCTATCCGTGCCTTATGGCTCCACACGTGGGTGGCTTCTTCAGCGACCTCCGCCATCCAGATGGCGTCGTGGGCAGGGTCAAAGCCATCTAACGCGGCGGATCGTCGGTCTAACTGGTCGCCCAAGACCAGCACTAAGTGGCGTATCATCGTTGAATCGGCACGCCCCACCCGTCATACTCGCCGCCGAACGAGTCGGCAAGCTGCTCCAAAAAGTTCACGCGGCGCTCCAGCTCATTCGGGTCAGGGCGATGCGTGGCGTAAACCACCACCTGCCAACTGCCGTCTAACACGGGTTCCACCTCCGTGTGGTAGCCTACCTCACGCAGGGCTTGCGCCGCGAGATCTGCCAACGGCTCTTCGGGAAAGTAGAGAAAATATTCAAACGCGCACACAGTATCGGGGCTAACGCCCGCGCTCAGCACATGCTGCAGCGCTACCAAATCCTCTTGTCGCATGTATCTGCCCCCTACTGGCAAGGAGTATACCTGAGTGCGCACAGCCCACACTTGGGCAAAAGTATTTTGCAGCTCACGCCGATAATTCCTAGTCAGAGGAGGTAAGCGATGGCATCGCTACAGCGATTTATGGGCATGGGCAAGTGCCCGATCTATGACAGCGCGCTAAGCTACTACGAGGAAGCACGCTACAGCGAAGCAATTCCGCTGTTCGAGATGGCTTTGCGTGAGTGCGACGATCCGACGGTGCAGAAACTGGCGCGAAACTATTTGGCGGAGTCGTATGCTCAGGTGGGCTATCGTCGCCTCAATCAAGGGGATTGGGAGCGCGCCTACGCCTACTTCACGATGGCGACGGACTACATGCCTAACTACGCCGACTGGTGGTTCCAAGCCGCGTTTGCCGCGTACAAGCAAGGCAACTTTGAGCAAGCGCAGCACGCGCTTCAGCAAGCGACGCGCCTAAACCCAGAGTTTGCCCGTGCGTGGCTGCTTTGGGGCATTGTACAGTATGCCAACAAACAGCACGAAGTGGGGCTAAACCTGTTCCAGCAGTGGTGGACTCGGAATGGGGGCGACGCTGTGAGCTTGCAAAACGCGCTCCGGGCGCACCGCGAGCAACGGTTTGCCGAAGCCCAAGCAACTTTAGAGCAGCTACTGCAGTCTACTGAGGACAACCTTGCGGAATATATTCGTCAGGGCGACTCTGCGTATCAGCGCGGCGATTTGCAGGCGGCGGAAGCATACTTTCGCCAAGTGCTGAACGCACGCCCGCACTATGCGGATGTGCGCAATCGCCTAGGCGTGGTGCTCACCGCGCAAGGACGATTAGAGGAAGCAGTTGATCAGTTCGTGGCGGCGCTGCGCATTAATCCGCGGTATATTGAAGCCCGTATCAACTTAGCAATCGCCTACTACGAGCTGGGCGACCATGCACAAGCTCGCGAGCAGTATCAGCAGGTGCTAGAGATAGACCCCACCAATCGCGTGGCGCGCGAGGCATTGCAGCGACTGGCTGCCTAACGGGGTATATTTCAGAACGGCGTGTCGAAATCGTCGTTAGAAACGGATTTATCGGGACGGCGTTCTCAGCCCACGCGGCGCGGTGGTACTTTTCAGGCGATGCGCTCACCCATTTTTCGACGCTACTGGGTGGGCGCATTCCTGTCGTTTGTCGGCTCGTGGATTCAAAATGTCGCCCAAAGCTGGCTGGTATACGACCTCACGCGCTCTGAGTTCCTGTTGGGGATGGTGGGCTTTGTGCAGGGACTACCGATGCTGTTCGCGCCTGTGGGGGGCGCGTTAGCCGATCGTTGGAACCGCCGCCAGATTTTGCTGATTACGCAAAGCCTGTTTGCCCTCAGCGCGTTGACACTGGCAGTGCTTACCTACACGGGGTTGGTGCGCTATGAATACATTTTGGCATTGGTGTTGCTCAACGGCATCGTGTTGGCGGTGGACTTGCCCACGCGCCAGTCGTTGGTAGCGTATCTGGTGCCGCGCGAGGATTTAGCAAACGGCATTGCGCTGAACGCGGCAGCGTTCCACACTGCGCGCATATTGGGACCCGCGCTGGGCGGGCTACTGTTGGAGTGGGCAGGACCCGCGCCCTGCTTCTTCATCAACGCGCTCAGTTTCGGTGCGATTTTGTTGGCGTTAGCCACCATTCGAGTGCAGTCGGCAACAGATGGGCAAGCGCAACGGGGGCTGATACAATCGTTGCGCGAAGGAATCGAGTTCGTGCGGGTGCGGCGAGGGCTATTGTTGCTGTGGCTGAATGTATTGGTGTTGAGCATGTTTGGATTGCCCTACTTGGTGTTGCTACCTGTGTTTGCAGAGGAAGTGTTGCAAATCGGCAAGACAGGCTTGGGGCAGCTCTACACCTTTGCAGGCATCGGTTCGCTGTTGGGACTACTACTGACGGCACGGTTGGGAGGCGAAGTGCCGCGCGGCTGGCTGATTATTATCGCGGCGAACGGCTTTGCGTGGAGCGTGCTGGGCTTTTCAATGGTATCGCACCCATCGCTGGCGAAGGGGCTGATTCTGCTGGCGGGGATGTTTGGGATTATGCAACTAGTGAGTACAAACACGGCGTTGCAAACAGCGGCGCCCGACCACTTGCGTGGGCGCGTCGTGTCGTTGCACACGTGGGCTATCAACGCACCTGCGCCTTTTGCCTCGCTAATGATTGGCAAGCTGGCACAGCAGTGGGGGGCATCTGCGGCAGTGGCAGGATGTGTCAGCGTGTGTATCGCGTTTGCCGTGGTGTTGGGCTTCATTAAGGAAGTGCGGCGTGTGGGTTAGCTACAGGCACGCGCTTCAACATCGTTTTGGTCAGATGTTGCGTGAAATCTCGATATAACGCCTGCAGGTACGCCTGCACACGCTCGCCGTTCAAATACCGCTCCAGCGCCCCCCAATCCACCTGCACACCCACGCGCGGTATTAGGTGATACTCCTCCCGCCACGGATAACACCGCCAATCCACCGCACACACTAATCGCGCCCCCTTCGTGTGCCCCACTACCAGGTGCGGCTCCCCATAAAACCTACGCAACTTCACGCCATCCTCCCGACGCATCCACCAACCGCTATAACAATTTGCGTAGTCAATCCGCCCCGCCGCCAAGTTGCGCCCCGTCAGCACGGGCACATCGCCTGCTTGTGGCGTCGCGCGCACCAGACCACTGTTGCGAAACTCCGTGCTGCGCGCGGCAAAGTGAATGTGAAACAGCTTCCCCAACGGCGCGCCCGACCGCTCAAACGCCAGCCACTCGGCGGTCTCAAAGCGAATAAGCTCGCCCCTGTAAGCGGGCTTCTCTACCGATGGGCAGAGGCGCAGCCCCGCGCTTACCTGCTGCCACTTGCCGTCCGACAGGTCATACAACGCCAGCCCGCATTCGCCCTGCGTAAAGCGCAGCACCACCGCCGACACATTCACCTTCGGAAACACCCTGCCGACATAAAACACCTCCACGCGCCCTCGCTCCGCAAGGAACTGGCGCAGGCGTGAAAAGTCGTCCAGAATCAGCCATGTGGTGGGCACGATGAATACGAGCTTGCCGTTCGGCTTGAGCAACCGCACAGCTTTCTCGATGAACGCGCCGTAGAGGTTGTATTTGCCTTTCCATGTGGTGGTGCGTTGCTTGTATTCGGCTTTGCGTGCTTGGAGTAGGTGGATGGGGTAGTGGGAGGCGTCGCCGATGATGCCGTAGGGCGGGTTGCCGAGAATGATGTCAAAGCGTTCAGGCGTGTCCCAGAGTAGGAAGTCGGCGAGGATGAACTCACCCACCTTACCTCCTTCCCCGTAAACGGAGAGGGGGGACAGCGCGTCGGGGTTCAGCTCCACGCCCACCAGTCGGTGTTGCGCGCCGTAGGCTTGCTGGAAGGCTTGCAGGAACCGCGCGTCGGCGCAGGCAGGTTCCAGCACGCGGCAAGGAGTATTCGGTGGCGGCGCGGCAAGGCGGGTCATAAAGGCGACCATTTCTGGAGGAGTGGGGATATGTCCTAAGGCGCGGGAGTGGGTTTCTAATCTCATCGAGCGACTTTCAACGATTGCTCTACATCGGGTTTTGCGTTCACTCTATCACGACCCCCTCGTGAATAACTGATAGTATGAAAGCGTTTCCTTCGCGCAGCAGGCGCTCGAACGCTTCAGGTGTCAGCATGATGGGCGTAATGGCTCTGCCCTGCCGGAAGGGGCGCATTACCTTGCGCGCCTGCGCCATGCGCTGATAGAAGTTGCCTGGGACGGGGGCAATCACCAACAGGTCGATGTCGCTTTCGATGGTCGCCTCGCCCCGCGCGTGCGAGCCGAACAGAATAACTTGCTGCGCCTTTAGTCCGCGGCGCAGGGCATCTGCCAGAACGCGCAGAAACGCCTCTTGAAGGTTATTGGCAGCATTCCATCGCT
>JAUQOS010000053.1 GCA_030550775.1 Armatimonadota bacterium
TCTTCGTACTCGGCGCGGCGCACATTCAAGTATAGCCCGATACCGCGGTTAGCGATCATGCCTCCTGCGATAACCATCACCAGCAGCAGCAGAATCGAGCGGATACTTGCCCACACGCCTGTGGCGATACTGGGCAGGTCGGGCGTGTTGGTGTGGGGGTTGCGCAGCAGCTCTTGGGGGGGCGTGGTGAACTGTTGATATGCTAGCACGAAGCAGGCGAGCATCAGACCCACGCCTAAAAGTGTAATCAGCAGGGCGACGGTGCGCCCAAGCCAGTCGCGAGCGGGTTTCATGGCGCGAGTTGTTGTAGACCGCGTTGTGCCAGCTGGCGCAGGGCGGGGTCATCCGAGTGCGCTGCTTGTTGCAGCAACGGGATTGCTGCTGCGCTGTTGCGTTCAATCAGTGCCAGTAGGGCGTAGCGGCGGGTTTTGGGGTCTTGGGCAGCACGCAGCAGGGCTGGTTCTGCGTCGCTAATCTGGCTAAGTGTGCGCGCAGCCCAGTAGGCAACGGTGAGGTTTGCACTGTGCAGTGCCTGAATCAGCGGATTGATAGCGGGGGTACCAATGCGTGCCAAGCTGCGCGAGGCGTTTTCAACAACCCCGCCATCGGAGTGCTCTAGCGCGCGTATCAGCACGGGCACGGCGTCGGGATGCCTGACCGTGCCCAGAGCGTCGGCTGCGGCGCGCGCCACGCGCGCGTCGGAATCGTTCAGCAGTTCTGCCAACAAGCGCACCGCACCCGCGTCGGCAATGCCGCTTAAGGCTGTAACTACGCGCAGGCGCACCGATGGGGCGGGGTTGCGGGCTGCCTGCTCCAAGTAGGGCAGTGCGCGCACGCCCGCGCGTTGCAGCCCCAACGCTGCAGCGTCGGCAACTGTAAGGTTCGGTTCACCGAGCGCATCTACCAGCGTGCGCAGGGCATCAGGCGTGCCGATCCTGCCCAGTCCTAACGCCACCTGGGCACGCGCGTCTGGGTCCTCGGCAGAGGAGCGCAAAGCGCGAATCAGGATCGCCTCCGTGCGCGGGTCGGCGATGCTCCCCAATGCCGATAGTACCACACGCCGCTTTTCAGGCGGTAGGTTCAAAAACGGTAAAATCGCCTCTGTGGCGCGGCGGTCGCCGATGCGCCCCAGCGCGGCAATCGTGTCCAGCCGTAGCCCCTCATCCTCCTTGGTGCGCAGCAGCTCCAGCAAGCCTGGCACACTCTGTGCCCCGAAATATGCCAGCACCTCAGTGGCGGCGGCGCGCCCCGCAGAGTTTTCAAACGCTTTGAGCGCGTAGGGCACTGACGCTGCTCCGAGCGCAATCATTACCTGCACCGTGCCGTTGCGCACTTGGGCGTGGCTGTTTTTCAGCCCTTCGGCAACCGCTTCCAAGTTCGCCTTGCCGATGCGTTGCAGCGCGAGCATGAATCGGTCGCGCACGCGCGGGTCGGGGTCGCGCAGCATCGCCAAGGCGATTTTGACACCGTCGGGGTTATTCATCGCTTCCACGCCGTCGGCAACGCGCAGGCGTGCAGGCAACTTACGGGATTGCAGTAGGTCAAAAAAGTCGTCGCGCTGCACGAGGGTGGCAAGGGCACGCACTTGGGCAGTGCGGTCTGTGCCTGTTGCTTGCTCGATGAGGCGGTTGGTAGCGATGTTGTTCCACACCGCGCTGCCCATAATGCCGCCAACCGCTGCCAAGAACAGTAACCGAACCAGCCAACGAGTCATCGGAACTTAGGGTTCGCCCTCGGCAAGCAGTTTCCTATCGGTAGGAAAAACGCTTGCGGGCGTGCTTGTAAGCACGCCCGCCGAAATCGCTGAAAATTGGTTGCGGGGGTGGGATTTGAACCCACGACCTTCGGGTTATGAGCCCGACGAGCTACCGGACTGCTCCACCCCGCGTCGAGTGCGCCATTAATATACCCCATCGGTATAGGGGCTTGTCAAGGGGGGCGCTACTCAGAGGTTTGCCACGACTCTCAACATCCGCGTTTTGTTGGAGCCGGGGTAAAGGCAAATTCCTGCACATATGGGGTATAATTGTGAGGTGGCAGGCATACTGCCTCAGAAAGGAGGAGGTGTTTTATGCGACACTTTGGGACACTACTGGCAACCATTGTACTGTTGGCAGGCGCGCAGGCGCAAACAGTTCTGTACGCAACCAGCTTCGAGAACCCCCCGTTCGTAGCTGGGCAGTCCGCTGCTGATGTCGACGGTTGGGTGGCAGGCTCTGGCGCCGGTAGCAGTCAGAGCGTAAGTAGCGAGGTCGCTTGTGATGGCTCCCAGAGCCTCAAGTGGGACAACTCGGGCACGCTCAACTCGTTCTACTCGATTCGCCGGTTGCTGGGCTGGAACCCCACCAGTGCTGCTAATAGCAAGTTGATTGTGCGCGCTTCGCTCTACATTTCGTCCGCCACCCAAGCCAACCGTCTCTACGGTGTGTACCTAACTGGTACTGAAACGGGCACGCTCGGCGGCACAATCCTCGGCGTGACGATTGGCGGCGATGGTAAAATCCGCGTCGGTACAACCTGGAGCGCAACCTACTCTTCCTCGACTTGGTTGGCGCAAGCCGCTCCGGGGACCTACACCGATCGCTGCTTGCAGATTGAGATTACCTACGACCTCAATCCTGGGGTGGCGACTATCAAAGTCTCAGGGTTCAGCGACGGCGCAGAGTACACAGCTACTCTACAGCAATTCACACCGCCAGTGAACATCAATCTCGGCACGGACTATGTGACGACCACCGACCGCGCGGGTATCGGCTATTTTGACTCTTTAGAGATTATCGAGGCGCCGGGAACACCGTTTGAAGGTTGGGATGAGACTGACAACGGCGGCGGCGATGCAGGAGACTTGCCAGCCACTGCTCAGCTGATTTATGCCCCTGACCAGACACCTTGTGGTTCGCCCGTGACACGCATTCGCGGCTACAACGCAGACAACGACGTAGATATGTATGTCATCTACATTCAGGACCCTGCGAACTTCTCCGCCTCTACAGTGGGCGGCGCTGCCTGGGACACGCAACTGTGGCTGTTCAACTGCGATGGCACGGGCGTTGCCTTCAATGACGATGCTGATACGGTAACCCAATCCACCATCAGTGGTCTGAACCAACTGGCTTGTGCGCCTCAACCTGGTGTATATCTGCTGGCTATCAGTCGCTACAACCGCGACGCCGTGGATGCAAACGGGCAGCTGCTGTGGAACAACACGCCGTTCACGGGCGTGCGTTGTCCCGATGGTCCCGGCGCAGCAAACCCTGTTGCGGGCTGGACTGGCACCACCTCAGCAGGTGGTCGCTATGTCATTACCCTGCAGGGTGCGTACTTCGTGACTGATCAGGGCTGCGCTGGCACCTGTCCAGGTCAGTGCGAAGGTGACGCGAACCGCGACGGCACGGTCAATGACAGCGACTTGCTCATCGTGTTGTTCAACTTCGGGCAATCGGGCTTCAATGTACCGGGCGATGTGAACGGCGATGGCACGGTCAATGACAGCGACCTGCTCATCGTGCTGTTCAACTTCGGCTGCGGTTCGTAAATAAGCCCTCTGCGCTCCCCGCTGCAGTGGGCGGGGAGCGCATTCCTTACCCCTGCAAAGAGTCTCCCGCCTTTTCCCCGCGAGATCAAACACCGCCCCTTCAAAGCGGGTACAATCCTACGCGATGCGAAGCACGACCATAGCCGCCGTACAGATGCGCTATCGCTTGGAAGACTATCGCAGTGTAGAGGCGTTTCGTGCGCGCGTGGTGGGATTGGCAAAAGCCGTGCGCCAACAAGCGCCCGCAGGCGAGTTGCTGATGGTCTTCCCCGAGGATGTGGGGCTGGGGCTAATCTTCACTCAGGATTATGAGCGCATTCAAAGCAGCAAGACGATGGTGGAAGTGGGGCTGCGTCTGATGGAGCGATATCAGATTAACCCGTTGGGGCTGGATGGGGGCTTCCCTGCAGCGGTCCGTGCCTTGTTGCGCACGCTTAGCCCTTTCGTAGAGCGCGTGTACCACGAGGTGTTTGCGGAAGCCGCGCGCGCCACACGCGCATGGGTAGTTGCGGGCAGCGCGCCAATCGCCCAACACGAGTGCGTATACAACACCTGCTATGTCTACAATCCCTCGGGTGAGCGCATGCTCATCCAGCGTAAAATCAACTTGGTGGAGTTGGAGAAAGAGGCGGGGCTGAACCTCTGTAATGCTCCGTGCGAACTGTCCACCGTGCGAACTCCCGCAGGCAAACTGGGAGTGCTAATTTGCCTAGACGGCTTTTACCACGATTTGATTGACCAGTATGCCAAACGCGGCGTGCGCCTTTTGGCGATGCCTTCCTATAACCCGCTGCCGTGGACGAAGGAGGAGGCTCAGGGTTGGGAAGGCGGACTGCTGGCAGGCGTCCAAAAGCACCCTACGATGATTGGTATCAACCCAATGGGCGTAGGCGGCTTTTTCGATGTGAACGCTGAGGGACAATCTTCCATCGTCGCAGCGCGAGCACGCACCCCTGACGGCAGCGGCTACCTCGCCCGCGCCAAAACCAAAGACCAAGAGGAGATCCTCACCTATACCCTGAGGTAACTCAATGCTACGTGTTCGCTTTTGGTGGTGGAGACCCCTCGCTTTGCTTAGTAGGGCTGGGTTGTGCGCGCGCCGACTTACCTGTCACCGAGCCATAAGCGAGGCATCTGTGCGAAAGCAGCTTCGTCATCCCGAGCTGAAGGCGAGGAGTCTCTGGCAAAACCCCGTCAAGCCTCCCTCGCTGTGCGTGGGGTGACGAGTACGGGCATTGAGGCCCCTCGCTGGGCTCGGGGTGACGTGCTGTTTTCCTGCCCGCACAAGCCTTGTCATTCCGAGCCGAAAGTGGGGCATTCCCCAAAGCCACTTTGAACCATCACAACACGAAATGCCAAAACACCGCCCCATAGGTGCGCTTAGGCGTAATTTCTGCGCCTGCTGAAAAGCCGAGCCTCAAGCGCACGCCTGCAAACAGCGAACTGCCGCGCGGCGTCAGCACCCCCGATACGAAGAGCGTGCCATTCTTGTCTGAGCGCCAGAAATCGGTGCCTGCTGCCAGCCGAAAGTCGCGCCCGGCACTGTAAACCGCGCCGATGCGCAGCGTAGGCACCAGCAAGTTCGGTGTGTGGGTAGGGTTTTCGCCTGCGAAACGCGCCTGCAGGTACTGACGCACAATCCGAAACAGCGGTCGTTGCACTAATCCGCCGCCGAAGTGTCCTGTGTTGAGCCATAGCACCTTTGGGTTGCCCAGCACGCGAACGAGCTTCTCGGTATCCTCAGTGGGCACGATGATGTCGAAGCGCGCGCCAATCACAAAAGTTTTCGCCCCGTGTTCGGGGGTAAGCAAATACATCGGCTCGACGGGGGCGAGTTCTTCGCGCAAGCGTGTCAGGGTGTAGCCCTCGCGCCGCAAACGGGCACGCGCGCCAATAGCCAGCACCGAATTCCAAAGCACATGCGCGAAGTCTACACCGCCCAAGATGAGCACTGCCGAGTGAACGCGCGGCTCCACCGCCAGCACCGTTGCGCCCAGAATCGCGCCCAAACTCACACCAATCAGCGCGATCCGTTCGGGGTCAGTTTCTGGCTGGCGTTGGAGCCAGTCGATTGCCCGTCGCACATCCCACACGGCTTGCACCACCGTGTCGCGCAACAACGCCACATCGCCTGCCAAAATCGCCCCGCCACTATCCTGACCAGGGGGTGTACGGCTCATATGGTACGGAAGTGTCATCAGGAACACAGCAATCCTCCCACGCACCAGCTCGCGGGCTAGTGCCATCTCCAGCTCAGGGCGGCGAATGCCTAAACTGTGCAACAGCACGACGGTGGGTGCGCCCCCTACGCGCTCAGTGGGCACCAACCACCACGCCCGCACCACATTATTAGCGGGATAAGGGCTGCGAAATGCGCTGGGAAACTCGACCTGGTACTCTACATAGCCGTGATGCTCCACCCGGCTGAGCAAGCGCGAGGCAAACACAGGGTCTAACGGCGCACGCAAATCGGGTACTTGCCCAACACTTACGCCAATAAGCAGCCCAATGCCTAAACCGATGCTCCACAGCCGAGTGATAAGGGTTTTCATATCGCCTAAAAAGTTCATCGGCACAAATGGCGCGCTCTGTAGTGTGAGCGTCTCGCGGATGAATCATCGGCGGGGAACGCCGACGCTACTTTGCTTGGCGACGCGGGGTAGATTTTTCCGCTCGCCTATTCGCTTGCTTGGAACGGTGCAACCGCTCCAACACCACGACGATAAGGCTCAACGCGAATATGAGGGCGTAGAGTGCCGTGCCTGCTCGTATCAGCGCGAGGTTGTCGCCTGCCCAGTATGCCAACCAGAACGCCAGCAACGCTACGAGCAGCCAACCGATGGCTACGACGGTACGCATCGCTTGAGTGCCTCACGCAGAGCGTTTAGCGGAATGTTCGATTCCAGTCGAGCAGTACCCAACGCCTCCAGCAGCACGACGCGGAGCGTATCGCCAGCACGCTTTTTATCGTAGCGCATTGCCTCCAGCAGTGTTTCGATGGAGACCTCCTGCGGCAGGCGCGTGGGCAAGCCTGCTCGGGCAATCGCTTCACGCAGCGCGTTCACCACAGGCGCAGGCGTAATCCCCAAAATCTGTCCCAGTTCGGCTTCTACAATCATACCCACTGCGATCGCCTCGCCATGGAGCCAGTGGCGATAGCCCAGCGCCGTCTCAATCGCGTGTCCCACCGTGTGCCCGAAGTTGAGCAGGGCGCGTCGCCCCGAAAGATCGCGCTCGTCCTCGGCGACAACATGCGCCTTGAGTCGTACACACTGGGCAATCGGAAGCGTCCACGCGTGCGGGTTGTTGCGCTCGACACGGCGGCGCAGCGCACCTTGCTCCAACATCACCTGCAGACGGTTCCACAGCCCCTCGTGGAGGGCGGCGCCGTATTTGAGCATTTCGGCAAAGCCGTTGTGCCAGTGGCGCGCGGGCAAGGTGCTGAGAAGCGTGGGGTCTATTAGCACCAGCGCAGGCTGGTGGAACGCGCCTACTAAGTTCTTGCCCCGCGGCAGATCCACTGCTACCTTACCTCCAACGCTGGAGTCCACCTGCGCCAGCAGCGTGGTGGGGATTTGCACATACGGGATGCCTCGCATGTAGGTGGCTGCCACGTAACCGCCCAAATCGCCCAGCACGCCCCCGCCAACAACCACAAGCGCGCCCGTGCGGTCAATGCCCGCATCCAACAGGTGAGTGTATAGCCGCTGGGCGGTCCGCAGCGATTTGACCCGCTCGCCCGATGGTACAGTTATTAGCTGTGTTGGAATGCCAAGCGTTTGCAGCGCATCGCGCAGAGGGGCTGCCCAACCCAACAGCCGAGTGTGGGTAAGTAGTGCCACGCACGTGGGGCGCACTCGCTCAGCGATGCGCTCGGCAGCGTAGGTGTGCAAGTTAGGCGCAATCAGCACAGGGTAGCTATGCGGTTGGGCGGGCAATACCTCCACGGTAAGAGGTTGCTCTGGTGTGGGGGCGTAGACGCGCTTGACCGCCTCAGCAACTTCGTCTGGGGTACGATTATCTGTGGGCACAATCCAGTCGGCTTGCTGATACAGCGGTTCGCGGGCAGCCGCGATTGCGCGAAGCGTGTCGCGCGGGTTCTCAGTATGCAAAAGAGGGCGGTCGGTAGGTGCCTGGATGCGCTGCCACAGGGTCTCTGGCTCAGCGCGCAGGTAAACAATCCAGCCTGTGCGCCGCATCACTGCCCAGTTCGCGGGATTCAGCACCACGCCGCCCCCCGTGGCAACCACATGCGGGGGCAGTTGCGCGACTTGCTGAAGCGCGACGCGCTCGCGTTCGCGAAAAGCTGGTTCGCCCTCGCTCTCAAAAAGGGCAGCGATGGTCGCTCCTGTGCTCTGCTCAATCCAAGTGTCTAAGTCCACAAACGGCATGCCCAGCAGCTGGGCAAGGTGCGCGCCCACCGTGGACTTACCACTGCCCATGTTGCCGATCAAGTAAAGATGGCGCATATGCCTAAAGTTAACCCGAGTTGCTACCTCTATAAGTTCCTCGCCTGCGGCTCGGAATGACAGGTGTTGGCTAAAGCCAATCGGTTTGTCACCCCGAGCGGAGCGCGGGGGCCAACCGCTCAGAACAGAAGGCAATAATAAACTGCAGGGACGCTGCTCGCCCCTGCAGTTGGAAAAGAGTTGTGCATGGTTTCGCTTATGGTGTGAGCGTTCCGCCCATGCCTTCCTCTTCGTCCAGCACGGTGGCGGTGACGAAGATGAGCAGCTCGGATTCGTTGACTTCGCGGTTGCGCCCGCGGAAGAACTGCCCAATTACGGGCAAATCGCCGATGACGGGGATTTTCGTCACGACGCTGTTATCGCTGCGGGTCACTAACCCGCCCAGCACCATCGTTTCACCGCTGCGGATGCGTCGCACGGTGAACACGAACTGCGTCTCGAAGCGCGGGAGGTCGCGTGCGCCCACACGCACACGTCCGACGGTAGAAATCTGCGGGAACAGTGACAGGGTGATGGTACCGTCGGCGTTCACGCGCGGTGTGACGGTGAGCTGGGTGGGCACCGGGATCGGCACGGGCTGCGTAAAGGTTGTGGGCTGCCCCGCTTGGTTGAATACCACGAATTGTTGCTCGATGTAGTCGGTGGTGCTGAACGCGACAATCGCGGGGCTATTGTTTTGCGTGACCACAACGGGTGCGTTGACGATGCGCCCGCGCGATTGGCTCAGCTGGGCGCGTAGGTTCGCTACCAGATTGCCCGAAGCGTAGTTCACAAACACGGGTGCGCCGAGGTCAGCCAAGCCCGTGGCGCCCGCTTGCAGGTTCACGCGCGAGAGGCTCCAGTTGATACCGAACTTATCGAAGTCGTTGCGCGTAACGGTAATAAATTCGGCGCGGATGAGCACTTGCTTGGGCGCGATGTCCAAGAAGCGCAGGATACGGCGAATGTACTCGATGGCTTCAGGCGTGCCGCGCACGATGAGCGAGTTGTCGATGTCGTTTGCGACGATGCCGTCCAAGCCTTCAGGGATGAGGATGCCTGCTTGCGCGCCGAACTGCCCGCCGACACCGCCACCGGGCTGACCACCGCCAAACTGACCGCCACCGAATCCGCCACCGGGCTGACCACCAAAGCCGCCGATACCGCCGAGCCCGCCGCGTCCGCCGCGCTGCCCTTCACCGAACTCCTGTTGTGCAGGGTTGACAGGAGCGGGCACAGGGCTATTATTGAAGGGGATAGTAGTAGGGGTATCGGGGCGCATCGGCACGCTGGGAGGCACGGGCACCTGCATGCCAGGCGCGCTTTGCTGGATGGTGCGGTTCACAAAGTCGCGCAACTCGGCAAACGGGTCATCGGTCATCATCTCGGTTTTGATGATGCGCACGATGTCCGAGGCGCGACTGTAGCGTAGCGGAATGCGCTCCACTACAATCACAGGCGCTTGCTTCTCTGCCGGTGGTGGAGGTGCAACTGCGGGTGTCTCGGTAGGCTTTGCTGCTCGGGCAGGGCTAATCACATATACGCCATTCGCTTCCTTTCGGTAAGTGGCTCCTGCCGACTGACACAGATAGCGCAACACCTGCTCGAAGGGCTTATCTTTGATGCTGATGAAGCTGATGCGCTTATACGGTTCGTCGGTAGGTTCGAACACTACCTCTGCCCTTGCTTGCTGCGCGATCCCTTTGACAGCAGTAATAAAGTCGGCATCCACTAAGTCTATGCTAACCAGATAGTCGTCGCTGCCCCAGCCCAGCAGACTGACGCTGAGCAGGGCAGCGGTAAGCAGGCTCCTAATCCCTTTTCGCATCGATGGTTCCTCCTCCGTGATGAGTTAGCCAATCCAAAAGTTGGGTTAGGCATTGGCGGTTAGCGTCCGAAGCCGCCTCCGCCACCCCCACCGAAACCGCCTCCACCGCGGAAGCCACCGCCGCCGAAACCGCCGCCGCCAAAGCCGCCGCCGAAACCGCCGAAACCGCCACTGCCAAAGCCACCGAAACCACCAAAGCCGCCAAAGCCACCGAAGCCGCCGAGTCCGCCAAACCCGCCAAAGCCACCGAAGCCGCCGAGTCCGCCGAACCCGCCAAAGCCACCAAAACCGCCAAAGCCGCCAAACCCACCGAAGCCGCCGCCAAAGCCCGCGCTTTGCTGTTCAAACTGCGAGTAGCCAATCACGGTGCCACCCAGCAGGCTTGCGATAAGGTAGGGGTTGGCATAATTGAGTTGGATTTTTTCAGGCAGGTTCAAACGCACGCCTTCCTCCACTGGTGCGGGTTCCGCGCCCCGATCTAGGGGTACCTCTTCGGGTTGGCGTACAGTGACGTAGTAAACACCGTTCTCCACGCGATAGGTGAGGTTCAGCGGGCGCAGAATGCTGTCCAGCGCGACGGTAAACGGCACATCCGTGAGCGAGACGGTCACTGTGCCCTGCACATTCGGATCGAGCGTGTAGCTTACGCCCACACTCTCAAATAGTTGCTTGAGCACGAAGCGCACATCGGCTTGCTCGTATTTGAGGGTGACGCGCTTCTGAGTGGGGTCTTGCTGTCCGCCCCCTTGCGCTGCCACAGGTGTCAACAAAATGGCAACGGTCGCCGCCATCAACCAAATCCGATTCATTCGCATCGTCGTTTTCCTCCATAATGAGTCCTTACGCTTAGCCGGGAAAGAAGTTTCTAAAACTCTGGAGCGCGTGGTCCGCGCCCGCCGCCACCGGGCGTGCCCACGCCGCCGATTCCGGGTGCGCCGCCGCGTCCCCCAGGCACCCCTGGTGCGCCTCCGAAACCAGGTGCAGCTCCCCCGCCGGCAGCGCCACCCACGCCTTCACTGGGGGGTTGCAGGGGCACGCGCACTTCACGCGGGTTACCGCGTGGGCGACGCAGAATTACACCGTCGGTGGTGATTGCCACCACACGGAATTCGCCCACCATATCGCCGGGGTAAACGATGCGTGGTAGTTCGCCCTCTTGCTCTAAGATGGCCGACACAGTGTTGCCGATGATGACCCCTGCCACACGCCGTCGGGGTTGCGGTTCAAAAGGTTCAGGCAGCTCCACCTTCGGGGGTTGGGGTGGGCTTGCCAGCACAAAGTAGCGTTCGGGGTCGAACGCTTCGGCTTCCATCGCTGCCTGCTCTTCGGGCAGGGGTGCAAACGGATCGCGTCGCGGTGTGAACGGCGGACGCGCTGCTCGCTGGGGCGCGGGTTGCGCCGCAGGTGCAGGGGCGGGCGCCATCATACCGCCAGGGGGTGGTGGCATTGGCATCCCGTCGCGATCATCGCGCGGGCTGGATGGAGGCGACTGATATGCAGTGTCTCCACCGCCGCCTCCAGCAAACACAAACAACAACGCGACGGCGATAACTACCAGCACCACCACTGCCACAGCCAAGGCTATCTGTGTCTGCTTATTCATCGCTGCTCACCTTACTTTAGTTTTCTGCGCGCCCTCCGATTCCTGTTGCGTTTTCAGAAACTGGGTGCACCAAAGCCTCCTCCAAAGCCGCCTCCGAAGCCGCCTACTCCGGGTGCGCCACCTTGTTGCGCTTGGGGCGACGAAGGCACATTCGGACCTACCTGCCCGCCCGACACGCGCGGGTACACAAAAACCACCAATGTATAGCTGCCATAGAGTTCAGGGCTCATGCCAGAAATCGTCAGCCCATCCACCAATACCACGAGGTTGGGAACCTCGTTCCACTTGCGCACATGGTTGAGCAGCGACTCGAACGAGGAAGCGCGCACCTGCACTTGCCCGATGGGAAATACCAAGACTATGGTCGGAATCGCGTTCGGGTCGGTCGGGGGTGGTGGCAAGTTCACCTCGTAGAGGCGCTGGACGCCTGTGCGTTCGGGCCACACGCGCAACTTCACGCCGATTTCACGCACCATATCAGGATATTGCATCCACGCTTTGAGCCGATCGCTGAGATCAATCGTGTTTACGGGCATCTTAGTGCGTTCGATGCGTGCTAAGTCGCGCTCGGCTTGTTGCACGCGCGCTCGGGCACGCTCTACCAGCTGCCGTGCAGTGGGAATACGCGCCACTTTCGCCTCCAGCTGGGCGATGTTTTCCTCGTGGTAGCGGATGTTCTGCAGGGTGGGGCGAATGCCCAACAGGAAGATTGCTGCTGCCACCACAATGGTGAGTGTTAGCCCAATTGAAACCTTTGCAAACATTGACAAGCCCTTCATCGCGTGCCCTCCGTTAGAGTTCAGGCCCCCCCGCCATGCCGCGCGGACCACCAGGAGGCACCATAGGTGCACCTAAGCTCATCGGAGCACCAAAGCCCGCTGCTCCACCCGTGCCCAGATTCAACCCAGGTAGACTCGCAGGAGGTGCAGGCGGAGTAATCGGCTCTTTGAGGTAGGCAACCACTTGGAATGGCATTAAGTTCGCAGGCGAGGTGGAGCCGATATTGGTACCGCCCCCACCAAAGCCGCCAACACCCCCAGGTGCCCCCGGACCAATCGGCGCGGGTGGTGCACCACCGCCGCCGATGCCCGCTACCCCCCCAATCGTAGGTCCTGCAGGGGCACCGCCACCAGGCAATCCAAAGCCCACCGCCGCACCCTGTTGCGCGCCCGACGAAGAATAGCCTGGCAGAGCGGCTGAAGTCAGGCTCACTGCCGTAAACAGCGGGCACTGGTACATCGTTTGAAGATATAACCCTAAATCGCGAATGTTGCGCGTAAAGCCCGCCAGCTGCAACTGGTTGCCTTGTGCCACCTGCATCTGGTAGTAGCGCACGCGCGGCGAAGTGTAGCGTGCCACCTCGCTGTACAGCTCTGGATACTTAAGGTTGTGCTGCTGCACACGCTTGACCCATTCCACCTTGCCCAACGCTAGCGCTGCAGAATCAATCAGTTGGTTTGCTTGATTGTAAAGCGTATCTACTTGTTGCGCTTGCATCTCCAAGTCGCTTTTACGCTGCTGGAGTTCGGCAAGGCGCGCATGCACGCTTACCAGCCAGCCCACCATCGCCAAGTTGACCAAAAGAAACACCACCACCAGCAGCGCGATTACTTGCTTGCTAACCTTACGCTGGCGTACATAATCGGGTACCAGATTCAGTTTCATCGCTCCGTGCCTCCGTTAGAAGCTGGCGTGCAAGCCCATCCCGACCGCTACTGCCAGCAAATGAGCGTGGGCAGCCACATAGTCGGGTCCATGGCGTTTGACGCTGAGTTGCACACCCTTGAACGGGTTGCCAACCGTGGTCGGAATGCCTGTGGCATTCGCAATCAGCTGATCAAGATTGGGTAGCGCCGCGCCACCACCACACAAAACAATCTGTTGCACATCCATGTCCTGATTGCGGCTGCGGAAGTATTCAATTGAACGGCGGATTTCCGTCACTAGCTCTTCCAGCAGCGGATAGATGGCTAAGAATATCTCGCGCTTTTGCGGGTCGACGGGCGATTGTGCAGGCAAGGTCGCTTCGGGTTCAGGCGATGGCTCGCCCGGCACGGCAAACGGCTCAGGGCTTGGCTCGGCAAAGGGCGAGGGGGGCACCGTAGGTTCTCCTGGCACAGTGAAGGGCGAGGCTGGCTCGCTTGGCTCGTAGCCGCCTGTGAGCGAACCGGGCGTCATAAACGGTGAGGGTTCCCCGCCGTAGGTGGGTTCGGTGGCATATCCTGGGGTGTAGAATCCGCCCGTGGGCACTCCAAACGGCGAAGGCGCTTGCGGAATCTGATCTAGTAGCACTTCCGCCGCTTGCACTTTGAGCTGCTCGGCGTCCGCATCGCTAATCATCAGACGCTCAGCGATTGCTCGCGTGAGCATGTTGCCCCCAATCGGCAGCACGCGCGGAAAGCTCAGCAGCCCCTGAATGTAGATATCAATCGTGGTCGACTCGGCGCCCAGATTCACAACTGCCACATTCTTAGTTTGCATGTCCGGCTGTGTCAGCAATAAGCTGCGTGCCAGCGCCAGTGGCTCTACATCAATCGCATAGGGCTCCAGCTTCAGTTTATCGGCAATCTCCACGAGGCTATCCACCGCGTCGCGTTGAGCCACCGCCAACACCACTTCCATATTGTCGGCATTTGGGTCGGCATTAGGGCGACGAATCACCTCATAGGCAGACTCCACATTTGTATCGGCGAACGGAATGTTGCGCCCGATTTCCCACTCCATATGCTGGCGCAACTCGGCAGGGCTCATTTTGGGCACTTCCAGCACGCGCACAACCACTGAATTCTGTCCCGCCAGTGCGAACGCGGCTTGTTTGGTCGCAATGCCCGACTCTGCCAGCAAGCGTTTTAACGCCGCCGCAACGGCTGCTTTGTCAACGATTCCCGAACTATCAATAGCGCCCTCTGGGGTGGGGGCGATGCCGATGTTTGTCACCACAGGCGTGCGCCCTGCCCGAACCTCCGCTACCTTAATCAGGCGGCTACCTAAATCAATCCCTACAACAACGCCTGGTTGCTTTGCCATGCCGTTCTCCCAAGCTTGGATTCGCCAGCAACTCCAACACTCCTGCCAATCTGCAGGGGTGTTTTTGATTGTACCCGAAACGATTTCGGCGGCGACCGCCTATCTCCTGCTTGTCTAAGACGGTGAATGTCGCCGTTGGTGGCGTGCAGCGAAGCGGTCAGCGAGTGATAATCTCGTAGGTGCGGAAGTCGGAATGCATCGGGGGTTTCTCGCCGCGCGCTTTTGCTTGTTGGATGTCCTCAAACCCGCGCTTGTGCCCCTCCAAAAACTCGGGCGACTGGAGCCACGCGCGAAAGTGCGCCTCGCTTTCCCAGTGGCTAACCACCAAGTACGGGTCGCCCTCGCGCTGCGGACGCAACACATACATCCCACGAAAGCCCGGCATACGGTCGATCGCCCGTGCGCGCGTCTTGAACAGATACTCAAACCGCTCGCGATACTCCGGTTCGCAGGTGATGTAGTTGATCGCCACAAAGCCCTCCGTCGTCTGAGGCTGCGCCTCTCCCTCGGAATGCTGAGTCATTAGCGTCTCTGTTTGGCTCATAGCTACCTCCGCGTCATTCTCTATAGATATTACCCTTAGCCATGCTAAGAATTCAAGCCCCTGCCCGTCGGGGTACACTTTAGGTTGTGAGGATCCTATTTCTGGCAGACATTGTGGGGCGCACGGGGCGCCAAGCAGTGGCAAAAGTGCTGCCCGAATGGCGGGAACGCTACGCGCCCGACATCGTTTTGGCAAACGGCGAGAACGCCGCTGGCGGCAAGGGCCTCACGCCCGAAGTAATGCACGACCTAATGGAGCTGGGCATCGCCGCCTTCACTACTGGCAATCACATTTGGGACAAAAAGGAGATTTACCCCGTTCTGGACTCAGACCCGCGCATTGTGCGCCCTGCAAACTACTCGCCACTTGCGCCAGGCAAGGGCTACACGGTGCTGCCGGTGCTGGATAAGCAGCTGGCAATTATCTCGCTAGCGGGGCGCGTGTTTATGGAACACGCAGATTGCCCCTTCCGCAAGTTCGATGAGATCTATGCTCAACTAAACACGCCATTTGTGTTTGTGGATTTTCACGGCGAAGCCACTTCCGAGAAGGCATGCTTTGCGTACTATGTTGATGGGCGCGCCAGTGCAGTGATAGGCACGCACACGCATGTGCAAACCGCCGATGAGCGGATCTTGCCTAAAGGCACGGCGTTCATCAGCGACGCGGGGATGTGCGGTGCGTTACACTCATCTATTGGGATGGAGCTGGAGCCCTCTATTCAACGCTTCCTAACGGGAATGCCCGCCAAAAGCGAGGTCGCGAAAGGAGCTGCAGTGGTGTGCGCTGTGCTGATTGATTTGGAGCGCACCACAGGTAAAGCGTTAGGTATCCAGCGGTTGCAAAAACGGCTGGCGGAGTAAGGATAGCCCAAGTGGTTATCTATCTGTTTCGAGCCAGGCGAGATTTCTCGCTGCGCTCGGGCTAGCAAAGCGTTTTGAGCTTGTCATTCCGAGCTGAAGGCAAGGAATCTTTGCGAAGACAGCCTTGCCATTCCGAGCCGAAGGCGAGGAATCTGTGGCAAACCACAGCCAAGATCCCTCGCTGCGCTCCTGACAAGGGTATAGGGCACTGCCCGAACTGCCCAAGC
>JAUQOS010000141.1 GCA_030550775.1 Armatimonadota bacterium
GCAAAGCCCTTGCCCAGCACGGCTTCAGGGTCGCCCCCCAGCCAAGTGAGCACGGTGGCATACACGCGCCGAAAGTCGGTCTGCATGCGCAGGTCGTTGTTGCTATCTAGGTTGCGCAGGTCGGGCGGGTCGCCGTGCACGCCGCCGTGCACGCGCTTGCCAATCAGGAACATTGGTGCTGCTGCGCCGTGATCGGTGCCCAAGCTGCCGTTTTCGTGCACGCGCCTGCCAAACTCGGAGAACACCATCAGTAACACCTTGTCGGCTTTGCCCATGGCCATTAGGTCGGCATAGAACGCACGCACAGCCTCCGCAAACTGACCAAGCAAGCGCGCGTGGGTGTTCGCCTGCCCTGCGTGGGTGTCAAAGCCGTTCACCGACACGTAGAGGATGCGTGTTTGAGGTGAGGTGGCGATAATCTGCGCTGCTTGCTGCAGCCCACGTGCAAAGGGGTCGTTGCCATAGTTGGCGTTGGGGCGATAGTGGCGGATGCGCTCGCGCAACTGCTCCAACGCTTCCAGCGCGGTGCGCGTGGAGTGGCGAATCACGGCGGCGGGGCTGTCCATTTTGCGCTCCTCCGCGTGGGTGAGCTGCTTGAGCGTGCGCTCCAGCTCAGGGTCGCCCGACATCAACTGCAAATCGGCAAGGCTGGCAAAGCACGGTACCTGCGCCTTGCGCCCCTGCAACGCCAGGGGTAACTCCTGCGTAAAGCTGATTGCCATCACGGGGTTGGCGGCGGCGTCGGTCAGCGTGTCTAAATATTTGCCCAGCCAGCCGTAGCGACTGTAGCCGTCGGGGTCTGCTGTTTGCCAGATTTCCATCGAGCGGAAGTGCGAGCGGTTCGGGTTGGGATAGCCCACATTTTGCACGATGGCGATGGCGCGCTCGTCGTAGAGGGGCTTCAGCGGTGCCAGCGCCGGATGCAGCCCCAACGGCTCTTCCAATGGCACTACCTGCGATTCTGGAATCGCCAGCGTGGGGCGGGCGCGGTAATACACCTCGTCGCGATAGGGCACCACGGTGTTTAGCCCATCGTTGCCCCCTGTGAGTTGGAGCACTACTAAAATGTGATCGTTGGGCAGTTTCTCGCCTTTTTTGAGGCGTTGGGCATCGGCGTGGGCGATTTGTGCCAGCCATGGCGGCGCAGCCAACCCCACGGCAACCAATGTTAGCCCCGCCCGCAGAAACTGCCGACGCGACAACTCGGCTGCCCAAAACTCACCCGTTGCCGACTCACACAGCGGCGCCCCAACAGACAGCTTCGATTTATGCATCGCCTGCCTCCATCATCCGCTCACGGCTATTATAGCCTACACTACACCTAATCGCGCGGTTTCATAGACGCGGGCTGCCAGTTGGTAGTTCGCCGAACTGCCCAAATCTGGCAGGAAAACGGTATAGCTGCGTGGAATAGTTTCGCTAGTATGGCACGACCGTTGGGACTGTGGCTTGTGAGCTTGTTGCTCTTCAGTGGGCATGCGCAGGAGTTGGAGCCGTACCTGCGTGTGCGCGCGGCGCACAAAATCAAGGCAGCCACGCCGATTGCGGGGCTGGAGTTAGCCGTGGGCAAGCGCGTGCTGGAAGTGGAGGGCACGGTGGTCGGCTCCATCGCGGTGGACGGGCAACGCTCCATTCTGATGGAGGTGGAGCCGGGGCGCAGCCTCGTGGTGGCGATTGGCGAGGGCGATGGCTGGCTCACCCGCGGGCAACTGCGCATCCGCGCGATTGTGGAAGTCCGCCGCGAAAGCGAGTTAGTGACACCCACCTATCGACTGTTAGCTGCCACCTACGCCAGTTTGATGGCGCGCTGGGAAGCCGAGCAGCGGGCACAGCAAGCCGTGCGCGCGGCTCAAGCCACGCCACGCAACGCGCGCACCCACACGCCCAACAGCCGCGCCAAACGCTCCGCGCCGCCACCACTCAACCCCGCCGCCGACTGGGACACCTTCCGCGCCCGCATGCATCAATACCAGCCTATCTACGCCCAGTTCATTCGGCGCGTCAACCCACGCCTACCCAAACAACAAGCCGACGAAATCGCATGGGCAATCCTGCGCTTCAGCGCGCACTACGGCGTTGACCCGCGCTTCATCGTGGCGATTGTGTTGGTCGAGTCGGGCTTCAACCCAAACGCCACCTCGCGCAAAGGGGCTGCAGGGCTGGGGCAACTCATGCCAGCCACGGCACGAGGACTGGGCATCGTAGATCCCTACGACCCCGTGCAAAATCTACACGGCACAGTGCGCCTTGTGCGCGGACATCTGGAAAAATATTGGGCACAAACGGGTGACCCTAATGGCTGGGACCATGTGATTCTGGCGCTGGCTGCCTACAACGCTGGCTCGGGTGCCGTGCGCCGACACGGAGGCGTGCCACCCTACAAGGAAACGCAAAACTATGTGCGCAAAGTCATTCAAGTCTACAAACAACTTTGCGGAGTCCGAGATTAGCGACGGGATGACGCTAACGATTGAGCGCATGACCGAGGCGCACCTGCCTGAGGTGATGCCCATCGAGCGGGAAGTGTTCGCCCCAGGCTGGTCGGAGGAGGCGTTCCGCAACGACTTGCGCAACCCCGCCGCGCTGTACCTCATTTTGCGTGTAGACGGCAAAATCGTCGCCTATGCAGGCATGTGGCTGGTCGTTGATGAAGCACATATTACTAATGTAGCGGTCAAGCCCGAATATCGCGGGCGCAACTTCGCTAAGCGGCTGATCCACCGCCTGCTGAGCATCGCCCGTGAGCGCGGTTGCGTCAAGGCTATTTTAGAAGTGCGCGTAAGCAATACTCCAGCCCAAAAACTCTACGAAAAGTTTGGCTTCCGCCCCGTTGCCATCCGCCCCAAGTATTACGACAACACCGAAGACGCGCTGATTATGTGGTTGGAAGGGCTGGATACCCCAGAATATGAAGCCACACTGCGCGCGATAGAACAAGAATTTTGCCCCGCAAAGTAGGTACACCCCAAATTGCCGCCCCTCCGCTTCAAACGGGCGAGATTCCTCGCGCCGCTCGGAATGACAGGGCTGTTTTTGCAAAAGTGAAAATGTTTTTGCAAGCAAAAGTTTTGTCATTCCGAGCCGAAGACGAGGAGTCGGCACAAGCCTCGCGAGGAGATCCCTTGCTGCGCTCGGGGTGGCGGGCTCTTCTGAGCGCAAACATCCTCCTGTCATTCCGAGCCGAAGGCGAGGAATCTGCACAAACCTTGCGCTTGAGACCCCTCGCTGCGCTCGGGGTGACAAACTGTAGCCGACCATTGTCATTCCGAGCCGAAGGCGAGGAATCTCGGTATAGGTAGCAGGTTGGGTTTAGGTATACTTACCCCCACTTTCTTGG
>JAUQOS010000054.1 GCA_030550775.1 Armatimonadota bacterium
CCGAAGGATACGCCCCCGTTAGAAGTCAGGCGAGCAACTACACCCGTGTTCAGGTTCCACAAGAAGGCATCGGCACTACGCGTGTCCTGCAAAAAGTCTCCGCCTCGCCCAACAACGAACTTACCGTCGTTAGTTACACGGAGCGCTACGCTATCGGCGCTGCCAGGAGCAACTAACCAAACCAGTCGCTGGGCGTAAGCTCCTTTCGCTGCCCCCAATGCAACAACCAGCGCTGACAGCTTTGGTAGCCATCGTCTCAGTTTGTGCATAAGTCACCTCCCGACACTCTCAAGGCGTTCTGCGCTCATATACACAGGCGTCCACCGTTTTGTTAGCAACTTTCGAGCCATAGGCTCCGAACGCTCTCCAAAGTGAACCCCTTCTTGTCCAAAATCGTTTATAATGTACAGGGATGACGAGATGCAATCGAGTTTGCGCGAGCGGCTGGCGCATTTGCACAGGCGTGTGGGTTTTAGCGCACGCCCCAGCGAGATTGAACCGCTGCTACCGTTGGGCATTCACGGGGCGGTAGAACACTTGCTGGGCAATCCTCACGACCACGAGATTGACGACGATGCCATCCTCAACTTGCTGCAAGGCGAGCAGCGCAACCTAGACCCTCGCGCCGTGAGCGCGTGGTGGCTGTACCGTATGCTCGTCTCGCGTCGCCCCATCCAAGAACGCATCGCCCTGTTTTGGCACAATCACTTTGCTACCTCTGCCTCCAAAGTGCAAGCCGGCAGGTTGATGCTCATTCAAATCCAACTGTTCCAACGCTTGGGGCTGGATAACTTCAAAACGCTTACCTTAGAGGTTGCCAAAGATCCTGCGATGCTGGTGTGGCTGGACGGCAACCGCAATGTGAAGGGCAGACCGAACGAGAACTTCGCCCGCGAGCTGTTTGAGCTGTTCACGATGGGCATCGGCCACTACACGGAGCGCGACATCCAAGAGGCGGCGCGGGCGTTTACAGGTTGGTCGTTCAGCCGTGTCACGGCAAGCTTTGTGTTCAATCCCAATCAGCATGACGACGGCGAGAAGGAGGTATTCGGCAAGCGTGGGCGCTTCAAGGGCGAGGATATCATTGAGATGGCAGTTGAACATCCTGCCACTGCGCCGTTTATCGCGCGCAAGTTCTATCGGCACTTTATCAACGACGTGGAGCCGCCCGACGAGCGCACCGTGCAGGAGCTGGCGAGAGTGTTCCGCGAGTCGGGCTATAGCATTCGCGCGCTCCTGCACCGCTTGCTGCTTACCCCCGCGTTTTGGAGCCCCTTGAACTGGCGCAAGCGTGTGAAAAGCCCTGTAGAGTTCGTGGTGGGCACGCTGCGCCAGGTGGGCATCGGCGAGCGATTGCGCGCCATCAACCTTAGCGATGGGTCGGGGCAGCGACTGCTGGTCGCATACCTGCGGTTGGCGACTCAGTGGACACGCCGCATTGGGCAAATGTTGCTCTATCCGCCCGATGTGGCAGGCTGGGAGTGGGGGAAGGCATGGATTAGCTCCACCACGATGCTGGAGCGGATGCGCTTTGCGGAGTTCCTAGTGCCCGACAGACGCGCCTTAGGCTTTGCCACGCTGAACGAACTGGTGGGCACACCCGCCCCGCGCAGCGTGGACGAGTTCATCACGCGGCTGGAAACAGTGTTGGATGTGGCGTTGCAGCCGCGCACGCGGCAAAGCTTGCAGGATTATTTGAGCAGGCGCGGCGGTGTGGAGGCACTGCGCCGCGCCGATCGCGAAGTGGTGCAGGGCGCGCTGCAAATCGTATTCAGCGCCCCTGAGTACCAGATGCTATGAGCGGGCAGCCACTAACTCCACAATCTTGCGAGCGGCTTCCTGCATCGTCTCTGCGGGGATCAGCGGCGTGCCCTGCAGCAAGGCGCGCCCCTCTTCGGCGTGTGTGCCCGCCAAACGCACCACGACCGGGACATTGACCTCCATCGTGGAGAACGCTTCCAAGATTCCGCGTGCCACCTCATCGCCGCGCGTGATGCCCCCAAAGATGTTGAACAACAGCCCCTTCACATTCGGGTCCATCAGCACCAGCTCGACGGCTTGACGCACGCGCTCGGCACGCGCCCCACCGCCGATGTCCAAGAAGTTCGCGGGGCGACCGCCTGCGCGTGCCACTTCGTCCACAGTGCTCATCACCAAGCCCGCGCCGTTGCCGATGATGCCAATGTCGCCCCCCAACCGCACATAGGCAAGTCCGCGGCGGCTCGCCTCTTCCTCAATCGGGTCTTCAATACTCTCTTCGCGCAGTGCCTCCAGCCGCTTTTGGCGAAACAGCGCGTTCTCGTCCAGCGTGATTTTGGCGTCGGCAGCAATTACGCGCCCGTCGCTGGTGATTACGCAGGGGTTAATCTCGGCGAGATTGGCATCCACCGCGATGTAGGCTCGGTAAAGGCTGTGTATCAACGCGCTGAGCGGGCGCACCTGCTCTTGCGGAATGCCTGCGCCGTAGAGTGCTTCACGCGCCGCGTAGTCAGTTAGCCCCAACAGAGGGTCAATTGCGACGGTGGCAATCGCTTCGGGGTTCTGGGCTGCAACCTCCTCAATATCCATGCCCCCTTGCATGCTCACCATCAGCACGTTGCGCTGACGAGTGCGGTCAATCGTGATTCCGATGTAGTACTCGCGTTGGATCTCAATCGCTTCCTCCACCAGCACCTTTTCTGCGACCAAGCCCTGTGGATTCTGGGGCGAGACGAGTCGCTTACCGAGGATGCTTTCGGCGGCTTCGGCGGCTTCGTCGGGGGTACGCGCGAGCTTGATACCGCCTGCCTTGCCGCGGCCGCCCATCAATACTTGGGCCTTCACCACGACGGGCTTACCCAGTCGCTCAGCAATCGCGCGAGCACCCGCAGGCGTAGCTACCACCTCTCCTTGAGGCACGGGCACACCGAAATCACTCAGAATCTGCTTCGCTTGGTACTCGTGCAGCTTCATCGTCGGCTCCTCTGCAGCGAACAGTATACCTAACCCGAATTGCTACCTACACGAGATTCCTCGCCTTCGGCTCGGAATGGCAGGAAAGTCGGTGCGCTAACAACACTGTCATTCCGAGCGCAGGGAGGAATCTCAACACAATCCTTTCTGAGCGGAGCGCGGAATCTGCCCCCCTTAGGGCGGATGAGGCGTAGCCGCACCTACTGCTCGTTTAGCACTCGGGCGATGTCGTGGATGAGCTGCTGCACTGTCTCGGGGTTCATACCCGAGTAGTAGCCGCGGATGCGCCCTTGACGGTCGATCAGCACTAAGCGGTCGCTGTGAACGATTGGGTGGTCTTTATCGCCAGGTTCCACGCCCAGTTTGAAGGTCTGGCGCGAGAGTTCGTAGATAGTTTTGCGGTCGCCTGTAAGGAAGTGCCATTTGCCCTTGATGGCTTCGTGGCGCTCTGACCACTTTTTCAGCACTGCCACGGTGTCGTGTTCAGGGTCTACCGAGAAGCCGACCAAGATCACGTCGGGGTTGTTGGCATAGGCGCGTTGCACCGCGATGGCGTTGCGGTTCATAATCGGGCAGACGCTGGGGCATCTGGTGAAGAAAAAGTACGCCACCCACACTTTGCCTTTGAGTTGTTCGTGGGTGACGGTTTCGCCCCACTGGTTGGTGAGTTTGAAGGGGGCGTCCATCGTGCCCATCACAGGCAGCGGCTCTGGCTGTTTGAGCGCCGCTTGACGGCTGATCAGCGCAAATACAAAAGCCGCCAACGCCAGCGCAAACAGTGTCCACGCAAACACCATCGCAGCGCGCATTCTCATTCACCTCACGTGATGAGCATCACGCCAAATAAAACCGCCCACAGAATGCCCAAAAAGTGCCAATAGATGGTGCCCAACTCCACATACTGGGGGTTTACAAGTTGGTGCACTTGGACTTGGTAGAGCAGGTAGCCCACGAAGATTAGCCCGCCTAGCAGGTGCAAGCCGTGAAGCGCGCTTATGACGTAGAACATCGCCGAGAAAAAGTGGGTCGGGGCGCCCTGTAGTTGGCGTGCCAGCTCACCCCAGCTACCTGCTTGCATCACTAGGAACAAAGCGCCCAAAACCAGTGTCAACAGCATTCCGCCCCAGACACCTTTGACCGAGTTGGTGCGCGCGGCATTGAGCGCCATCTGGCACGGGATGCTGCTGGCTAAAATCACAGCAGTGCTGAGCCAGCTCAGCTTAGGCATCTGGAAGGCGAACTCCTCGCGGGCGGGCACGCGCAACAGGTAAAGAACCGCCAGCGCTCCAAACATCATCACCAGCGCGCCCAGAAACAAATACAACCCCAGCCGCGCGGTCTGGAACTTGTCGTGCGGCTGCTCGCTGCCCTCGCCCTCATCACCGCGGTAGCGCGGGGGCAACGTACCTTCACCCAGCCCACGCCCATACGATTGCGGACGCATCTTTAGCTTTGCCATGCTGGATACCTCCTGTTGCCTGAACTCGCTTCAGGCCTACCGATAGAAGCGCGATTGAAGCGCTCCATTTCGTCGCTAGTGCGCCCCCCTGCACCACGCGCGTGGTGCGGTTCCTGACGGGACACACTTGGCGACGGCATGAATGCCGTCGCACCATTGTGCCAGCACTACGGGGGCGTCAGGTGCTCAAAATGAGCCAAACTAATAGCAATGGCAGGTAGAGCACCGAACTGATGAGCACACCGCGTGCGCTTTGGGGCAACTGCGGGGCTTTGACAAATCGGTAGGCAGCTCCGAACACCCATAACCCCAGTGTAATCGCCCCCAGCAGATAGAGCCAACTGAGCGTCGTAAACGGCGCGAACAGCAGGCTGAGGGCAACCATCATCAGCGTGTACAGTAGCGACAGGCGCGCGGTCACCTCCGCCGAGGCGCCCGCATACGGCAACATGCGGAACCCCGCCTTGGCATACTCATCGCGGTACAGCCATGCGATCGCCCAAAAGTGGGGGAACTGCCACACAAACTGCAACGCGAACAGCAGCCACGCCTCCACCGAGAAACTGCCCTGCGCCGCCACCCAGCCCGCCAACGGCGGAATTGCGCCCGGCACTGCCCCAATCGCGGTGCTAAAGTGTGTGCGCCGCTTCAGGGGGGTGTACACAAACGCATAGAGCAAAATTGAGATCGCTCCGAGCACCGCCACAGGCAGGTTCACCCACCACGCCAACACCAAAACCCCCGCTACCCCCCATACGATCCCCACCGACCAGCCCTCAAGGGGGCTAACACTGCCCGAAGGAATTGGACGCGTGGCAGTGCGCACCATCAGGGCATCATAGCGCCATTCAATCGCTTGATTGAGCGCGTTTGCCGAGGCAATCACTAACCATGAGCCAATCAGCGTGGCAAGAATCAAACCTCCTTCTAGCGACTGCCCCCAGCCGCCCAATACCAGCCCCGCCACTGTCGTAAGCCATACTAACAGCGTCACGCGCGGCTTACTCAATAGCCAGTATGTACGCAGTTTTTGTATACGAACCATCGCCGTTGGCATGCTGAACGCACGTTGGGCGGTCTTCACGCCCCTATTGTACCTAAACCGCGTGGGGGATTGCAAGCGTTTGTGCATTCGTTCACAAAGGGCGCGACGCGCTTGGATTGATTTCTCGGCGTCCGTTTGAGCATAAGCGGCGATGAGAGTTGAATAAGTAGTTTACCACAGACAACTAAAGTCGTTCCTGTGCAAATGAAGCCCCCAACGCGGGCTAAAGCGTCGCCTCGGTGTCCTCCCCGACGAACCAAAGCCGACACAGGTGAACTTGGCTCGCACAAGAACGGCTTGAGCCGTGCGGGGCAGCGATTTGTTCACACGCTGCCTCACAATTGCGGAGTTTTGGTGTTGCGTCCTACACACGCTCCTACGGCAGCCGATGAAACTCCCACCGAACCAATCGCCCGTTGCGGAAGTACAACTCTGCAGGGAATGGCACATCTGGGTAGACCCACAGGTCGAGGCGCTTGAGGTCGTCCTTAGTGCCGTAGCCGGGGGGCCAGCCCAGAATCCAAGCGACTACTTCGTGGCGAATGCCTTTTGCGAGTTCACCGCTACGCCAAGCGCGTCGCTCGGTTGCACTCCAACGGCGGCTCAGTTCATAGGGGCTTTGCAGGCTGTAGCTGCGCTCGAAGTCCCAAAGGTCAGCATGCAACTCGATAAAGCCTATCGCATAGCGGCGTGGCTGGGACATCACTCGCTCAATCGCCTCGATGCCCGCATTCACACCCACTGCGGCCTTAGCCCGACCTTCAGGTAGGAGCTGCACCAGCAGGGGCTGGTGGGTGTAGAAAAAGTCGTCGCGCCCACCGATGTAGAGCATGCTGCCCACTGTCAGCGCCGTCCACGGGCGCCACACGCGCACAATGCGCAGAATTCGAGCGGGCTTATCCTTTTCGAAACCCAACCCTACTGTTTGGCTCGGCGGAGGGAGCACTGCGCTCGCGCTGAGGCCTCCGTAGCCCCACACGCGCTTCCCCTCATACCGCGCCTTGAGCTGGCGTACTGTTGGCTCATCAATCATTGGCAACAGTGTGGGTAGGTCGGAGATGCCATCCCACTCGTAGTAGGCGCGAGTAGGCGTTCCTTCAATCGCAAACTCCAGCGTGTTGCCCGTGCGGCGCACCAGTGTCCACTTACGCAGTGCAGCGCGTCGCCACTCAATCGGCTTGCCTTGCGCATCTCGGTAGGGAAAGCCCTCGCCCGTGAGCGGTACGCAGAAAAACGGTCGCCCTTCGGCTATCTTGGGGGGTACAGGCAGTGCAGGGATGTACAACGTCACAGTCGTGTATGTGGAAGCAAGCACAGGTGCGCCGTCAGCAACCACGGCATCGGGTGCCGCGCGCAAAGTGAGCACATACATCTCTTTAGGAGGCAGACCAGCGTAGGAAAATCGGAACGGAATCCTTACCTGCTTCGGAAACCCTTCGGGGCTTGCCGCGGGCAGCGGCACCACGGGCGCCTCTTTGCCCCAGTACTCCGCTTGTAGGGAGAAGCCACGCCCAAGGTTCGTTTGGTGTGCGGGGCGTGCCACAAGTTCCACACGATTCAGGTAGAGCGTAGCGGGCTTCGGTAATCGCGTCGAAACAACGAGTTGCATCTCGTTATAGCCAGGGATAAAAGGCATGCGCAGTTCGCCCTCACGAAGGTCTCTCAGCCATTCGTACCCCGCTGATTCGGTCTCTGCAGAGAGGTAGAGCTCCACTTGCGCCTCTTGGGCTGAGGCGGCTCCACGCTTGAACATCGCAGCCTCCGACGCGAGAAGTATACCTCTGCTGTTGACCGTCGGGAGGGCAGTTTTACGAACGCGGCAAAGCCCCCGCCTCAACCGTTGGCATTTCCCCGACGCAGCAAGGTTTCGCCTGCACGATGCCGATAATTCCACCAGCATGGCAGACGAGGAACGCACCGAGCAAGCAACCCCACGCAAGCGACAAGAAGCTCGCAAAAAAGGGCAAGTCGCACGCTCTACAGAGGTCAACGGGGCGGCGATTTTTTTGGCGCTGGTGCTCACGCTGCCAGTGGCGATGCGGTGGGGGGGCGAGCGGCTGCTGATGGCGTTTCAGCAGCAGTTGGCGCACGCGAGCACCCAGCAGTTTTCGGAGGCGTTGGTGCTTGGCGCGCTGGCGTTCCTTGCCCCGCTGATGGGCGTGGCGGTGCTCGTCGCGCTACTGACCAACGCGATGCAGGTGGGGCTATACATCTCAGCACAGCCCCTTGCACCTGACTTGAACCGAATCAACCCCGTGCGTGGCTTCCAGCGGCTCTTTTCGCAACGCGCAGTGGTGGAACTGCTCAAGGCGTTGCTCAAGTTTGGGCTAATCGCGTGGGTAGCGTGGCGCACGTTGCAAAACGAAATGGAATCGCTCCTTGGCGCGGCGCAGCTGCCGATGCCGCATGCCCTTGTACCACTTGCCGATGCACTCTATCAAGTGGGGCTGCGCGTCGGCGTGCTCTGGCTCATCCTTGCGATTTTGGATTACCTGTATCAGCGGTGGGATTTTGAGAAGAGTATTCGCATGTCGCGCTACGAGCTCAAAGAGGAGTTCAAGCAGTTGGAGGGCGACCCGCAGCTGCGCGCACGGATTCGGCGACGCATGCAAGAGATCGCGCGGCACCGCGCTATCGGCGAGGTGCGCCGCGCCGATGTGGTGGTAACAAACCCTGTGACCTATGCGGTGGCGCTGCGCTACGACCGCGCCACGATGCGCGCGCCCCGCGTGGTGGCAAAGGGCAAGGGCTGGCTGGCGCAACGCATTCGCGAGGAAGCGCTCAAGTGGCATGTGCCGATTGTGCCCAACCCGCCGCTGGCACGTAGCCTCTACACGCAGGTAGAAGTGGGCGAGGAGATTCCAAGCACGCTTTATCAAGCGGTGGCGGAAGTGTTGGCGTATGTCTACCGATTGCGTCGCGGGCGACGCTAAACTGAGGGCACGGGCTTATGTGCCCATGCCCCGCTCCTTTCACACGCCTTGACCGAAGTTGAACAGCACGGTGAGCAAATCGGCATCGCTTACGGCGCCATCCCCGTTGGTGTCGGTACTGGGGTCGTTGGTACCGAAGTTAAACAGAACCTGCAGTAGGTCAGCGTCGTTAACGGCGCAATCGCCGTTCACATTGCCGAGCGACTTCGGCAAACCACCGCCCGAACCCGCCCAGCGGATGTTGAACACATCCACGGTGATAATGGTGAACGGATTTTGAATGCAGAACAAATAAGCGCGCACCCGCAGGTTGTTCTCGCGGTCTCCGCCTTCTTTCACAATCTCCAGGTGGGTGTTGCGCTCCAGAAGGTTGTAAGGGTCGGGGCCACAGGGCACGCGGCGCACACGCCCCGTCAGTGTGCCCTGAACCTCAAAAATGAGGATCTGCGCACTAAACCCGTTGTCACTTACCTGTACGCAGATGTTAGGATTGTCGGTGCCACTCCAACGAATGATTGCTTCGTCAGCACCGTCGGAAATCACCTGCCCCAGGAGCGGTACCTGACGATTGATGTTCCCAAGCGGGCTCAGATCCAGCAACACATCCAAGGCGACACCGTCGTTGTTGAGGTCGCGCAGGTCGAACACCAGCGGAGGGCGGGGACTGAAGCTCTCTTGGAAGTTGACAGCGCCAGTTATGCGGTAATCAGCACCATTGAACTTGAACACGAAGTCACCACCAGTAGAGAGTTGCTGCGCGATTTGCGCGCTACCCGTAACGATTGCTGCGATGATGAGCATCCCTACCAGACAGGCTCGCACACGCATAGCGCACACTCCTTTCCGCCCGCGTTGCGGGCGCAGATTGCACGCGAATGACCATAGCCCCGGCAAGGTTAAGAGGTGGTTAGGGAAGCGTCGCGAGTGCCTGTTCTAAATCCGCGATGAGGTCATCTACGTGCTCGATGCCTATTGATAGGCGCACGAGGTTGTCGGTGATGCCGCGTGCCGCTTGCTCGTCTGGAGAGAGGCTTTCGTGCGACATCGTGGCAGGAAAGCCCACCAGCGACTCCACACCACCCAAGCTGCCTGCTAGGTTGAACAACCGTAAGCTGGTACAGAACTGGTTTGTGCCGACGCGGTCGGTTTTGAGGTAGACAGCAATCATGCCGCCAAAGTCGCGCATCTGTTGTTTTGCCAGTGCGTGTTGTGGGTGGTCGGGCAAACCAGGATAGAGTACACGTTCTACTTTCGGGTGCTCGGCAAGGTATCGGGCGATTTTGGTGGCGTTTTCGCAGTGGGCGCGCATGCGCACTGCCAAAGTTTTCATGCCCCGCAGCAGCAACCAGCTCTCAAAAGGCGATAAGATTGCGCCCCCCACCGCCTGTTGGATGCTCAGCGGCTCGTAAAGGTCATCGCGGTTGAACACCAGTGCGCCGCCCAGAATGTCGCTGTGCCCGCCTAAGTACTTGGTGGCACTGTGCACCACCACATCCACGCCCATCTCCAGCGGGTTTTGGAGGTACGGCGTGGCAAAAGTGTTGTCAATCACCACAATCAAGTCGTGTTCGTGCCCCAAAGCTGTCAGGGCGCGGATATCTAACACATAGGTGAGGGGGTTGGTGGGCGATTCGAGCCAGAGCATGCGCGTGTTGGGCTGGATGGCGTCGGCAACGGCGTTCAGGTCGAGCATGTTGGCATAGCTCACGCTGATGCCGCGCTGCGGGGCGAGCTTTTTCCACATCGAGACTGTGCCCCCGTACACGTCGCGGGTGCACACCACATGGTCACCGGGGCGCAGTAGCCCCAACAGCGCGACTTCCGCCGCCATACCCGAGGCAAACAGCAAGGCATACTTGGCATTTTCCAGCGAGGCGAGGCACTGCTCAGCAGCCGCGCGGGTGGGGTTGCCAATACGCGAGTAGGTGTAGCCCTTCTCAGGGTGCTCAATTGTGGGGCGCACAAAGTTGGAGGTGGCGTAAATCGGCACAATCACGGCGCCCGTCGTCGGATCTGGCTCCTGCCCTACTCGGATTGCTCGCGTTTCGAATCGCATCCCATGCACTCCTTTGCCAAGAGTATACCTTGCTTACAATCGTTCCCACAGCAGTTGCACGAGTTTGTCTTGCAGGGCGCGGGCGTCGCTGGCGGGGGCGTTGTAGGCGTTCATGACGATGGCAAACGCCAGTGTGCGCCCGCTTTTGGTGCGTAGGTAGCCCGAGAGGCTGCTCACACGGTAGAGGCTGCCCGTTTTGGCGAAGCCGTTGCCTTGCACAGGGGTATCGCGTAGGCGGTTGCGCAGCGTGCCATCCACACCGTAGATAGGCAGCGAGGCACGGAACGCTTCCGCGTGGGGTGAGCGGTGCATAAATTCCAGCAAGCGGACTAAGTTTTCGGGGCTGATGCCGTTGATACGCGACAACCCCGAGCCATCTGCGATATGCACGGCGCCCACTTCCAGACCTGCTTGCTGGAGGAAGGCACGCACGGCTTGGATGCCCGCTTCCGTTGTGCCGATGCCCCGCTGCTCCTTACCGATGACTTTGAGGGTGATTTCGGTGATGAGGTTGTCGCTGGGCTTGTTGATGAGCGCGACAACTTCGCGCATCGGGGGCGAGCGATGCTCTACCAACATACGCAGGTTGGAGTTGGTGTCGGGTTTGGCAGGCAGCGGCACAAGGTTGGGCACGATGCCGCGCTCTATGACAACACCTGCGCTACGCAACGCCTGCGCAAACAGATGCGCCGCGTAGTGCGAGGGGTTTTCCACCGAGTATCTGCCAACCAGCAGTTCCGCGCTGTCTTGAGCGATGGTGCCCTCCACAATGAGTTGGTTGCGGGCGCGTGTGCGGGTAGCGCTCAGGCGCGTGTTGGAGCTGCCCGAGGCCACTGTGCGCGTCCGGTTCACGATTTCCAAGTAGTCAGTGTCGGGTTCTATCCGCAGCAGGGCGGGCGCGCCGACTTGCGAGGCAGGTTTGGCATACAAGCGCACGGCGTTGCGCTCCACACAGAGCGCGCTCATCTGCGCTTGGTAGCCAAACGGCTCATCGTCAATGTTCCAGCCGAAACCGTAGCGCTCGGCATCCAGCCACGAATCGTCATACAGCAAGTAGCCCTGCACACGCCGAACGCCCGCCTTGTGTACTTGCTGCGCCATCGCCTCCAGATCGCGCCATTCGAGCGTGGCGTCACCCAGACCCTGCAAAATCAGATCGCCCCGCAGAGTACCGTCAGCACTGAGTGCGCCGCGCGCCCACACGCGCGTGCGGAAACGGTATTCCGCGCCCAGCAGGTGCAACGCCGCTGCCGACACGACCAGCTTCATGTTTGAAGCAGGAATCAACATCCGTTCAGCGTCGCGCTGGTAGAGCGTCTCGCCCGTTTGGAGGTCGCGCACAACTACACCACAGTAACCAAAGCGCAGCCATTCAGCAGACAAAAGCGCGTCGATCTCTGCCTGCAGCGATTGGGCGTAGCCAATCACCATCAGGGCAGCCACAACAATCGTCGCATAGCGTCGCCGCATTGCCGTTTTCTCCATCGCCTACAGGTTTTACCCTGCCTCTGGGTGTGTGTTGGTGACGCGAGGTTCGTAGGATGCGCCTCAAATCGGCGATGGCTATCGCAGTGCCGACAACCAGCAAGGGCTGAGCAGGCAACAGCGGACGACTGCCCCCTGCGTATAGCACAATCGTGAGCAGAACCCAGCCGATAAAGAGCGCGAACAGCCCCGCAGCAGCGCGGTTTGCAACCCTTAATCGCCACAGCCCATAGCCCGCCAGCCCTAAAAACAGCCAATAGCCGAAGTCTAAAATACGCAGGGCGGTAGCCAGCGCACGGTTTTCAGGGTTTTGCAAGCCGAATGCCGATAGCGTGAGCGCGATTTTGCGCCCGACCAGCTGCAGCCATGCTGTTGGGTTCTCGCGAATCCACTGGAGTGCAAGGTGCAGCGCTTGGCGGTCACGCGCAACGGGGTCAGGTGCGTCTAACCACGCGCGCACTGGGCGCGTTTCCCCTCCGAGGGTGAGCGTGCGCTCTAAAAAACGTGGGTCGTAGCCCCCGTCGGCATAAGGGTTGTTTGCCCACAGGAACACATAGCCGCCCAAACCTATCGGAATAAATGCCCCGTGGCGTGTGGAGATAAAGGCAACATACGGGGCGATGGTGAGCATGGCTGAAAGCAGTAGCACGGCAGGGGGTTGCCAGTGGCGCGTCCGAACAGCGAGCCATACGGCAGCGATTACCAAGAAGGGTAGGAAGTTCGCCCGTGTGAGTGCGAGCAGCCCAAGCAGTATGCCCGTGCCGAGTGCGCCCCGCCACCCCTGCCAATAACATAGCCCATAGAGGCTCCAGACCGCGAGGGGCAAGGCGAGATTCTCTGTGTAGAGCCAGCCCGTAATCATCAGCAAGTGAGGGTGAAACGCCCCCAATACAAGCGCGATCGTCGCGACGCGATCCCCCGCCAGCCGATACGCTAACCGCCAGATGCCCCACAGCGTTAGCAGTCCCAGCAGGGCGTTGACGAAGCGCACTGCCAGCGGCGTCGCGCCCGCAAGCGCGTACACGCCCCCCATCAAAAAGATATAGGCGGGGGCAACCATCAACCCCTTCTCCAGCTGGAACTCGCCCGTGCGGACAAGGCGTGTCGCCATGCGGTGGTGCACAATCGCGTCGCCGTGCAACGGGTCAGCGCGCAGCAGGGGATCAAGCGTGGTTGCCAGCGGCGCGTAGGCAAGGCGCAGTACCCCTATAGCCAGCCACAGCGCCACGGGCAAGCTCCACACACAGCGCAGGCGCGTCAGCACAACGCCATTCTACCCCGCGTATGCCCATAGCATAAGCATCAGCCCACCATTGTTGAGCGCGTGCAGCACTATGCATGGCAGCAGCGAGCGCGTATGGGCGTAAAGCATCGCAGCAACCGTGCCAAACGCGGTCAAGGGCAAGATACCCCCCAGAAACTGCGGGTGAATTACCGCAAACAGGTAGCCACTCACGAACGCGCTGAGCCAAACGCGCCCTGTGCGCTGCCACAGCACTTTGAACAACACCCCCCGAAACACAAACTCTTCCACAATCGGCGCTAGCACTGCTGCTTGCACGAACAGCCACATCCACTCCCAGCGGCTCATCGCCCCGCCGATGCGCTCGCCAATAGGGTTCACTTGCTCCGCGGGGAGCGCGGGCATTAGCCGCGTCACCACCCACACCAAGCCTACCAGCACGGGTAGGTACATCGCAAAGCCGACGAAGCCCGCACCAATCTGCTTGCTCCAGCTGCCTTCGAACCAGCGGAGGTTGCCCAGCGCGTCGGGGCTATGCCGTAACGAATAAAGAAACACCAGCGGTAGCAGCACCGCAACCAGATAGAGCAACTCCACTCCCTCGAGGTTGCCCACCCACCACCGCACAGTAGGCAGGTAAAGCATTACCATCAGGAAAATCACCAACGCCCACAGCAGCGGGTCGTATACGAATGGCGATTCGTCAGGGGCAGGACGCAGCGGCAGCACGGGGCGGTTCACGAAATACCAAATTAATAGTCCTACACCAGCCAGCCCGAGAATACCTACTACCAGAAACAGCACGCCCAGCACGATTGCCGAAAGCAACACGCGCGACACCAGCGACTGGCGTATCTCCGACGCGCGTGCCGAATCGCCCGCCCGTTGGTAAAGCGCAATCTCTGCTAAGCGACGCGCGATGGGTGAGGGTGTTTCCAGAGTGTCCAACAACTCCGTAAGCTGAGCGGTAGGCAGTGGCTGGCGAAAGAGCGATTGCCAGCGCATCGCTTGCCAACGCCGTTGGGCGGGCGTCAACTGTTCGGAAGGCAAATCGCCGAGCAGTGCGAGCGTGCGCTTCGGGTTATCCGTCTCAAAAACGGCTTCCAGCAAGGCACGGTACAATGTGGCTTCGTATGGGGCATATGATTCATCCAAAGCGCGATTCAGTTCCTTCAGAGTAGCCTCGCGAGCTGACGTACCCACGCCCGAAGAACGCATCAGTAACAAGTAGCGCGATAGAAAATCCACAGCAACCCGTTGGTTCGCCGCACTGAGACTGGTGCTGGAAGGCGTGAAAAACAGGTACCAAAATAATGAGACATTTGCCACAATCACAAGGGAAAATAGTAGGATGAGCAGCCACCATGCGTATTGTGCTGAGTTCTTCATCGCCTAAAGAAATCTGGCGGAGGGTCCGGGATTCGAACCCGGGGTAGGGGGTTATTCCCCCTACAACCGCTTAGCAGGCGGTCCCTTTCGACCACTCAGGCAACCCTCCGCCTTGTATCAGTTATTATACCACATCAGGTAAGGGCTGTCAAGGGTACCAGAGGTACTTGAGTAAGCCCTCGGCATAACCCAAGATACTACCTTGACCAAGAATCCCCCGCTCTCGGCTCGGAATGAGGAGGGCACATGCTTGACTATAGCCTTGTCATCCCGAGCACAACGAGGAATCCCCCAAAACCGTCCATTTGTGAGTTCATACCGTCGCCCGCCGACTTTGACTAAGCCGCCCGTATGCGCCTCGTACCGATAGCCCCAACCGCCGTTCCGAGCATACACATCGGGGCTGCCCGACACCAAGTCGCCAAACGCATCGAACACAGGCGCAGGTTGAGCGGGCTGGCTTGCGCCATTCGTCGCGACCAAGTCCCCGCGCCAGCCCAGTAATGGCTCACCTCGCCGCGCTGCAATACGTCTAATCCGTACACCATCGGTACCCACTCGTTTCTGCGACGCCTGAACACCGACACGAAGTCAATCATGCTGAGCTTACACATAGTTGCTATTACTCAGAATGCGCTTTTCCATCTACGTCCCATAAAGTGGCGGGATAGTGCGGATTCACCTGCCGAGCTTCCTCAATAAGTTGGCGTGCTCGCTCCCGATCCCCCAGAGCTGCTACAGCGTTAGCGAGGGCTTCAAGCGCTTTGGCTTTTTCGCGGGGCGTGCGCGCCCACTCTACAGCCCGCTCGAACCACTGGGAAGCTTCTGTATACTGCTGTTGATTTCAGCGAAGTTCTTTCCTTCGATTTCGACC
>JAUQOS010000142.1 GCA_030550775.1 Armatimonadota bacterium
CTCTTTAGCGCGGCGGAGTAGCTGGGGCAGTGACATTCGCGGCGTTGCCGTCTCCACTGGGTGCGACGACATTCCTGTTGTCGCACCAAGGTTGTCAGCCCCCTCTGCCTGCGACGCCACGAGTGGCGTCGCACCAGTGAGTAGCTCTCGCAGTTCTCCGCTACGCGCGATGAGCTCCTGCTCCATCTCCACCAGATGCTTGATTTTGTGCAGGAACCACGGGTCAATCTTGCTGAGGGCGTGCACCTCTTCCACCAGCCAGCCGCGGCGGAAGGCTTCCGCAATATAAAAGAGGCGCATGTCGTTGGGCGTTTGAATAAGCGTCTCCAGTTCCATCGGGCTGAGGCGGGCAGCAGGGGGATAGCGCAAATCGCTGACGCCTACTTCCAGCCCGCGCACCGCCTTCATCAAAGCGCCCTCGAAGGTGCGGTCAATCGCCATCACCTCGCCTGTGGCTTTCATCTGGGTGCCCAGCGTGCGGTCGCCTGTGGGGAACTTGTCAAACGGGAAGCGGGGCAGTTTCACCACGCAGTAGTCCAACGCGGGTTCAAACGCCGCCGAAGTGCCCGTGATGGGGTTACGAATTTCATCCAAGCGCAGCCCGATAGCGATTTTCGCTGCGATGCGGGCAATCGGATAGCCCGTGGCTTTAGACGCCAGCGCACTGGAACGGCTCACACGCGGGTTGACCTCAATCACATAGTAGTCGCTGCCGTTGGGGTTCAGCGCGAGCTGTACATTACAGCCCCCCTGAATGCCCAGCGCACGGATGATGCGTAGCGACGCCGTGCGCAGCAGTTGGTATTCAAAATCGCTTAGCGTTTGCGAAGGCGCCACCACCATCGAATCGCCCGTGTGCACGCCCATCGGGTCGAGGTTCTCCATATTACACACCACGATGGCGTTGTCTGCGCCGTCGCGCATTACTTCGTATTCAATCTCCTTCCAGCCCAGCAGCGAGCGTTCCACCAAAATCTGATGGCGCATGGAAAGTTCCAGCCCCCGCGCCCCGATCTCAAGCAGTTCGTCGGGAGTGCGGGCAATGCCTCCGCCCGTGCCGCCCAGTGTGTAGGCAGGACGCACGATACACGGATAGGGTGCAATCTCCGCCACGCGCTTGAGTTCGCTGAGGCTCTCTATAACCCACGACTCGGGCACTGGCTCTCCGATCTGGCGCATCAGCTCGCGAAACTTTTCGCGGTCTTCCGCCGCTTGGATAGCGGTCAGGGGCGTGCCCAGCAACCGCACGCCATATTTGTCCAAAATGCCACGCACCGCCAACTCAGTGGCGAGGTTCAGCCCCGTTTGCCCGCCAAGCGTGGGCAGCAAACCGTCGGGGCGCTCCTGCGCAATCACACGCTCCGCAAACTCCACCGTGAGGGGCTCAATGTATACGCGGTCGGCAGTGTCGGGGTCGGTCATGATCGTGGCGGGGTTGGAGTTGATGAGCACAACCTCTAAACCTTCCTCGCGGAGGGAACGACACGCCTGTGAACCCGAATAGTCGAACTCGGCCGCTTGCCCAATAACAATCGGACCCGAGCCAATCACCAAAACCTTGCGCAATGATTTATCTACAGGCATAGCCTCCTCCCTTGTCGCCTCACTGGGCGGACTTAAAGGGACGCTGGGGCAAAGTATACCTCAGGGCTGGTTGAGAAGTTCCCCCAAGCCATCATATCCCCCGATGTAGGCGCGTCAGGAAGTGTTGAATACCGCGTTAGCGCAGCATTGCCAGTAGGTACATCCGTTTCAGCCAATCCTTGTGAAGGGGCAAACCGAAGAGAGGCTTCTGGCATTTTACGAGTCTAAAAAACAAGCAGGGCCTACCCCCGCCGCATTAGCGGAGGAACGCTCCGGCATAAATACCAAGTGGGGCTTCAAGTGTCGCAATATCGACGCTATAGGCGCGTTCGCGTAGCGTCGGCGCCCCCGCCGACGATTCACGACATCTGAAGAAACCTCGCTCGGTATTGTACAGGATTGACTGAGGAAAAATCGCTGTCATTCCGAGCCGAAGGCGAGGAATCTTACAGAGGTAGCAAACTCAGTTATTCTACCCTTGCACTTGAGGCAACCTGAGAATTCTATCTGTCCGCTTTGCGCCATTTTACGAGTCGTGATGGTATGAGGAGGTGAACACCTTTGCGATTGAACTGGGCACGAGAGGCGATTCTGAGCGTCGCTGTACTGACGACGGCAAGCGCCGCACTGGCGCAATCGGGAACGATTAGCACCACCCCTAACGGCTTCCTGCAACTGGTGGACGGCGGGTGGACCTACCGTGTGGACAACACATTCGCCGCAGCTGCGCGCACGGGCACAGGCGGCGGTCTAGCGAACTATGTGCGCGGCGCATCGCCCGACCACCTGTTCCAGCACTGGTGGTGGTATCGGGGCGCGTTTGTGGATGGTAGCGGCGCCGACACGCGCGAGTTCGCCCTAAGCAACCTGGTGGCGGCGCAAAGCTTCGCAGGCGCGGTGCCGGGGCAGTATGCTTACGGCGTGCTGACCTATAGTGAGCCTGTTGCAGGCGTGGCGAACGCGCTGCAGTTCCGAATCTCCTATGCGTTCGACGGGATAAATAGTGCCGCAACTGGGTTCCAAAACCTCGGAGTAGCGATTCTGTCCGCGCGCTGGCGCATCACGAACACATCCGACCGCGACATCGAGGTGAACTTCTTCAACTATCTGGATTTGGATGTGGTCGGTCCGTCGGGCACGGCCGGGAGCAACGACATGGCGCGTCTGGAGTTTTTCAATCCGGGCAACCCGGTGGGCGGCTGGATTAAGATTTGGGACGGTCCTGCGAACGCCACGCCGCCGAACGCTGCGCCCGGACTGGAAGGCTGGAACTACATCGCTTCGGGTGAAAACCTGGTGGGCTGGCAGATTGCAAGTTGGACCACAACCCGTTTGGGACTAACGGACGCCGCGATTACCAACCTGCCCAACACGGTGGCGACATTTGGCGCGGGAGACTTTACAGGCGCGTACCAGTGGCGTGTAGTGCTGCGTCCGGGCGAGAGCGCGGAGGGGTTCATAAACCTCGGCGTGAATGTGCCGGAGCCGGCGAGCATGCTTGCG
>JAUQOS010000143.1 GCA_030550775.1 Armatimonadota bacterium
CAGACCTCACGGAGAGTTATAGAAAAATCAGGCAATCGCTTTGGCAGTTGAGGCTGAAACCTCTATCCTTGTCAGAGGGGGATAGGGATGGCAAATCAGCCGCTGCGCTGCCACCAGAGATGGCAACCTTCCCTGTGCCCCCTTCAGAGAACCGCGCGCCTGCCCGAAATTGGTAATGAGCATGCGACGCTTTCGGTTTCGATTGGAACGGGTACTACGCTACCGAGAAACTCGCGAACAGATTGCCTTGCGTGCCTTGCAAGAAGTGGTGCAGCAACGGCTGCAGCTCCAAGCGGAGATAGACGCCGTTCTCCAGCAGATGCGAGCGTTAGCCAGCTCAGCGACTGAGCCGACCGAATGGTTGCAACGCGAGCGTGTCTTGGAGGCCTACGCCACGCGCCTGCAACGCCTACGCGACACCTTGCCCCTGCTGTTGGAGCAGGAAGCGCACGCTCGGGAGGTATACCTGCAGACGCGCCATGAGCGTGAAGCGCTCACACGCCTCCGCCAACGCGCCTACGAGCACTATCAGCTGGAGCTGCAACGCGCCTTACAAAACGCCTTAGATGAGGCGGTGGTCTATGCGCATCAGCGACGCCTTTCAGAAGACTCTGCAACGGGTACAGGAGATTGAAACGCGCCTGCGCGCCCTTCGCAACGAGCCGATAACCCCCACCCCGTTCGCCTCGCCGGTGGAACCCGTGGGGTTTCCTGTGGGGGGCACGCCTCCAGCGGGCATGCAGTTGCGCGCCCGCGCGTGGGCACCACTGGTTGAGCCAATCGCTGCGCGCTACGGCTTAGACACCGAACTCGTGCTGCGCGTTATTGAAGCAGAATCGGGGGGCAACCCACAAGCAGTATCGCCCAAAGGCGCGATGGGGCTGATGCAACTGATGCCCGAAACGGCGCGCGCCTTAGGCGTCAGCGACCCATTTGACCCCGCACAAAACATCGAAGGAGGTGTGCGCTATCTCAGCCATCTGCTGCGTCGCTTTGGCGACCTTCGGCTAGCGTTAGCCGCCTACAATGCGGGTCCAGGTGCCGTAGAGCGATACGGCGGCGTGCCCCCATTCCCTGAAACGCAACGATATTTGGAGCGGATTTTAGGGTAGGCGCGTGCGGTATACTGCAAACATGCTGGATAAGCGCGACCTACAGAAGTGTATCCACTGCGGGCTATGTCTCCAAGCGTGTCCAACTTATGTTGCCACGGGTCAGGAAGCCGAATCGCCCCGCGGGCGCATTTATCTAATGCGCCAAGCCTATGAGGGGCGAATTGACTGGGCGCAAGCGCGCCCGCATATCGACGCTTGCATGGGCTGTTTGGGGTGCCAAACGGCGTGTCCGTCGGGCGTGCCGTATGCCAAGCTGATTGAGGCAGCCCGTGCAGAAGTGGAAACCCACGCCCGCACGCCCTTCCAGCGGTTTATGCGCAAGCAAGCGATTGGTAACTTCACCAACCCCGCGCGCTTACGCGCGCTGCTGCGCCTTGCAGGGTCGCTAGGCTTCCAGCGAATGCCCCGTTGGATGGCACGCGCACTGGGCGCCAGCGAGTCGGCAGTAGCGTTGCCAAAACTGCCCCCACAAGTGTGGCGCCCCACGCAAACGGTGTATCCTGCAAAAAGCACCCCGCGCGCCCGCGTAGGGCTGCTGCTGGGGTGTGCTATGCGCGTGCTGTTTGACCGCGTGCATCGCGCGACCATCGGCATGCTCACTTTAGCGGGCTACGAGGTGCATGTGCCCCCCAACCAAGGGTGCTGTGGTGCGCTGTGGGTGCATAACGGCTACCCGCGCGAGGCGCAGCGCACCGCCAAACGCCTATTTCGCGCCTTCCGCGAGATGGATTACATCGCGGTCAACGCGGCAGGCTGCGGCAGCACAATGAAAGAGTATGGGCTACTCTTCAAAGACGCCCCCGAGCAAGCAGCGGCCGAAGCGTTCGCCAAGCGCGTACGCGACATCCACGAACTACTGGCGGACGCCGACCTGCCGCCCCCCAAACGCGACGACTCGCTGCACATCACCTACCACGACGCGTGCCACTTGGTGCATGGACAGGGCATCCGCGAGCAACCCCGTGCCTTGCTCAAACGCCTCCCCAACCTCAAACTCACTGAGATGGACGGGGCTGACATGTGTTGCGGCTCGGCGGGCATTTACAACCTGTTGCAACCTAAGCTGGCACGCGATGCGCTGCAGCGTAAAATCCGCAATATCCAAGCCACAGGGGCAACCATCGTCGCCAGCGCCAACCCCGGCTGCACACTCTGGCTGCGACAAGGCTTGCAAGAAGCAGGACTCCCTGTAGAAGTGCTCCACCCCGTAGAGATTCTGGCAAAGGCATACGACGCCATGCCATAATAGTAGACATGCGGTTTCGGAAGGACGCGCCACCGCGCTGGCTGCGTCGGTGGTGCCCCGACGAGCATGTGCAAAGCGTTGCGGAGATTACGCCTGAGCACTTGCAGGCGCGTGGCATTCGTGCCCTGTTGCTGGACTTAGACAACACGATAACTCCTTGGCGCAGCCACGAGGTGCCCCCAGAAGTCGCCGCGTGGGTGCAACGCATGCACGAGGCGGGCATCAAGCTCTGCTTCGTGTCGAACACGCGCAACCTCAACCGCCTGCAATGGCTTAGCGAGCAGTTGAAGATCCCCTACGCCCGTGGCGCGATGAAGCCCCGCCGCGCCATGCTGCGCCGCGCCCTAGAAATGCTGGGCGTAGAACCGCAGCATGCCGCCATCGTGGGTGACCAGCTGTTCACCGATGTATGGGGCGGCAACCGATTAGGAATCTACACCATCTGGGTGCGCCCAATGCACCCCCGCGAGTTCATTGGTACCAAATTCAGCCGCCAAGTGGAAAAATGGCTCCTCAAACGCTTGGAGCCCTACAAAGCCGACGACGACCTACCCACCAATCACAAGTAGTCGCGGAGCCCATCCCCATCCGACGCTCTTTGCCCGCTCCCCTCGCCTGATAAGGGTACAATGCGTGGGTTCAACTCGGCGGTTCCAGCGACCGATTTGGCTCCACCGACCGCCTTACCCCCC
>JAUQOS010000144.1 GCA_030550775.1 Armatimonadota bacterium
TGTAGGGGGAACCTCAAGGAGGGGGTCTGGGCAAAATCAGACAGCCACTTGGGCACTCTTACAGCCCAACCGCTGCGCGACGCAGCGCGTGCTTGCTCTCGTAGCAATAGCGCGAGTCGGGGAACATCTTTTCGGGATTCAGCCGCTCGTGGGGGTTGAACACCGTTTTGAGCCGTTTCATTGTGTCCAAGTCCTGCGTGGTGAACATGTGGTGCATCATGGTGCACTTTTCGGTGCCGATACCGTGTTCGCCAGTGAGGCTGCCCCCCTCGCGTAGGCACAGTGCGAGAATCTCCTCGCCGGCAGCCACAACGCGCGCCACCTGCTCAGGGTCGGAGTCGTCAAACAGCAGCACGGGGTGCAAGTTGCCGTCGCCCGCGTGGAACACATTTGCCAAGCGCAACTCGTACTTGGCGGCGATTTGCGCTGCTGCGCGCAGCACCTTGGGCAGCTTCGAGCGTGGTATCACGCCGTCTTGCGTGACGCATGAAGGGGCGAGCCTGCCCAAAGCACCGATGGCTTTCTTGCGAGCCGCCCACAGTTGGGCGCGCTCCTGAGTGGTGGTGGCACGGCGCACCTCGCGGGCACGGTTGCGCTGACAGATTGCCACCACTTGCTCAACCTCGTGGTCTATGCCTGCTTCCAAGCCGTCCAACTCTATCAGCAGCACTGCCTCTGCGTCCAGCGGAAAGCCGTAGCCAAACGCTGCCTCTACAGCCTGCAGGGTCAGCGCGTCCATCAACTCTAGCGCGGCGGGCACAATACCGCTGGCGATGATGTCTGACACGGTTTGGCTGGCATCTTCCAGCGTCTCGAACACGGCCAACAGCGTGCGCACAGTTTGCGGGTTCGGCGTAAGGCGCACTGTGACTTCCGTGACGATCGCTAGAGTGCCCTCGCTACCAATCAGCAGCCCCACCAGATCGTAGCCAAACGGTTCGTCTTCCACGCCGCCGAGTTCCACCACCGCGCCATCGGGCAACACCACCTGCAAGCCCGTGACATGGTTTACTGTCACGCCGTACTTGAGTGTGTGGGGACCGCCAGAGTTTTCAGCGACATTGCCTCCGATGGTACACGCGCCCTGCGAGGAAGGGTCGGGCGCGAAGTGGAGACCCTCGGACTGCACCGCCTTGCTCAAGCGGAAGTTCACTGCGCCCGCCTGCGCCCGCAGCCGACGGTTGCGCGTGTCAACCCACACGATTTTGTCCATGCGGCTTGTTACAAGCACGATGCCCCCGTTGACGGCTAACGCGCCGCCTGAAAGCCCCGTGCCTGCACCCCGAGGCACGACGGGCAACCCTTCGCGATTGGCAAGCCTAACGATTTCAGCCACCTGCTCGGTGGTTTGGGGCAGCACGACCACGGTAGGCAGCGCTTTTTCGATGGTGTAGGCGTCGCAATCGTATGCAAGCAGTTGCACAGGGTCGGTAATCACAGCGTCCGTGCCCACGATGCGCTCCAACGCCGCTTGGAGCGCGGTTGTGAGTTTAGGGGCTGTCATCGGTATCGCTCCACCACAAGTCCTACGGCGACGGCGACGCCTAGCAACGCCAGCGCAAGCCAGCCGTAGCGCGCTGTCAGCCGTTCATACGGGCGACAAAGCAAGCTAAGGTGCGCCAGCGCAATCAGAGGCGTTAGCAGCAGCCCGCCCAGCCCCACCGTGATGAGCCAATTGGTCTGGTCGCCGCGCACCAAGTGCCAAATCCAGCCGAGCGTCATCAACAGCGCGCTCGCGTAGGTCAGCCCCAAGTAGGTCTGCGCTAAGCGTTGCTCAAGGTCGCCACGCACGGCATAAACATGGTACCTGAGGCGCGTTGCTGGGCGTGGCGTTGGTAGCCTGTAAAGCATCGTCGGCAAGAACCATAACGGCACGCTTCAGTTCGCGCTGGCAAGCTTTGTTTGTAACGGAACGGCTTTCACCCGCTACTTGTGCGCCCGCGCACGCCAACACTACTGGGTATCCGCGTCGTCGATGCTCAGGCTGGGTAGGGCACGCGAAACCGCCTGGCGCAACTGCTCCACGGTGAGGTGAGTGTATACCTGTGTCGTGGAAAGGCGACGATGCCCCAGCAGCTCTTGCACCGAGCGCAAGTCGGCTCCCCCGCTGAGCATATGGGTGGCGAAGGAATGGCGCAACCCATGGGGGCTGATTTCCACGCCGATTTGCCTGCCATACCGCTTGACCAGCCGATGGATGCTGCGCGGGGTCAGCCGCGTGCCCTGCGCGTTCAAAAACAACGCGCGCGTCGGTCGGTCGGGGCGAAGCAAGCGCGGACGCCCATGCTGCAGATACTCCACCAACGCCTCATGCGCCGCTTGCCCAAACAACACCCAGCGCACGCGCCCGCCTTTGCCCTGCACCTGCGCCGCCGATTGCTGCAGATCAAGCGACTGCACTTCCAAACCTGCCAACTCGCTTACCCGCATGCCCGTCGCGTACAGCAACTCCAAGATTGCGCGGTCACGCAGGCGTAACGGATCGGTAGGCTCGGGCTGTTCCATCAGCTGTTCTGCTTGGGCTACTGTCAGGTACTTCGGCAGGGGGCGCCTTTGAACGGGCAACGCAATTGCAAGGCTTGGGTCAGTTGAGAGCCAACCGCGCACCCGACAGAACTTGAAAAACGCCCGCAAACAGTAGAGTTTGCGCTCGCGGGTGCGCCGGCTCAGCGGCTCCAGCGACACGAACCAGCTACGCACCAAACGCGGATTAAGGTGCTCCACCCGTTCAATGCCCGCCTCTAAGGCAAACGCCACAAACTGCGCCAAGTCGGTGCCATAGGCTTTCACTGTGTGCGCGGCGCGCGTCGCCCTCAGGTGGCTCAGAAACTGCTCTACTGCCGCATCCAGTGGCATCGCAAACAGAGTGTACCCTGCCGCACGGCTGATTAGCTTCAGCTGTTCCTACACGCGTCAGCCTCGCCTGCGTAGGCTAAACTTATAGCGCGCCTTGGGCAGTTGAGGTAGCACCCGGTACCGTTGCCAGCCCCGCCACCTTCCTCCTGTTTCCATGAGCACCCGCCCTTGGGGGCGAATGCTAC
>JAUQOS010000145.1 GCA_030550775.1 Armatimonadota bacterium
GCGTGATGGGTGCACCAACTTACTCGTCATTCCGACGGTAGTTCGGATTCAGGTACAATCTCAACACCGATGGAACGGCGACTCATCGAAGGCGTGCAACTCAAGCCACTGATCGCCCATGCCGACGAGCGTGGCTACCTTATGGAACTGCTGCGCTGCGATGACCCTATCTTCCAAAAATTTGGGCAAGCCTACGTGTCGCTCAACTATCCTGGCGTGATTCGCGCGTGGCATTGGCACGAAAAACAAACTGACTATTGGGTAGTGGTCAAAGGCATGGTGAAGGCGGTGCTGTATGACCGCCGCCCCGACTCGCCCACGCACGGCATGATCAATGAGTTCTTTTTGGGCGAGCACAACCGCGTGCTATTAGTGATTCCGCCGCTGGTAGCACACGGCTATAAAACGATTGGCACAGAGCCGTCGCTCCTCATCAACTTTCCCACAGAGCCGTATAACCGCGAGAACCCCGACGAACTGCGCCTGCCCTACGACACGCCCGAAATCCCATATGATTGGGCAATAAAAATGCACTAGGGCTACACCTCGCCTACCTGAGCAGCCAGTGCGTTCAAAATGCGCCGGCGGTAGTCCAAGTACGCTTCCTTCTCGCGTGTGTAGTAGACATGGTTGGTGAGCAAAATCACCGCCAGCTCTACTTGGGGGTCAAACAGCATTAGAGTACCGGTGAAGCCCGAGTGTCCTACGCAGCGCGGTGGAAACAGGTCGCCGCGGGGCAGCAGCGGGTTCGGGTGCGCGAACAGCCCGATCGTGTGCATGCTGGGAGGCTGGTTGCCGATTTGCGCCTGTGGGGTGAGCAACAACTGCACTGAGTAGTATGAAAGCAGCGGGCGCCCTCCGCTAAGTACCATCCGTGCATAGCGAATCAGGTCTTCCAGCGTGCCGAACAGCCCCGCGTGCCCTGCTACACCGCCCATCGCGTAAGCGTTCTCGTCGTGCACTTCGCCGCGCAGGATTTGGTTGGGGCGGCTCTCGGAGTGAGCAGTGGGAGCAGCGTTTGCACGCAGTTCGGCAGGCGGGTTGTAGCCCGTTGCGGCAAGCCCCAGGGGCTCGGCAACTTTAGTGCGGAACAGCTCCGCCAGCGAGCGATCGTACACGCGCTCTATAATCGCGCCCATCAGAATATAGCCCAAGTCGCTGTAGGTATAGCCCTGTCCTGGCGGGCGCGTACGTGGGGTGTTGAGCACCGCGTTTAGCACGGCCTCCGCGCCCGAAGCGGTTTTGTAAAACGCTCGCCATGCAGGCAACCCCGATGTGTGAGTCAGCAAATGCTTGACTAGCACGCCTTCCAAGTGCTTCGCTTCGGGGAAGAAGCGCACCACGGGCGTCTCTAGGGTGAGTTTGCCTTCCTCCAGAGCGAGCAGTGCCAGTGTGGCAGTGCTAAGGGGCTTGGTCAGCGATGCCAAGTCGTACAGCGTGGTGGGGCTGGCAGGAGTGTCGCTATTCGGGTCGGGCGTGCCGAACGCGCCTTGAAACCGCACGCGCCCGCCCAGCAACACCGCACACACCGCGCTGGGAAACACCTGATTTGCAATCGCCTCTTGGATGACCTGCTCTGCGTGTGCCATCGTTGCCCTCACTTTGCCTATCCGAAAGGGAAAGGGTAGACCGTATGTTCAATCTGGCGCAGGTAGGTTTCGCTGGCGCCGTATTGTGTGATTACATCGTAGGAAAACAGCGAGAATCCGCGTGCCCCACTGCGGCGCACGGCGCGGATTTTGTTGACAGTGCTTTCGGGAGCAATCTGCCAAGCGCCGATGCCCACGATGACGGGGCGTCCTTGGGCTTGCTGGACCACCCGTTCGACTTGGCGCGCCACCACAGCAGTATCCTTGTCGTAAGCCATCGGCAACACGGTATCCAGCCAGTCGCTGCGCAGCCAGTGGAGCCACTGTTGGAATTTGTGTTTCGCTGCCAGTTCGGGCACGGGCCACACCGCTGCCGACAAAATCAGGCGGGGATTGATTTGGCGCGACTGGCGGCTGAAGGCGCGCACAAACGCGCTCACCTGCTCGCGTCGCCAATCATCCCACTCGGCAGGGAAGGCGTGAATCCACGCCAGCGGGTTGCGCCGCGCTGCCAAGCGGTCTAACTCGGCGCGTTGGCGCTCAGACACGCGCTCCAGCATCGCCTGGCGAAAGCGCGCGCGGCAGCCTGCGCAATAACAATAGCCCTCGTAAGGGTAGCGCACATAATCCAAGTGTATACCGTCCAGCTGGGGGTAGCGTCGGGCGACTTCGGCGAACACTTTGAGCAAATGCATGCGCACATTCGGGTTGCTGGGGCACAAATAGACCCCCTCTACCTTGCCCGCGGTGGTCATCTGATAGCGGTTTTGCGCATCCCGAGCAATCCACTGCGGCATGCGGTTGACCACATGCGCCCGGCTGCGCGGCAGGCGCGGCTGGCTCCACACATAGTACACATTCAACCACGCATGCACCTGTACCCCCACGCCCTCTGCCACGCGCAACAGATAGCCTAGCGGGTCAAAATCATCAGGCTGATTGGCGAGTGATTCCGCGCGCGGCTCGTAGCTGGAGCGGTAATAGGCATCGCCGCGCCCGCGCACTTGGGCAAATAGGGCGTTGAACCCATAGCGCGAGGCTAACAGCACTGCGCGTTCTATTGACTCAGGAGACCCCATAGAGGTGCGCACCACCCATAGCGCGCGCACCTCCTCTGGCAAGCGGTGTCGTGCCGTGCCCGTCATCTCGTGCGCAAAAGTTCGGCAATTAGTCGGGAGTTCCTGCCCAATCTGCGCGGCGGGGCAGGCTTGGGACTTAGCAATGGTATGCCGCTTGGGTTCCGCCGCGCGCTTCTCACGGTGGGTTTTTCAATTCTGCCCCCCTCCTGTCGGTTCCCCCCGCAGGCGGGGGGACCAAAAAAATGAGATCCCGCGCTTCGCTCGGAATGACAAAGTTATTTGCACAAAAACGTGCCTGTCATTCCGAGCCGAAGGCAAGGAATCTCAGCCCAAGCCGCAGC
>JAUQOS010000146.1 GCA_030550775.1 Armatimonadota bacterium
GCCATCACCGCAGCCGTCAGCAGCTGGCTCTCATCGTCGGGCAAGACAGGGGCGTGATGCGCGCCAATAGCTTTTACAATCCGCTCCGGCAGGTCCCAGTGCTCCGCAATCATCGCGCCCACATCGGCATGGTCGCACCCAAATAACTCCAACTCCCGCTCCAACGCGGTGCGCTCGTCTGCCACCTGAACTAAAGGCTTGTATAGCGACGGATAGCGCATCAGCAGAAACAGCGCCCCGATGTCGTGCAGAAGCCCGACCACATAGGCATCTTCAGCCACACGCACACCCCACCGGCAGGCTTGGGCAATACCGCGCGCTTCCCACGCAACGCTCAGCGCGTGCTCCCACAACACACGCTCTGCAGCGGAAATCGCTCGCCCCCTGCTCAACGTCGCGATGCTAACAACACTTAGCGCAATCGTCTTGAGCGAATGCAATCCCAACAGCATCAGCGCTTGCTGGATGGTGCTCACCGAGCGCGCCAGCCCATAGTAGGCGGAGTTCACCACTTGCAAAATCTTGCCACACAGCACAGGGTCTGCATTTACCACCTCCGCGATTTGCTCAATTGTGGCGGTTTCCGACTCTGCCAACTCCACCAAGCGAGTTACCGCTTTTGGCAACGGTTGCAACGCCTTTACCGACTTAGCAACTTCCTCGCGCGTAAGAACCACCACCGATTCCATTTCCCCGCAGGGTATTATGGGTATCCGCAGACAGTTTTGCAGGCACATGCACGCACAACTTGGCGACTGGAGCCTAACCCAGCAACTTTACCAGTGGGGCGTTCTGCTGAGCGAGGCACAGCTCGCCTTGCTACGCCGATACCTGGAACATTTGTATGAGGCTAATCAGCAGATGAACCTCACGCGCGTGCCCCCTGAGCAGGCGGTGGGGCGACATCTGCTTGATTCGCTGTGCCTGTTGCGCGTGCACCCCTTTCCCAGGGGGGCGCGCGTGTTGGATATTGGCACAGGCGCGGGCTTGCCCGCTATTCCCATCGCCATCGTCCGCCCCGACCTATGCCTAACCTTGCTCGATTCGCACGGCAAAACAGTAAACTTTCTGCAGCAAACTTGTGCACTGTTGGGCATCCCCGCGACGGTGGTGCATGCGCGCGCTGAAGAATGGGCGCACACCCCCGACGCCCGCGAGCAGTTTGATATTGCCTTTGCCCGTGCCGTCGCCAAAATGCCGATCCTTACAGAGCTGATGGTGCCCTTCCTCAAGGTGGGGGGCGTTGGGCTTGCCCTCAAAAGCATCCACGAACTCGAGGAAATCCGCACTGCGGAGGCTGCAGCGCAAGCTTTGGGCGCAGAACTCGAGATCCGTTTCACGGAGTACGAATCGGAGACGGGGCTAGTGCAGCGTGCGATTGCGCTACTGCACAAGGTGCAGCCTACGCCCAAACGCTACCCCCGCCGCTGGTCACAGATAACTAAGCATCCGCTGGGGGGTGTTGGATGAGAATCGCTATCGATGCGCGGCTGCTCACAGGTGCGTACACGGGTGACCGCACTTATTGGCGCGGGCTGCTCAAGGCGTTTAGCCAGCTGCTTGACCCCGCGCACTATCGGCTCGTACTCTTCTCTACGCGACCCATCCCACCCAACACGCTCCCCGAATCGCCGCTCTATGAGTGCGTGGTTGCTCCCGCCCGCAGCGAGCGGCTCTGGAGCCTGCTCCGCCTGCCTAAACTCGCCGCGCAACACCGCTGCGACTTGGCACATGTGCAATACACGGTCTCACCCTTATTCCGCCTGCCGGTCGTCACAACAGTGCACGATATCTCGTTCCTGATTGAGCCGCGCTGGTTTCCGCTTAAAGACCGCCTCTTGCTACGACTAACGGTGCCCGCTTCGTGCCAACGCGCTGCGCGCGTGCTCACCGTCTCCGAAACCTCACGCGAAGACATCATTGAGTGGCTGCAGCTGCCTCCAGAGAAGGTTATCGCAACGCCCAACGGCACCCCCGAAGGCTTCCACCCGATGGACAAGTCGGCTGCGCAGGCGTGGGTTCAGCGCATTTATGGCGTCGAACCGCCCTTCGCGCTGGCAGTGGGGGTGCTCCAACCGCGCAAAAACTGGGAGTTGGCGCTGTTGGCAGTGCATGTGGCACGCACCGAGTACAAACTGCCTCTGCATTTGGTGCTTACAGGCAAACCTGGCTGGGCAGCCCGCGCCCTCCAGCATGCCAAACGCGAGCTGAACGCCCACGAGTGGCTCATCGAAACGGGCTATGTGCCCGACGAGCATCTGGTTTGGCTTTACAACGCCGCCGAGGTGTTCCTATACCCCTCGTTTTACGAGGGGTTCGGGCTGCCACCGCTGGAGGCGATGGCGTGTGGCACCCCTGTAATCGCCTCCAACGGGGGTGCGTTGCCCGAAGTGGTCGGCTCAGGGGGTGTCTTGCTACCCCCCAACGAGCCAGGACTATGGGCAAACGCCATCCGCACCGTGTTGGAAAACGACGCATTTCGCACCGCGCTTGCGCAACGCGCCTTGCAGCAAGCCCAACGCTTCTCATGGCGTACCACTGCCGAACGCACCCTCGATGCCTACCATCAGACACTTGCAACACTGTAAAGGATGTGGATAACTCTGTGGATAACTCTGTGGAAAAGCCCCTTTTGCCGAGTTTTCCACAGAGTTATCCACATCAGATCCACAGGTTATCCACAGAGTTATCCACATCGAAACGCCCAATATTTAGCGTAGCTAATCGAACAGCAGGTCGGTAGACAAAAGTTGCACTTTGAGTTCAAAATCGGGGTCTTGAGGGGCGAAAATTCGTCGAACGCGCGGTCGAAGTAGACAAAGTTATCCACATTTCCACATCGCCAATTAACACCATGGACTCTCGACATGCATGAGTCAGGGAATTGGTTGATCGCGTGTGGAAAACTTTTGCGCGAGAGCACACAGGTGATCTCCTGTCACGAACGCTGACGCTACGCTTTAGCTCGCCTGCGCGAGCTTGGCTGG
>JAUQOS010000055.1 GCA_030550775.1 Armatimonadota bacterium
GCGCAAACGCTGAGTTCAAAATTCGGGCGAATTGTTAAGAAACGGGCAAAACACTTGACAAAGGGGGGGTGTTTTGAGGTAAGCTATACCGTAGCATTCGCCCCCAAGGGCGGGTGCTCATTGAAACGAATTTACGGTATATGAAACGATATGGCGAAGCCCGATGCGCGTAGCATTCGCCCCCAAGGGCGGGTGCTCATTGAAACGAATTTACGGTATATGAAACGATATGGCGAAGCCCGATGCGCGTAGCATTCGCCCCCAAGGGCGGGTGCTCATTGAAACCAGCGGGGTCATGCGAGCAATGACCGCACATGTCATTCGTGCGTAGCATTCGCCCCCAAGGGCGGGTGCTCATTGAAACGAAACCGTATGCCTCCCAGTTTTTTCTCCTGGCCGCTGGTAGCATTCGCCCCCAAGGGCGGGTGCTCATTGAAACAACCATGTCCTCCATTTCTCTTTCACCTCCTCCAAAACCAGTAGCATTCGCCCCCAAGGGCGGGTGCTCATTGAAACTCATAAAGCGGAACGCCGTCCTGTTGGACGACCTTCCGCTTGTAGCATTCGCCCCCAAGGGCGGGTGCTCATTGAAACGAGGCTTGTTTGATTCCGCGAAGTGGCATGAAATCGCGAACCAGTAGCATTCGCCCCCAAGGGCGGGTGCTCATTGAAACGGAATAGCTCGTTTTGAATAGTATCGGGGTCTTTGGGGTCTGTAGCATTCGCCCCCAAGGGCGGGTGCTCATTGAAACTTTGCCAGTCCGACGACGCCCAACCGACCGCATCTAGCAAGGTAGCATTCGCCCCCAAGGGCGGGTGCTCATTGAAACCCGGTGGCAGGTTGGGCAATAATGTTCTGGTGACATAAAGTAGCATTCGCCCCCAAGGGCGGGTGCTCATTGAAACTGATCGTATTCCTCAGACGGGCCAACGTATATTACAGCGCGTAGCATTCGCCCCCAAGGGCGGGTGCTCATTGAAACCCAACAGGCGTCTCTCGCAACCGCTTTACGTACTCCACCGTAGCATTCGCCCCCAAGGGCGGGTGCTCATTGAAACCCAACAGGCGTCTCTCGCAACCGCTTTACGTACTCCACCGTAGCATTCGCCCCCAAGGGCGGGTGCTCATTGAAACCCGTCATAAGAAATCGGGAAGTACACCCGACGACTCGTAAATGTAGCATTCGCCCCCAAGGGCGGGTGCTCATTGAAACACGCGTGAGCAGTATCGTGCGACGTTGGAGCGGCTTTATCAGGTAGCATTCGCCCCCAAGGGCGGGTGCTCATTGAAACTATTGTCAAGCGAGTGATTTGGTTTTCGCATCGGTCTTTTCAGTAGCATTCGCCCCCAAGGGCGGGTGCTCATTGAAACCTAAAGAATGCAAGGGGGCTGGTTCAGAATATGCTCCCCTTGCACGGCATGGGGCACAAATCCCCTAAAAACGGACACTGCGACGCCGTGGTTTGATTTTTTGAACCCCCTCCTTTAGGTTCCCCCTACCAGTAGGGGGAACCAAACGATTGTTTCGGTTCCCCTCGCGTGCGGGGGGAACCTACAGGAGGAGGGCAGTTTCTCAACCCCCCTCCTTTAGGTTCCCCCTACCAGTAGGGGGAACCAAACGATTGTTTCGGTTCCCCTCGCGTGCGGGGGGAACCTGCAGGAGGGGGGGCAGTTTCTCAAACCCCCTCCTTTAGGTTCCCCCTACCAGTAGGGGGAACCAAACGATTGTTTCGGTTCCCCTCGCGTGCGGGGGGAACCTGCAGGAGGGGGGCGGAAACAGAACACCCACTGCAAGAAGCGCGCGGTGGAACCCAAGCGATGGACCCTGTATTAGCTCCTTCAGGTCCCTCCTGCGTGCGGGGGGCGTTCGCGGGTTGTTGGTTTCTTTCGCTTGGGGGGCGCCTACAGAAGGAGGGCGTAATCCGGAAGTTGGCAGCTCTCGTGAAGCCAGCGGTTCGAGTATCCTATTGAGTATGAAACGCTGGTGGCTTGTGTGGCTGGTTGGCATAGGGTTGTGGAGCGGGGCAGAGGCACAGCTGCGTCGCCTGCAGTTCCCCACAGAGGTGATTTTGGAGCGCACGGCCTACGCGCCGAACTCCCGCGTGAACGGCATCGTGGTGATTACTGTAGAAAAGCCGTACCATGTGAACGCCAATCCCGCTTCTGAAGACTACCTCATCCCCACCGAACTCAAAATCGAGGCTGGAAAGGGCTACAAAGTAGGCAAAATCGAGTATCCCCAGCCAATTGAGAAAGCCTTCGAGTTCTCCGGTGATAAACCCATCAAGATTTACGAGGGGCGAGTGCCCATCAAATTTCAGATTACGATAGACAAAACGGTGCCGAAGGGCGTGCTTACTGTCAAGGCGACCTTGCGTTACCAAGCTTGCGATGACACCTCCTGCTATCCCCCAAGCACGACGGCTGTGGAAATCAAAATCCCCATCGCCGATAAAGAGGGCGCGCTCAACCCCAAATATAAGGAAGCACTTGATGAAAGACAGCCTGAGCGGCAGCCAGAGGCGCGCGGGGGCTTAGTGGAGTATCGATCGGGCGGTTGGCTCCAGCAGCATGTGGAAGAGTCGTTCCGCACGGGGCGATGGGGGCTGCTAGTCGTGTTTCTGTTTCTGGGCGGGCTTGCGTTGAATTTGACCCCTTGTGTGTTGCCGATGATTCCGATTACACTGGGTTTTTTCAGCATGCAGGCGCAAGGACAGGTGGGCTTGCGGGTTGGTTTGAGTGCGCTGTATGCTTTGAGTATGGCAACTTTTTATGCCCTGCTGGGCACGATGGCGGCGGTGGCAGGTAAAGCGTTTGGCTTCCAGTTGCAAAATCCGTGGGTCGTGGTGGGGCTAACGACGGTAATCGTGTTGTTTGCGTTGTCGCTGTTTGGGGTGTACAAGTTTCAGGTGCCCCCTGCGTTGATGCGCTTTGTGGGGGCGCGGCAGGGGTGGCTCGGCGCGATTATTATGGGCGCGCTGGCGAGCATCGCGGCGGCGCCTTGCGTTGGTCCTGTGATTGTGACGCTGATGTCGATTGTGGCGGCGATGGCAAACCCGCTGGTGGGGTTTCTTACCTTTCTCACGCTGGGCTTCGGGCTGAGCGCGCCCTACTTCTTGCTGGGCGTGTTTTATGAGCGGTTGCAAACGCGCATGCCTCGCTCGGGCGAGTGGACGATTTTGGTAGAGCGTGTATTCGGTGTGCTGCTGCTGGCAGCTGCGCTCTTTTTCGCCAGCACCCTGATGCCGCTGGAGATACAGGGTTGGGCGTGGGTGGCATTTTTGGGGCTAGCGTCGCTGTATTTTCTGTTTGGCGAGCGTAAAGAAATCCGTCAGCCGCGCGTGGTGCGCTTCAAGCAAGCGTTGGGGGTAGTCGCCGCGCTTGCGATGGGCTACAACGCCTACAGCCTCACACGCCCTAAGGTGGAAATCGTGTGGGAGCCCTACTCAGTGGCGCGCTTAGAGCAAGCCAAAGCCGAAGGCAAGCCTGTAGTGATTGACTTCACCGCAAGCTGGTGTCTCGCCTGCCGCGAGCTAAAGCATTACACCTTCACGAACCCCGAAGTGGTACGCGAGTCGGAGCGGTTTGTGCGACTCGTGGTGGATGCCACGACGGCAACCCACCCCGCTGTGCAAGCCGCCTTAGAACGCCACCAAGTAGCAGGCTTGCCAACCGTAATCTTTATCGATTCTCAGGGCAACGAACGGCGCGACCTGCGCCTTACAGGGTTCGAGCCTGCGCGGGCATTTCTCAAGCGAATGCAAGCGGTGCAGTAATCTGGGTAAAAAGCCCCCGACCTGCGGGTCGGGGGCGGAGCGATGGGAGGTGAGGATGGTGCGGATTTAAGCCTTGCGGCGGCGCAACCCCGCAAGCCCTGCAAGTCCCGCGCCCAGCGCCAGCAGGCTCGCAGGCTCGGGCACCACCTCAATCTTGTCAAAAATCAGGTCTTGGAAACTACCCGAGTTGTAGTTGTTGAAGCCGAATGCCGAGACCGCGACGCCGCTGCCCCAGTTGCCCGAAGCAGAACCGCTCTCAGGGCCGTCGAGGCGGCTCACGCTGAGGGTAAAGTCGCCCGTCGTGTCCCAAACCAGCGAGTAGCGTAGCCGCGATCCGCGCAGCTCCGTGCCGAGGTTGATAACACCGCTGTTCTGGCCGAACTGGTAGAACACGGCGTTGTTGCCCGCCGAAGGGTGCAGCCCGAAGCGAAGCACTTCAGCCGAGCCACTGTAGACGGTGATGCCTGTAAAGCCCACTTCGTTGCTTACATTGTGGCGCACCAGCACGGTGAAAGCGCCCGAAGAGCGCGGCGCCAACAACGGGCGACCGATAGCGTAGTCGCCAGGGTCGCTGGCATAGAGCCCCCACGAGCGGTTGCCGTCCAACACTTGGAAAGGCGCGGTTGCGATGAAACGACCACCGCCGCCAATGGAGATTTCATACCAGTTGCCGAAGCCGAAGCCCCCGTTGTCAGTCAGAGCCCACCCAGAGTCGTAGGCGGAGTTGTCTGCGTCGTCGCTTGCGATGAGTGTTTGTGCCCAGAGCGTCGTTGCGCTTAGCGCAATCGCTGCGACCAAAAGACCTTTCACTACGCGCATCGTTGACCTCCGTTGCAATCATTCTAAGGAGGGCGAGACGACTCGCCCTCGCGTTGGCGAGAAATCGTATTCTCGCCAGTAGCCCCCTGAAGGGGGCAGAGGTACAACAGGGCGAATGATAGATTTCAGCGGCAAATGATCCTCGCCACTATTATAGCACACTTTGCCCGCCTTTGCCAAGCGGTTGGCGGAATCTGGTAGCTTTGCGAGGGCTTACTCGTAGCGCAACGCTTCGATCGGTTGCAGCTGTGCAGCCCTCCAGGCAGGATAGAGCCCGAAAAAGATGCCGATGAACGCGGCAAAGCCAAACGCCAGTAGCACGCCCTCCATCGGCACGATGACTTTCCAGTTGGCTTGCGTGCTAATATAACTGGCTGCCCAATAGCCCAGCACGATGCCTATCAAACCGCCTGACACGCTCACCACCACCGACTCAATCAAAAACTGCAGTAGGATGTTGAACTTGGTGGCGCCGATGGCTTTGCGCAGCCCAATCTCGCGCGTGCGCTCCGTTACGGAAACCAGCATGATGTTCATAATGCCGATGCCGCCCACAATCAGCGACACCAGCGCCACGCCCGCCAGCAAGAAGGTGAAGGTGCGCGCGGTGGTTTCCACGGTTTCCACGAAGTCGCCTTGGTTGAACACACGGAAGTCGGGGTCGCCGCCGGGTGGGATTTTGTGAGCGCGCATTAGGGCTTCTTCCACGCAGCTTTGTGCCTCTGCCATCTGGTCGGAGCGTCGGGCTTGGATGTTAAGCGCGTCCAGGTGGCGTTGCCCCATCAAGCGGCGCATGGCGGTCGGCAGCGGGATGTAGACGCGGTCGTCGAAGCTGCGGAAGCCTGTGTCGCCCTTATAGGCGATGCGCCCGATGACCTCGTAGCTTTGCCCGCCGATGCGGATGGTTTTGCCCACGCACGCCCCGCCTTGGAACAGCTCCTGCCACACGGTGTGTCCGATGACCGCTACGCGCGCCATCGCCTCCATGTCTTGCTCGTTGATGAAGCGCCCCTCTTCCACTACCAAGTTGCGAATGGGCTGCAGCTCGGGCGTGACTCCTGAGATGCTGGTGCGCATGTTGCGGTTGAGGTACTTCACCTGTTGCGTGGTCCACACTTCAGGCGAGACGCGGGCAATCAGGTCGCTGCAGGCTTTCATCACGGCGTCGCCATCTTCAAGTTTGAGGCTTTGCACGCTGCCGAAGCCCAAAAACGCGCCCCCGCGCCGCGCCTGACCGGGGCGCACCGTGAGCACGTTTGCCCCGAGCCGCTGAACTTGCTCCAAAGTAGCTTGGCGCGCCCCTTGCGCGATGCCAATCATCGTAATCACGGCAGCCACGCCGATAATTACGCCCAGCATGGTCAGCAGCGTGCGCATTTTGTTCGCACGCAAACTATCCAGTGCAGTCAAAAAGTTCTCCAAGATACTCATCGTACGCCCCTCGCACCTTGAGACGACGGCGGGATATTTTTGTTTAGCATGCGCAGGCGGGAACCTCTTGGGGATAGACCACCTCGCCCTGCCAGCGGAGGATGAGATGTTTGGCGGCTGCTGCCTCATCCAAGCGGCGCACGGGCGTGGTATAAGGCGCGCCCTGTACCAGTTCGGGCTGTTCCATCGCCTCGCGGGCAATCTCCAGCAGCGCGTTTGCGAACATGTCTAGGGTTTGCTTGCTCTCGGTTTCGGTCGGCTCAATCATCAGGCACTCGGGCACAATCAGCGGGAAGTACATCGTGGGTGGGTGGAAGCCATAGTCTAAGAGCCGCTTGGCGATGTCAAACGCACGCACGCCGTGCTGTTGCTTGAAGTGTTTGGCAGTGACGACGCACTCGTGCATACACAGGCGGTCTATGGCGGGCGGGAAGGCGTGGCGGATGCGTGCCAAGATGTAGTTGGCGTTTAGCACGGCGAACTCGCCGATAGTGCGCAGGTGTTCGCCCCCGTAGGCGCGGATGTAGGTATAGGCGCGCACAAGGTTCAGAAAGTTGCCGTAGAATGCATGCACGCGCCCAATGGTGTGGGGGTGGTCATACGAAAGCGCGTAGCGTCCGTCGTCGGTGCGCACGACGCGAGGCACAGGCAGAAACGGCACCAGCCGTTCCGAAACGCCTACCGCGCCCGCGCCCGGACCGCCCCCACCGTGCGGCGTGGAGAAGGTTTTGTGCAAGTTGAGGTGCATGCAGTCGAAGCCCAAGTCGGCAGGGCGCATGATGCCCACCAGCGCGTTCATGTTCGCGCCGTCGCAAAACACCAGCGCGCCTGCCTCGTGGAGCAGCTCACACGCTTTGCGGGCGTTGCGGTCAAACAGCCCCAACGTGCTGGGGTTGGTCAGCATCATCGCGGCGACTTGGTCGCCATAGTCCTCCAAGGCGGCGCAGAGCGCGTCCAAATCGGTGTCGCCCTCCGCGTTTGTAGGGATTGACTTCACCGTGAAGCCGCACAGGGCAGCCGAGGCGGGGTTCGTGCCATGCGCGGAGTCGGGCACCAGCACGATTTTGCGCTTGTCACCTTCGCCACGCGTCTCGTGGTACTTTTTGATGAGCATCAGGCTCAGCAGTTCGCCATGCGCGCCCGCCACATTCTGCAGTGTGACCTCCGCGAAGCCCGTGATGGCTTTCAGATCTTCTTGTAGTTCATACATTAGCTGCAGTGCGCCTTGCGAGAGGGCTGCAGGCTGCAGCGGGTGTGCGTGGGTAAAACCCGCGAGGGCTGCCACTTTCTCGTTGATGCGTGGGTTGTACTTCATTGTGCAGGAGCCGAGCGGGTAGAAGCCGACATCAATGCCGTAGTTGCGTTGGGAGAGGCGGGTATAGTGGCGCAGGGCATCCAGCTCGCTCACTTCGGGCAGGGCGGGTGGGGTGGTGCGCAGGTTGTGCTCACCGAGCAGCTCTGCAAGCGGCTGGGTGGGCACATCGCACACTGGGGGGCGCACGCCTCTGCGCTCGGGCACGCTACGCTCAAAAATCAACGGAAAGTCGAACGACCGAACCATAGCATACGGATTGTACCTAACGGCACAAAGTGACCATATCCTACTTACTCTTCAGTGCCGCGATAATCTGTTGCACACCCTCGCGGGCATCGGCAAATAGCATCAGCGTGTTGTCGGCTGCAAATAAGGGGTTGGGAATGCCCGCAAAGCCGGGGCTGAGGCTGCGCTTGATAACCACCACGCTGCGCGCTTTGTCTACATCCAAAATCGGCATGCCAGCGATGGGGCTGTTGGGGTCAGTGCGGGCTAAGGGGTTGACCACATCGTTGGCGCCGATAACAATTGCCACATCCACCTGCTCAAAGCGCGGATTGATTTCATCCATCTCCTTGAGGCGGTCGTAGGGCACATCGGCTTCAGCTAGCAGCACATTCATATGCCCTGGCATGCGCCCCGCCACGGGGTGGATGGCAAATTCCACCAGCGTGCCTTGCCGTTCCAGCAACTGCATCAGGTCGCGCACGGCGTGTTGGGCTTGCGAAACCGCCATTCCGTAGCCGGGCACAATCACCACATAGCGTGCGCCCTCCAGCAGCAGCGCCACATCTTCAGGCGAGGCAGCCTTGACCTTGCCCGCATACACATCTTCCGCTTTGGGCGCAGCCTCCGCGGGCACCCACACGCCAAACAGCACATTGCGCAGCGAGCGGTTCATCGCGCGGCACATAATCGTCGTCAGAATAATGCCCGACGCGCCAACCAGCGAACCTGTGATGATGAGCGCGTTGTTGTTCAGCGCGAAACCCGTCGCCGCCGCCGCCAAACCCGAATAGGAGTTGAGCAAGGCAATCACCACAGGCATATCCGCGCCGCCAATTGGAATCACCAGCAACAGCCCCACGATGGAAGCCACCACAAGCAGCGCCCAGTAGTAACCCAATTGCATCGGGTTGAGCGTCAGCAACACGCCCAAACCGATGGCAACCAAGAGCAGCGCGCCGTTGACATAGTGCAGAAAGCCCACGCGCAACGGGTTGTCGCCCACCAGCCCCTGTAGCTTTGCAAACGCCACTAAGCTGCCCCAAAAGGTGACGGCACCTATCAGCCCCGATGCTGCCGCTGCAATAGTGAGTTGCATCAGCGGCGCGGGCAGTTTTGCCTCAGGCAGCGCGCTTTCCACCACGCTGGCGCCCGCCACCAACGCCGACGCTGCGCCCCCAAAACCGTTCAATATCGCCACCATCTGAGGCATCGCGGTCATCTGCACGCGCAATGCCATCACCGCACCAATCAGCGCCCCTACTACCAGCCCCACGATAATCCACTCGTAGCTGACAATTTGGCGATCCAGCAAGGTGGCGACAATAGCTATCAGCATGCCTGTGGCGCCCATCTGATTACCGCGCACGGCGGTGCGGGGGTGTGATAGCCCCTTTAGCCCCAAGATGAACAACGCCACCGCCAACAGGTACGCCAAGTTGATGATCGCCGCGCTCATCGCCTAAAAGTTTACCTGTACAGTTGCTTCTTCCTCTACGGTTGGCACACTGTTCCCGCCATCGGAGCGCCACAGCACGAGTGTGAACTCGCCGCGTGGCGGTGTGGTTTGCCAGTGGGCGATTGCCTCGCTGAGCCGCCCACGAAAGACCTCCTCAAACTGCTTGGTCAACTCACGCCCGACAACCACGATCCAATCGCCCAACACTGCGTAGGCGGCTTGCAGCGTTTTGAGAAGGCGATGGGGCGATTCGTAGAGCACGATAGGGGCGTCTTCGCCGCGCAGTGACTCGAAAAACTGACGGCGCGCTCCCTCTTTGCGGGGCGGAAAGCCTTCGAAGCGGAAGCGATGCGCAGGCAGCCCCGCCACCGAGAGCAGGGCCGTGATCGCGCTCGCGCCCGGAATGGGCACAACGCGGATGCCTGCCTGGTGCGCCGCTGCCACCAATTCACCCCCAGGATCGGAGATACCCGGCGTGCCCGCGTCGGTGACTAACGCAATCGATTCGCCTGCCTGCAGGCGACGGATAAGCTGCTCGGTGCGCCCTGCCCCCGAATGCTGGTGGTAGCTAATCAGCGGGGTGGTGATGCCATAGTGTTGCAGTAGCTTTTTCGTATGGCGGGTGTCTTCGGCTGCGATAAGGTCAACCGTGCGGAGCGTTTCTAACGCGCGCAAGGTAATGTCTTGCAGGTTGCCGATGGGGGTTGCGACCACGTAGAGGGTGCCTGCCATGGGCTACTCTTCGCGTTTGAGGAGCAGCTTGTGGCGCAGGTCGCTCAGGCGGGCATAGCGCAGGAAGGTGCGGGCGATTTCGGCATACATTTTGGTACGCGCCCATACGCCCCGCGCCCAGCCAAGCTTTTCCTCCTTCATCGTGTGGGTGATGCCTTCTACAATCACCATCGCTACGGGGTAGTGCTGACGGCGAAAGTGAAGCGTGAGCGCGATCTCTACACCTGAGCGTGTGCGCTCAATGCCCGGAATTTCCGTGAACAGGTGACGCAGCAAGGCGCGCTGCCCACTGATGTAAGGTACTAAGATTTGTGCTAAGTCGGTGCTGAGCCGCCCGCCGCGGAACACGCCCACCGCCATTGCCACCTCGCCCTCCAGCACAGGCTTGAGGATGCGACACACATGCTCAGGACGCAAACCGATGAGATCGGCATCAAAAAAGGCGATCACTTCCGCGTCGGTGGCGGTGGCGCCTGCGAACATCGCCCCCCCTTTGCCACGATTGACGGGCAAGTTGATGACGCGCACCGGGGGCTTGTTGGATGCAGCGTGGGTGCGGGCAAACCGTTGCGCCACTTCGGCAGTCGCATCCAGGCTGCCATCGTTGACCACAATAATCTCGTGCAGCAGTGGGCACTGCACCAGCACTTCCAGCACGCGCTCAATGCGCTCAGCTTCGTTGTAGGCGGGCACAATCGCCGCGACCTTCACTGTTGAGTGCCTCCATGCGTCGGCGCGCTTCCCTGCTGGGGCGTGCTTCCCTGAGCAGGCTGCCCCGTGATGCGTTCAATGTGCTTGCGCACCTCCTCAATACGGCGGTCGGAAAACGGGTGCGTGCGCAGGTTGGTCTCAATCCAGCGGTTGCCCACTTTCTCCTCGCGTTTGAGAATCTCCAAGAATCGGATAAGCCCGTTCGGGTCGTAGCCCGCTTTGTAGGCGTATTCCACCGCTAGGCGGTCGGCTTCATACTCGTGTTGGCGGCTGTAGCGCAGTTGCATCAGCGCGTCGGCAATCTCGGCGGCGTTGCGCACCTTGCCCTGCGTGGTGAGGTTAATCAAAATACCGCGCCACAGCCCCTGCGTGTACTGTTTGTTCGCGTGGCGACGATTCACATGGGCAATCTCATGAGCCAGCACGCACGCCAGCATATCGTCGTCATCGCCCACAAGGTCAATCAGCCCGCGAAACACATAAATCGGACCGCCCGGCAACGCGAACGCGTTCACTTCCTTCGATTCCAGCACCTTGAATGAGAATTTGAAGTCTTTATCGCCCACGAGGGCTACGATGCGCTGCCCAATGAGCTGCACGCGCTCTTGCACGCGCGGGTCAGGGTCAAGTTTGTACACTCGTTCGACTTCGGCTGCCACTTGCTGCCCGATGCGCACTTCCTCTTTTTTGCTCCACGTGACGCCGCGGCAGCCTGTAAGCGTGAACACCACCCCCAGCAGCATCAGCCCAAGCAGCCATTTACGTAGCCGATTGCGCTCCATAGTGTTGCCTCCCTCGGGGCGTATTATACCGTATCCACCGCCGCTGATAAGGGTACAACGCGTAGGTTCAACTCGGCTGTACCAACAACCAACCTGGCTCCCTCAATCCCCTCCGTAAGGTTCCCCCGCTCTGCGAAGGGAACCGAAAAACGCACTCGGTTCCCCCTACGGCGTAGGGGGAACCTGCAGGAGGGGGTTCGAGAAAAATCCGTCTCTGCCTTCTGCTTGAGGGGCTGCAAGTGGGAAAAATGCGCCCGCGGCGCCCGAATTCGGGGTAGAACCGTGTACCCTTACTCAGATCCACCACCGCCGAACCTTGCGAGGACGCACCCATCGCAACCTAAAACTCGCCATTCCGAGCCGAAGGCGAGGAATCTCAGCAGACCAACTTTGTCATTCTGAGCCGCAGGCGGGGAATCTCAATCTTTCACGAGCAATAGGTAGCGACTTGGACTTTCACAGGGCTGTTAAGATGTACCGGCTCCACAAATCAGCAGGAATTTGCACCCAAGAACTGAACCAGTAAGGTGGTGATTCGCTATGAGGAGCGTTTTGGTCGCCGTTGGGTTGGGGCTGATCGCCATCTTGCTCGCAGCACACTGGCTCAAGCAAGATGACATCGAACAGGCGCGCCAGCAATACCATTTTGGCTTTCTAATTGGCAAGCAAACGGGCTACCTCTTGACGCCACCGGAGTTCGTAGCGCAGCCGTTCATTCGACGGATTGAGTGGTCGCCCGACGGCAAGTATGCGGTGCTAGTGCAGACGGCATTGCGCGTGGAGGGGCTTTTGCCTGAGCAGATAGACCTGCGCCACCGCATCCTTGTGTGGAGCCGTGCCCAAAAACGCCTGCGTGTGCTGTGGGAGTCGCCCCGTACCGACGCTGATATCGACCCTAACCGCGATGTGCGGATTGCGATTTTCAACGACGCACCGGCGTGCGTGTTTGCGTTCCGCGATGCGGCGCTGGGCAGCTCAAACGGGCAACCCGAGTGGGGGGTATATTACGCAAGCTTCGCAGGTCGCACTACCGAACTGGGACGATTTGACGGCGTTGATTTGCTTGCGCCCCCTGCCGACGCGCAAGCTTACTTGGTGTTCAATGCTTTCGCGCCTGATACGGGGCGACTGCATCTACGCTACGCTCCTATCGAGCCGACGGGCAAGCTGGGCGAAGCGCGCCCCCTCGCCGTTGACAACCCTGCTGTCACCTCCGCGCTTTCAAGCGCGCTTTGGTACCACGACGGCAAGCAGCTGATTGTACCTGTGCCTCGCCCACTTGTGCTCGAGGAGCAGCAACGCGTTGCAGACTCTGCAGAACCTTCGTATCTTCTGTGGGACCCGCGCACCAATAAGGTAGCGCCGCTTGCCCTATCTGCGCTACGCCCCTATGCGCGCCCACAACCGCTGCAAGCCGAGCGCGGGCAGCATACCTTGCACCATCAAGGGTCTGCAGACCGCACCCATACCACTTGGCTGCGCGAAGAAGGCAAAGCCGTCTTGATTGCTGCCGATTCGGCGCTGGCGACGGTTTCACCGCAGGGCGACGCGATTCTATATGTGGCGCACGGCGCGGCGTTCTTCCGCCAGCTGCTCCAGTTGCCCGCCCAAGAGCTGAGCGCAATCCTAGGGTCTGCCGCGCGCGACAAATACCGCAGCCACGCCAAGCAAATTGCGACTGCACTACTGATGTATGTTCAAGACTACGACGAGCGGTTTCCACCCGCGCTGGGCGACCGCGAGGTGGCAGAGATCATCATGCCCTACGTCAAAAACCCCGATGTGTTCCTTGTGGAGGGTGCGTTTGCTTTCCGCTACCTGTTGGCGGGGCAATCGCTGGTAGATATAGAGGACCCTGTAAGGACCGAGGTAGGCTACTTGGAGCTGCCTGATGGGCGGATGGTGATCTACGCTGACGGGCATGTGAAGTGGCAGCCGTATCGGTAAGGGCGCACAGGTACAATCGCGCCTGATGGCGGTGCTGGTAGGGCTTTGGCTGGTGCTAAGCGTGTGGGGCGTGGTAGGCGTTGGGCGACGCAGCAGCCGCTCCCCTACGCTCCCGCCCAAGATGCCTTGCCCACGGTGCCGCTGGCTGGGCGACTGGGGTGGCTGGATTATTGCTACCAGTGTCGCCAGTATCGCTACGGGCGCAGCGCCGGACTTGCCGCTATGGGGGCAGTTAGGGCTGGTGTTGGGGGTGAGTGTAGGGCTATTGCGCGTGATGCACGCGCTGGATACCCTCGCAATCGGCACGGGTGTCGTAGCGGGGCTGGGGCTAATTGCGTTATGGCTCGACTCGCTGAGCGGGGGCAGTTGGGCACGCGCCTGCCTGCTGGGGCACGGGGGCAACCTCCCTGGCGTGGACGAGTTGTGCGGTACGCTTGCCTTGCTGTGGAGCCTCTTGCTCTGCCGCGCGTGGCTGCAGATTGAGGGCAACCCGCTGGGTGTTGCCTACTTGGTGAGCCTTGTCGCGCTGTGGCTGGGTTGGAAGGGGTTGACCCCCGCGCTGGGCTGGGGTGCGACGCTGGCAGCCATCTTGCTGAGCCTGTTGGTGCTCCAACGCGAGCTGACCGAACGGAGGCGCGTGCGCCTTGCGACGCAAAGCCAGCCTATGCGTGCGGTGCGCATCTCCAAAGGCGCCGATGTAGCAGTGCATGGGGGGCTGCTGCTGATGCTGTGCGGGGGCGCGCTTTGGCTTAGCGGCTTGCCCCAACTTTCGGCAGCTACCTTCAGCGTGCACGAGGCGTGGTTTATTCCACTTGGTGCGGTGTGCGCACTTGGGCTGTGGCGAGCGCGTGCGACTGGGGTAGTGACACCGCTGCCGCCCGCTTTGCAGTATGCGTGGCTCGTGGGCACACTGGGCATCGCGCTGCTTGGCACACAGCCCGCCGGCGTCGCTGCGCTCGGTCTGGCTTTGTATTGGGCACTGATTGGCACAACGCTTTGGCAGGAGACACTTCCACGCCCGCCGAATCTACGCTTGCGTACAGGAGGCAACGAATGAGCTACCGCTACGGTGTATTGGGCTTGTTAGGATTCGCGTTGGCTTTTAGCCCGCTTGTGGGCATCGCACAGCAGCAAAAAAAGCAAACACAAGATAGCA
>JAUQOS010000056.1 GCA_030550775.1 Armatimonadota bacterium
CCCCTCCGTGAGGTTCCCCCTACGCTGTAGGGGGAACCGAGCAGGTTTTCGGTTCCCCTCACGAAGTGGGGGGAACCTGCAGGAGGGGGGGTAAGCAGGTTCTGAACCCCCTCCTTTAGGTTCCCCCTACGCTGTAGGGGGAACCAAGCAGGTTTTCGGTTCCCCTCGCTTGCGGGGGGAACCCTACGGAGGGGGCAGAGTTGGAAAACCCGCTGCGAAAAGCGCGCAGTGGAACTAAAGCGATTTACCCTTGTCAGAACCTACAGGAGGGGGTAAATGGGAAAGCCACTGTGAGAAGCCCCTGATGGTGCGACCGTGGGGCACACGACACTCCGAGTGGTAAGCTCCAGCGTTCAGCAGAAGCAAAAGTTTACACCCCTATTGCCTCACGCACAAAGCGCACCGCGCGCATCAGCACCTCCAGCCCCAAAATCACGATGAGCACAACCGCTGCCCCAATCAGCCACCCCGCGCTCAGGAAATAGATATCGTGGTTTGCCAACCCGATGCCAATTAGCAACACGCCAAGGGCAGGGAGCGTGTTCATAAACGGCATCGGCGAGGAGAGCACCAGCGCCAGCGTGATGACAACAATCGCGCTGAGGCGCAAAATCAATCCGTTGCGGATAAATCGCCTGCCTCGCGGGTGCGAGATTTTTTCCACTTTGCGCAGCAGCGCCACGCCCTGTGTTTGCAACGCTTGCACCGTTTTGGGCGAGAGCACTTTTTGGCGCCAGCGGTGCGGAAACCAAGGCTGCTTGAGACCGAACAACATCTGCAGGGCAACCAGCGTCATCAACGCGCCCAGCACCCCTGACGTGCCCGGCGGCAGCACGGGGATGAAGGCGGGGATTGCTAACAAAATCAGCAGGAACCCATATCCACGGTCACCTGCGCGGTCGAGCACTTCCCCCAGCACCACAACCCCGTCTGCGTTAGCGTCCAGCGTGCGTGCAAACAGTTCCGACAGGCGTGGCTCCGACAGCGGCGTTTGTGTACCCACCTTGTGAGGATTATACCGCATCGGGTATACTGTTTTTACCTGCTGGCTGGGCGGCGGCTCCCATTTTGGGGGAGGAAAGTCCGGGCTCCATAGGAGGCTGTGCTGGGTAACGCCCAGGCGCTGGCGTGTGCCAGCGACGGAGAGCGCCACAGAAACGCAAACCGCCCCAGAACTGGGGTAAGGGTGCAACGGTGCGGTAAGAGCGCACCAGCGTTCGCGCAAGCGATCGGCTGGGCAAGCCCCACAGGGAGCAAGGTCATGTAGGGAGGGGATGACGCGCTCCGCCGACCCTCCGGGTAGACCGCGTGAGGCTTCGCGCAAGCGAACGCCCCAGAGAGATCGCCGCCTCAAACAGAACCCGGCTTACACGCCAGCAGGTATACTCCTATGCCAAGCGCGCGTGCAACGACATACTCCGCTTGCCCTCTGGTTTGGGCTGTTCAGCGTGGCGTTCGGTATTCGGCTCGTCGGCATCCGCTGGGGCTTGCCGAACGCTGAACACTACTACTCCTACCACCCCGACGAATGGCTTATCCTGCTTGCCAGCTACTTTGTAATCAATCCTTACGCGGGCGAGTTTCTGCCGGGCTTTTACAACTATGGCACGCTGCCGATGTATTTGTGGAGCCTCTGGTTGCACTGGCTCTCGGCGGTGGGGGTTATTCCAAGCCTGCCACCGAACGCCACGCCCGAGCAAGTAGCGCTGTTGCGTGCTGAGTTGTACTACTGGGCGCGGCTACTGGTGGCACTAATGGGCGCAGGCACAGCGGTGGTGGTGGGGCGCACCGCCGCGATGGTGGGGGGCACGCGCGCAGGGGTCGTGGCAGGGTTAGCGATGGCGTTCGCCCCTGCGTTCGTGGTACACAGCCGCTTCCAAACGGTGGATGTGCCCACGACTTTCTTTGTGGCGTTGGCGTTTCATCAGGCGGTGGCACTAGCACAGTCAGCACGCCCGATGCGCACACTGCTGTGGGGCGCGTTTTGGGCAGGCTGCGCGGCAGGCGCCAAGTACAATGCCGGGCTATCGCTGCTAGCACCCCTGATTAGCCTCTGGCTGTTGCCCATCCAGCCAACGCCTAAGCGGACTCTGTGGGGGTTCGCTGCGATAGGCGTGGCAGGTCTGACCTTTCTGGGGGTGTGCCCTGGCATGTGGGCAGACTCGGCGCGGTTTTGGCAGCATTTTTGGTATGAAGTGCGCCATGTGGGTACGGGGCACGGCGAGGTCTTCACCGGCACTGGGGTGGGCTGGGTGTATCATTTGGTGCCCAACCTCAGCACGGGCTTTGGCGCATTGGGGCTAATCGCTAGTGCCGTAGGCTGGGCATTCAGCATCCGCGAGCGACGCTGGTGGGGCATTTTGGGGGCGTCACTGGCGTACTACCTGCTGATTGGCGCGGCAGAGGTGCGATTTCTGCGCTACACTTTCCCATTGCTGCCGATGTTGGCGATAGGAGTCGGGTTGTGCGCTGCCCCACCTGCAAACACAACCCGATGGCTCCGAGTGACTGCGCCTTTACTGGCAGGCGCTGCCTTGCTGTGGCAGCTCCTCAGCGCAACCGATTTTTCGCTGTGCATGGTGCGCCCTGACACACGCGACCAAGCCGCGGCGTGGCTCCGCGCGAACCTTCCCGCTGGCACGCGCATAGGCTTCCCCACTGTGCCGTGGTTCTACACGCCGCCGTTGTTCCCCGAAACGGGCGAGCTGTATTGGCAAAAACGGCTGGAGTATGCCCAAGCCGCCCCACGCTACCGGCTCATCCCCCTCGCGCCCCCCGAGTGGAACGCCGACGCCCTGCAAGCGAGTCTCCCTGAGTACCTGATTATCAGCGAGTTCGAAGAGCGCGATGTGCAGCGCATCGGGCGCGCTGACTACAAAGCGTTTATGCAAGTCGTCAACACGCGGTATCAGTTGGTACAAACCTTCACCAATGATCCACCGCTGCTGGGACGCAAGCCGACGATACCTCACGACTTGCTTTACATTTGCCCATTCGTCAAGGTATATCGCTTGCGCTGAAGCGCGCTACTCTTCGCCCAGAACGCGCTGCACGGTGGTAGGCAGATGGCGCAAATGGTGCTCCAAGCTTAGGCACTGGCGGATTTCGTCCTCGCTGAGGTGCTCGCGGATTTCCGAGTCGTTGAGCAGCGCGTCTATAAAGGGCACATGCTCATCCCACACGCGGGCAGCGGCGCGCTGTACCAGTTTGTAAGCGTACTCGCGCGAGAGACCTTTTTGGATGAGTGCCAGCATCACATGCTCGCTGAAAGGCAAGCCGCCCAGCAGCTCCAAGTTGCGCCGCATATTGTCGGGCAGCACCACCAGCCCGCGTAAGATGCTGGTGAACTTGCGCAGCATCCAGTGCACCAGCGTCAAGCTGTCGGGTATCACGATGCGTTCCACGCTGGAATTGGTAAGGTCGCGCTCGTGCCAAGTGGCGACGGTTTCGAGCATCGCGAGGGCGTTGGCGCGCACCACCCGCGCCAACCCGCTGACGGTCTCGCAGTTCCACGGGTTGCGCTTATGGGGCATCGCCGATGAGCCAGTTTGCCCTTGCGCAAACGGCTCCTGTACTTCCAAGATTTCGGTGCGCTGCAGGTTGCGGATTTCGGTGGCGAACTTCTCCAGCGAGCCAGCCAGCACAGCGAGGGCGCACAGCAGGCTGGCATGGCGGTCGCGCGCCACGATTTGGGTGGAAGCAGGGTCGGGCGTTAAGCCGAGTTTGGCGCATACATACTCCTCCACGCGCGGGTCGATGTTGGCGTGGATGCCCACGGCACCCGACACCTTGCCCACGCTGATTTCAGGCAGCAAGCGCTCTAAGCGTTGGATATGGCGCTCCATCTCGGCATACCAGCCGAGCAGCTTGAAGCCGAAGGTGATCGGCTCGGCGTGCACGCCGTGCGTGCGCCCGATCATCGGGGTGTGCAGGTGCTCCAACGCAAGGCGCCGGATTTCAGTTTGCAGCGCACCGCACTCCTGCAGGATTAGCCCCAACGCTTGCTTGAGGCGCAGTGCCAGCGCGGTATCCACCACATCGTAGGAAGTCACGCCGAAGTGAATCCAACGCCCTGCCTCGCCCACATTCTCGGCGAGGTTGCGCACAAATGCCATCACATCGTGGCGCGTTTCTTGCTCCAGCTCGGCAATGCGTTGTACATCAAAGCGGGCGCGCTCTCGAATCGTTTGGGCAGCTTCGCGCGGAATGTAGCCATACTCTGCCAGCCCGTCGCAGATGGCTAACTCCACCTCCAGCCACGCGCGATATTTGCCCTCTTCGCTCCAGAGCGCGCCCATTTCAGGCGTAGTGTAGCGCGCAATCATCGGCATGCAGTATAGCATGCTCAGGTATCCTATCAGCCGATGGGAGCGACGACGCACCACACGGGGGCGTTTCTGATACAAACGCCCGACACTGTTTTTACGCCTGAGCAGTTCGACGCAGAAGCCCGCCAGATGGCGGATGCCACCGAACGCTTTGTTCGCGAGCAGGTAATACCCGCCGTGCAGCAACTGGAACGCCACCTTCGCACGCACCCCACTGATGCGGCGACCAAATCGGCTCGGATGCGCGCACTGCTCACGCAGTCGGCGGAGCTGGGGCTGTTGGGCATTGATGTGCCCATTGAGTTCGGGGGCTTGGGTTTGCCCAAAACCGTCTCTGCGCTGATTACCGAGAAAACTGCGCTGCAGCCTTCGTTTGCTGTGTCGCACGCGGTGCACACCAGTGTGGGGAGCCTGCCGCTGCTGCTATTCGGCACGGAGGCGCAGCAATATCACTATTTGCCCAAGCTCACCTCAGGCGAGTACATCGGTGCCTATGCGCTTACCGAGCCAGAGGCAGGCTCCGACGCTTTGGCGGGGCGCACCCGCGCCGAACGTATAGGCGACCACTACCACCTTACTGGCAACAAAATCTGGATTACCAACGCGGGCTTTGCCGACTTGTTTGTGGTATTCGCGAAGGTAGGCGGTGAACAATTCACGGCGTTTTTGGTGGAGCGGGGCGCGGGCGTTGTGATTGAGCGCGAGGAGCACAAACTCGGCTTACACGGCTCCTCCACCTGCCGCGTGGTGTTTGACGGTGTGGCGGTGCCTGCATCTAATCGCTTGGGCGAGGAGGGCGAGGGGGCGCATGTGGCGCTCTACACGCTGAACATCGGCAGGTTCAAGATTGGGGCAGCCGCGCTCGGTATCGCCAAGGAGGCATGGCGACTGGGCTACGAATACGCCCGCGAGCGCAAGCAGTTCGGGCACGCAATTATTGAGTATCCGCTGGTGTGGCGCAAGCTCGCGTGGGGCGCGACGCTGCTGTATGTGGTAGAGAGCGCGACTTACCGCTTGGCAGAAGCGCTGGAGACGGCTTTTCAGGCAGAGGGGGCTTCGCGACAGCAGGTATGGCGCGCGGCGGCTGCCCACTACGCTGCCGAGTGCGCCTTGCTCAAAGTCGCCGCGACCGAAGCCCTGCACCAAGTGGTAGACGACGCGCTACAAATCCACGGCGGCTACGGCTTCAGCGAGGAGTATCCGATTGCGGGGCTGTATCGCGACACGCGCGTGAACCGCATCTACGAGGGCACCAACGAAATCAATCGCCTAAACTTAGTGGATCGGCTGCTGTATGCGCGGCGCAAGGGCTTTTGGCAGCCTACTGACACTTGCGAAACCGCCACCGACACGCCCGAAGCAACGCTTGCTACCTTGCGTGGGCTGGTCGGCGCCGCGCTCAGCAGGCTGGAAGCCTACACCGAGCTGCCGCAGCTGCTTGTGGAACCGCTTGCCGACGCACTGATAGCCCTTTACCTGCTTGATTCGGCGTTAGTACGCGCCCGCCAAACACGCCTACCTGCACACGAAGCAATGCTGGCGTTGTACCACGAGCATGTGCGTCGGCAACTGGCAGGCTGGTCGGCGGAGTTAGCGGGGCTGACGGACAACCGCGCCATCGCCATCGCGCCGCAGCCCCTCGCGCCACTGTACCAAGCCGTGTGGGAGGCGCATCGGCACGCCTAAGCACCTACTAACTCCTCTGGCGTGAACCAGAGATTCAGCTCATACTCGGCAGCCTCAGGATCTGAGGAACCGTGAATGATATTTTGCTCAATATCCAGCCCGAAGTCGCCTCGAATGGTGCCCGGCGCTGCGTTGAGCGGATTCGTCGCACCCATCATCTGGCGCACCACTTCAATCGCGTTCGGGCATTCCAACGCCATCACAACCACAGGTCCAGAGGTAATGAAGTTCACGATACTCTCGTAAAAAGGCTTATCGCGGTGAACGGCGTAATGTTTCTCGGCGAGTTCGCGAGAGGGCTGCACCATCTTCAGCCCCACGATGCGAATGCCCCGCCTTTCGAAACGACTGATAATCTCTCCAACCAGCCCGCGGCGCACACCATCGGGCTTGACAAACACCAGAGTGCGTGTAGTTTGGCTCATGGATACCCTCCATTTGCTATGTCGCTGAATGGCTCTTGTGCGAGATTCCTCGCCTTCGGCTCGGAACGACAGCTCATTTCCGCACAAATAGCCTTGATTTTCCAAGCGCCGCGAGGAATCACGCACGCTCAACACCGTAGGTAGCCACTTGTTCCGAATTATACCGACTACCCCGCGCAGGAATTTGTCATATCGCCATGAACTTGGAAGCTATGCGCAAACTGCTGATAGGATGTGGCATACTGTTTGGGGTGGTTACTCTTCTATGCGTGGGGAGTGTGTGGTACTTGTTTCGCGAGCCAAACATTCAGATTCCGATGCGAGAGTACCCGCCCAATAACGCTTACGAACGCTACCGACTTCTGGGCGAGCGGATGTACCGCGAGTTTGATGGCGATACCCGCTTCAAGCAAATTGAGGACGCCTTAGTGCGCGGGGCGACGATTTCTGCTGGTGAGCGCACCTACTACCTTCAGCGAATTGAGCCGTATCTGCGTGCCTACGCCCCGCTCACGACCCAGCCCAGCAAAGTGATTTTGGAATATGGCAACCCTGACCAGAAGTTCTACGAGTTGGCGCAATTTCGTCGGCTGGTGCGGGCAGAGGCCTATTTAATGCGCGAGGCGTTGCGCCGTCAGCACTATGCGGAGGTGGCAAATCGTCTGCGACGGATTACACTGCTTGCGGAGCAGGCGCGTGCAGGCGGTGCGCTCATCCACTACTTGGTGGGCACCAGTATCCTCGCAATCGGTTGGGCGCCCGTGCGTGAGGAGCTGCCACGCCTGCAAAACCGCGAGTTGCTGCAACAACTTGTGCAGGTAGCCCGCAGCTACGAGCGGCAGCGTACCCCGCTGTGGCGGGCACTCGAGGAGGAGCAATACAATATTCTGGCGTTGTACCAACAGATTGCGCGGGGCGAGCGCGATTTGCGTACCCTCGCCTCCACGCCGAAAGCCCAAACGGAACAGTTCAGAATGCCGATGCGCCTACTGGTCAACCTCGCTTCACTGGAGCTGAAACGCCTGATGGGGCGCGGCATTCGTGAGTTGCAAAAACCTTTTCACAAGCGCGACCTCAGCGTGTTCAGGCAAGAGCCAAAGCAGCTCCTCAACGCAATCTTTTACCCTGTCTTTTTCAGGGCAGCAGAGCACGAGTTGGCAGAAGTTGCCACGATGCGGCTCATCGGTTGTGTCGCGGCGATACGCCTGCACAAACTCCACACGGGCAGCTACCCCGCCTCGCTGGAGGCGTTGCAATTGGGCGAGATGGCGATTGACCCATATTCGGGCAAACCATTTCGGTACCGCGTTGATGCCAAGCGTGGCTTTTTGCTTTACTCGGTGGGCGAGAATCGTGTGGATGACGGGGGTGCAGTGCCTTACGATGGCTTCAGTGAGCCGCGCGGCGACCTCAGCCCCGTGTTAGTGCCTGCGCCCAAGACGCTGCGCCCACTGGATAGGAACTTGCGCCCGCTGGCACCACCACAATGGCTTCGGTAGCGCACAGGCAGGAGAGGCTACGCTTTGAGCGTGGGGGGAAGGTGTTCGGGCAACAAGACGGTGGTCTCGGGCGGTGCCAACACAACGGCTGCCTCGATGGTGTTTTCCAGCTCGCGCACATTGCCTTTCCAGCAGGCGTTTTGTAGGATGTGCATTGCTTCGGGGCTAATCTCACGCAGGGCACGCCCATTCTCCTCGGCAAACTTTTTGAGGAAGTAGTTTGCCAGAAGCGGGATATCCTCGCGTCGCTCGCGCAGCGGTGGCAGGTGAATGTGCACCACCTGCAGACGATAATACAGGTCGCTGCGGAAGGTGCCCGCCTCAACCGCTTCCTCTAAGTTGCGATTGGTGGCGGCAACGAGGCGCACGTCCACGGGAATAGGCGTGTTGCTGCCGAGCCGTTCGATCTCGCGCTCTTGCAGCACGCGCAACAGCTTAACTTGGATGAGCGGCGGGATGTCGCCGATTTCATCCAGAAACAGCGTGCCGCCGTTCGCCGCCTCAAACTTGCCAATACGGTCGGTTTCTGCGCCAGTGTAGGCACCCTTGACCGCGCCGAATAGCTCCACTTCCAGCAGCGTTTCGGGGATTGCCGCGCAGGAGACCGCCACAAACGGCTTATCGGCGCGGCTGCTGCGCTCATGCAGCATGCGGGCGATTAGCTCCTTGCCCGTGCCGCTCTCGCCTGTGATCAGCACGGTTGCTCGCGTGTCTGCCACGCGCTCGACGGTTTGCAGAATCTCTTTGATGGCAGGGCTTTCGCCGATGAACACCGTTTGCTTGCGGCGCGGGGCTTTGCGTCGGGGAGTAGGCGCCTGCGCCGATTCGCGCAGCGCATTGCGCACCACCTTGTGCAGCACTTCAAAATCCAGCGGCTTAGTTAGGAAGTCGTATGCCCCCGCACGCATTGCTTCTACCGCTGTGGGGATGGTGCCGTAGGCGGTCATCAGAATAATCTGCAGCTGCGGATGCTTCTGGCGGGCACGCTTGAGCAGCTCCAGACCCGTCATGTCGGGCATCACCACATCGGTGAGCACCACATCGCAGGCGTGTTCTTCAAGCGTGCGAAGGGCTTGATGCCCGTTTTCAGCCGTGAGCACACGATAGCCAGCCTTCGTAAACGCACGCTCCAAAATCCGACGAATGTTTTGCTCGTCGTCTACGACCAAGATGGTTTCTGCCATTCTGCCCTCTGCCAATTACACCGCGCAGGCTGCGCGTGTGAGCGAGTGTAGCTCTGTGACTGCAACGCCGCCTATCCACTACATGTTCACATCATAGATTACTATCACTCGGGGCGCGTAGCAAGATGCGTCGCGCTTGTAGTGATTTTCGGCAGCCATAGCGTAAATACGGAGCCTCCTTCTGAGGGACATTCCAAGGTGATTTTCCCACCATGTCCCTCTACAATCTTTTTGACGATACTAAGCCCCAGTCCGGTTCCCCGCGTGCGCGTGGTGTAGAACGGGGCGAAGATTTTGTCGCGGATTTCGGGGGGCACGCCGCTGCCCGTATCGCGCACGGCAATCGCAATCCACTCATTGTGTTCCTCAGCCGTTAGGGTAATCCGACCGCCGTTGGGCATCGCCTGCACGGCGTTCTGGATGAGGTTGCGCAAGGCTTGTTCGATTCGCCCCGCGTCTACGGGCGCCACAAGGTCGTCGGCGACGGCTAAGGTTGCTTCCACGCACGCAGATTTGAGGTAAGGCTCTTGCACCAGCAACACGCGTTGCAGCAGCGGCTTGAGGGGCGTGGGACGAATTTGCAGCTGGAACGGCTTCGCGAACTCCAAGAACTCTTCGGCGATTTCGGTGAGGCGGTGTACCTCTTGGTGGATTACATCCACATAGAGGCTAAGCGACTCTGGGATTTGGTCTTCTTGGCGCATAAGGTCTACCGCGCCCAGCAAGGCGGTCAGCGGGTTGCGGATTTCGTGGGCAATCGTTGCGGTCATCTGTCCAATGGCGGCAAGGCGTTCCATCTCGCTTAGGCGCGCTTCGAGTTTGAGATAATCGGTGATATCTTCAAACAGCACAACTGCGCCTTGGGTTTGGCGTCCGCGCGTCAGCAGGGGCGAGATGGAGACATTCAGAATGCGCGGGGCTTCGCCCGTGTGCGCGGCGATTTTGTACAGGTGGCGCGTGCCGCCACCCTGCAGCACCTGCTCGATAGCATTTTGTAGTTCTTGGCAGTGTGGGGCGTAGATAGGGCAGCGGTCGCTGCTGAGCACTTCGTGGTAGGTGCGTCCGACGCTTTCACGCCCTGTGAACCCCAAAATCTGCTGCGCGGCGCGGTTCCATGTGGTGATGCGCCCGTGCTCATCGGTGGTGAACATGCCCGAGCCGAGACTGCGCAAAATGTTGTTGCGGAACGCTGCTAGGCTTTGGATTTCGCGGTAGCGACGCTCCATTTCTTGATAGAGGCGGGCGTTTTCGATAGCGATGCTGGCTTGGTTGACAAACGCGCTCAGCAGTTCCACTTGGGCTTCGGTGAACGGCTCGTTCTGGTTGTCGGTGAGCACCACGCCGATGCAGCTACCGTGCACCACCATCGGCAGCACGCAGTAGTAGTTGGTGCCCAGCGCGCGCCCAAAGCCACGCATCGGTTGCACTTCGTGTTGGGCGTCGGTAATCACCAGCGGGATGCGTTTTTTGGCGACGATGCCTATCACGCCCTGCCCCCGTCGAAAGCCGCGTTTGGGGAACATCTCAGGGGCGTAGCCCTGAATCAGGCGGGGCACATACACACGCGACGACTCGCCCGCCAAGAAAATTGCGCAACGCGAAAAGCCCACCGCTTCGGCAATCAGGCGCGCGACGGTGCGTAGCAGCGCATCTACATCCAGCATCGCGGTAATCAGCTGCGTCAATTCCACCAAAGTGGCAAGCTGGTGTAGGTTTTGGCGCAGCTGTTGATAGAGGCGTGCGTTTTCCAGTGCCGAGGCAATCTGGTTGGCGAAGATGGAAAACAGGCGCAGGTCTTCTTGGGTAAACGGGGGCGTGGGATGCAAGCGACGGATTGCCAGCACGCCAATCACGCGTCCTTCGTGGTTGCGCAGGGGCACGAGGATGGAACTACTGATGTCGTGGCGGCGCAGCAGCGGGCGCAATTCGGGCTCGCTCTCGCGGTCGTTGAGTAGCACCGGTTCGCCAGTAAGCGCGACGCGCCCTGCGATGCCTTCGCCCAGGGGCACGGCGGTTTCGGCGATCAGTTTGTCGGGCAGCCCGTAGCTGGCGGCAATACGCAAGGTTTGCGTGCGCTCGTCCAGCAGCATCAGCGTGCAGGCTTGGGCTTCCATCGCTTGAGCGGCGCGACGCGTGGCTAAGCTCAAAAAGTGCTCCAAACCGCCCTGCTCGCTGGCAATGGCGGTTTCATACAGCGTGCCCAGCGCGGTGAGCCGCTGCTTGGAGAGGCGATGTGCGGCGTCTAACTCGCGATGGAGCCGTTCGTGCTGCCCCAAGAGAGTTGCCAGTTGCGCCGCGATTTGCCATTCGGGGCGTGCTTGCTCGTCGGGAGGCACGCGCAGCACATAATACAACTCTGACACGGGCAGCGGCACAATCAGCCATGCCCAGCCCTCCGCGCGATGCCATGTGGGAGCACTTGCTGAAGCAACGAGCAGTTCGGCGGGCACGCGAGGGGTCGGCTCGTGGGGCGCGTGAACAATCACAAACGGTGCAGTCCGCCCTGTATGCAGCACCAGCGCGTTCCATCCCGCGCCGAGTTCCGCCACCGTGCGAATCAGATTGGTTAGGGCTTCCGTGCCCACCCCCGACGCGGCGCTTTGCAGCACCGACGCCACCCAATCCATAACCTTTTTTATTGTTCCACAGTTGCGTGAGGAATCCTGCCTATGCGGTGCGCCCAGCGCGCCCTCCGTTGGCGATGACTACCAGTGTGGAGCCCATATCGGCAAGGATGGCTGCCCACAGCGCCGCGTGCCCTGTCAGTGCCAGCCCGATGAACACGGCACGCACCACCATCACGAACACCAAGTTCTGCCACACGATGTGCATCGCGTGGCGTGCCGTGCGGATAAGCATTGGCACCAGCGTCAGGTCGTGGCGCATCAATAGTACATCAGCCGCTTCAATCGCCAAGTCGCTGCCGCGCTCGGCAAAGCTCAGCCCTACATCGGCAGCGGCGAGCGCATGCGCGTCGTTGATTCCGTCACCCGCCATACCCACTGCTCCGTACTGCTCGCGCAGGCTCTCAATAGCGGCGGCTTTCTCGTGGGGCAGCAAGCCCGCTTGATAGGCGTGCACTCCCACCTGCATCGCGATCGCATGTGCAGGCGCAGGCGCGTCGCCCGTCAGCATCACAGTGCGTATGCCGAGCGCGTGTAGTTGTTGAATAGCGGGGCGGGCGTCGGGGCGCGGCGGGTCGCGCAGCGCAAACACCGCCCGCGGCTGACGGTCAAACAACACCACCGCCGTCAAACCCTGCGCGCTCAGCTGCTCCAAGGTGGCTTCCAGCGCCTTGGAGCAGGCATTGTGCTGCTCCACAAACTGATGGTTGCCCAAGCGATAGCTTGTCGTGCCGATGGTGCCCGAGATGCCCAAGCCCGGATGCGCTTGGAACTCCTCCAGAGCCAACGGGGCAACCTTGTGCTGCTGGCAGTAGGTGCGGATTGCTTGCGCAATTGGATGTTCGGAATGCAGCGCGAGGCTATAGGCGAGCGCAAGCACCTGGGACTCGGGCAGTGTGTCGGTGCTCTGCACGAGCTCCACGCGCGGCATGCCGTAAGTTAGCGTGCCTGTTTTGTCAAAAGCAAAGGCACGGAGACGGGCAGTCTGCTCTATCACGGCGGCACCTTTGACCACCACCCCTTGCCGCGCCAAGCCCCCCAGTGCACTGATGAGCGTGATGGGCGTGGAAAGCACCAACGCGCATGGGCAGCCGAGCACCAAGAGCATCAGCCCGCGATAGAGCCACTCTTCAAAGGGCGCGCCGAACACCAGCACAGGAACGAGTACCAAGCCAAACGCTGTGAGCAACATCAGGGGCGTGTAGACCTGCGCGAACCGGTCCATCAGGCGATCCACGCGCGCGCGGCGGGCTTGTGCTTGCGCTACCGTGCGGGCGATCTGTGCCACCAGAGTCTGTTCAGCGGTGGTTTGCGCCTCCACCTCCAGCGAGCCGTGCAAGTTCAGTGAGCCAGCGTACACTGTATCGCCTGTGGTTTTCTCCACGGGAATGCTCTCGCCTGTGATGGGCGACTGGTCTACAGTGGATGCGCCCGCCACGACGACGCCATCGACGGGCACGCGCTCGCCTGGGCGCACGCGGATGCGGTCGCCGATGCACACTTGGTCAATCGGGCGCACATGCCAAGTGCCATCGGCAGTTAGCACTGTGGCTTCGGCAGGCGTCAGTTCTAAGGCGGCGCGTAGGCTGCGCTCCGAGCGTTCGGCAGCGCGTTGCTCCAGCCACTCGGCAAGCGCGTAAAGCGTCAGCACCACTGCCGCTTCGCCCCACTTGCCCAAAGCAATCGCACCCACGCCCGCCAGCGTCATCAGCAAATAAATGTTTGCCCGGCGCGCCAGCAGCGACTGAAGCCCCTGCCACACCACACTGCGCCCCGCCAGCAGAATCGCTCCAAGCGCAATCAATACAGACAACCCCTCAGGGGCACTGAACCACTCTAACGCCTCTGCCAATAGGGCAAGCGCCACGCCACCCCCGACGCGCCAACCCTCACGCGAGCGCGTCGCGCAAACCCCACCTGTGCACGCGCACGCCATATCGGGGGGAGTATACCTAACAAGGGTGCCCTGCATAAGTTCTACGCGCGCCAGTTGCAGTTGACTCTCCAACTCTATCTCTCTCCTTACAGGTTCTCCCCGCAGGCGAGGAGAGCCAAAAAAGACGGCTCGGTGCCTCTACTTGTAGGGGGAGAACCTGAAGGTGCGGGGCTGTGAAACTGCCCCTCTCCTGTAGGTTCCCCCCACGCTGCGCGATGGGAACCGAAAATCTTATCGGTTCCCCCTACTTGTAGGGGGAACCCTGACGTTTGTCACTTCGCACAAAAGCACAATCGGTAGAGGTACAGTGCCCCACTGATGCGCAAGATGCAGCGTAAATCGTGCAAAGTGACAAAGATGAGGGTTCCCCCTACTTGTAGGGGGAACCTCACGGAGGGGGTTCCAGAAAGATCAGGCAACGGCTTTGACTGCGGAGCAAGTTGGCTCCGACCGCCCATCTCTTTGGCTATTCTATCGGAATCTCCACAATATCGCGCTCGCGCCACGGGGGGCAGGGCGGCTTCGGCGGCGTGTTGCCCCGATACCGCCAAATGCCCCAGATAATCGTCGGCTCCTTGCGCGTGGGGGGCTTTTCGGGGAACGGCGTGTACCCGTCGGTCAGCACAATAATCGCGTCGGGCGGGGGCGTGAGGCGTTTGG
>JAUQOS010000003.1:0-37664 GCA_030550775.1 Armatimonadota bacterium
ATAATGTGAATATGGAGGTGGAGTTGGTGGCGCCTGTGGCGATTGAGGCGGGGTTGCGGTTTGCGATTCGTGAGGGCGGTCGCACCGTCGGAGCAGGCGTCGTCACCGAAACCTTAGACTAATAACGTGCCGGGGGTGGAACGCCACCCCCGGAAGGAGGGTATAATTATGGCGCAGGCTAGTAAGCGCGTAATCATCGTGCTGGCGTGCACAGAGTGTAAAGACCGCAACTATACAACGACGAAGCATCGCGAAAAGCAGCGCGACCGGCTGGAGTTGCGGAAATATTGTCCGCGTTGCCGCAAGCACGTGTTGCATCGCGAAGCAAAATAAGCCGCAGGGGCGTAGCTCAGCTGGCAGAGCGTCGGTCTCCAAAACCGAAGGTCGTCGGTTCGAATCCGGCCGCCCCTGCCACTTTATCTATCTGACTCGAGCCACTACCCGCCATGACCACCGACCTCCAAGCTAAACTCAAAACACTTCCCAAGCAGCCGGGCTGCTACATCTTCAAAGACGCGCAGGGCGCAGTACTCTATGTTGGCAAAGCCGTCAACCTGCGCCAACGGGTACGCTCGTATTTTCAAAAATCTGCCCAACATACCCCCAAAGTCGCCCGCATGGTGCGTAAAATTGCTGACCTCGAGTGGATTGTCACCGACAGCGAACTGGAAGCCCTTATCTTGGAAGCCAACCTCATCAAAAAACATCGCCCGCCCTACAATGTGCTTATGCGGGACGACAAATCGTACCCGTATCTCTGCCTGACCCTGCGTGAGAAGTTTCCCCGTCTACTCGTTACGCGCCGCGTGCGCCAAGAAGGCAACCGTTACTTCGGTCCGTTCGCAAACTCAAGCGCTGTGTGGAGCACCCACCAACTGCTGCACCGCACCTTTCCCCTCATTCCATGCGGCAAGGTGTGGGATGGCACCCCCAAGCAACGACCGTGCCTGTACTATCACATGGGGCGCTGCCTTGCGCCTTGCGCGGGATTGGCAGACCCTGAAGAGTACCGCAACATCGTCCACCAAGTGCAACTGTTTTTGGAAGGCAAGGGCGATAGCCTGATTGAGCAGCTTACCGCGCAGATGGAACAAGCCGCCGAAAATCTGGAGTTTGAGCGCGCCGCCAAACTGCGCGACCAAATCCGTGCCCTCCAAGAAGTGCTTCAGCGCCAGAAGGTTGTGCAGCCCGAAGGCGTGAACGAGGATGTGATCGCCCTTGTCAAAGACGAGCGCGGTGCGTGCGTGCAGATGTTTTTCATCCGCAATGGCAAGCTGCTGGGGCAGCGCAGCTTCTTCCTCACCGAAGGCGCAGAGGAGAACCCTAACGCCATCATGAGCGAGTTCCTCAAGCAGTATTATCAAGACGCGCCTGAAGTGCCCGAAAAGATTTTGCTGCCTTACGAAATCACGGAGGCGCAGATTATCGCTCAATGGTTGCGTCAAAAGCGCGGCAGCGCGGTAGAAATCCGCGTGCCCCATCGGGGCGAGGATGCCCAACTACTGGAGATGGCAGCCCACAACGCGGAGCTTGCCCTGCAGAGCCTGCGCCAAGAACTGGAGCACAAACAGGAATGGCTCGAAGCCTCACTGCTGGAACTGCAAGAAGCTCTCAACTTGCCGCATCCGCCCCACCGTATTGAAGCATACGACATCTCTAACATTCAAGGCATTGCGCCTGTGGGCAGTATGGTTGTGTTCGAAGGCGGGCAACCCAAGAAATCGGACTATCGGCGGTTCCGCATCAAGTGGCATCCCGAAAGCCCCGACGACTTTGCAATGATGAAAGAAGTCATCACCCGTCGCCTGCGCGAGGCACTGGAAGGCGACGCCAAATGGCGCACCCTGCCCGACCTAATACTGATTGACGGAGGCAAGGGGCAACTCAACGCCGCGCTGGAAGCGATGCACACACTTGGCTTCGAGATTCCTGCCATTGGACTTGCCAAGCGGCACGAACTCATCATTTTGCCCGACACCGACGAACCGTTGGAGCTGCCCCGCCACAGCAAGGCATTGCATCTGCTGCAGCGCATCCGCGATGAAGCGCATCGCTTCGCCGTCAGCTACCACCGCAAACTGCGCGAACAGCGCGCCGTCAAATCACCACTGGATGAAATCCCAGGCATCGGACCCCGCCGCAAAAAAATGCTACTGCGCCTGTTCGGTTCAATTGACCGCATCCGCGAAGCTAGCGTTGAGGAACTGGCATCTGTGCCCACTATGACGCACAAACTGGCACAACAAGTGCTCGACTACCTACGCGAAGCGTGAAGCCGCGCGGATGACCCCCCTCAGCCAGACCTGAGAAGGGTACACGGTTCTACCCCAAAACGCGGGCGCCGCGGGCGCATTTTCCCCACTTGCAGCCCCTCAAGCAGCAGGCGGAGACGGATTACCCCCTCCTGCAGGTTCCCCCTTCGCCGTAGGGGGAACCAAGTGGGTTTTTTGATTCCCCTCGCGGCGCGGGGGGAACCTTACGGAGGGGGCAAGGGGGTTGAGGGAGCCAAGTTGGTTGTTGGTACAGCCGATTTGAACCTATGCGTTGTACCCTTATCAGCTCAGCCAGCCGCCCCGAGGCGTAGGGCTGCGCTGATTTCAGGTACACTTTTCACCGATGGTAGCAATTCACCGTGCGCCCGAAGTCTGGCGCGAGATGGGTCTCACCGACGCCGAATACCACCGCATCGTGGAGCTACTGGGGCGCGAACCTAACGAAGTAGAGCTGGGCATGTTCGCCGTGATGTGGTCGGAGCACTGTGGCTATAAACATTCGCGCCCCGTGCTGCGCCTGTTCAAACGCTACCGTGAAGCCCTGGAGGGCGCAGGCTTTGAAAATGCTGGCGTCGTGCCACTGGATGACCAGCTTGGTATCGCCTTCAAGGTTGAAAGTCATAACCACCCCTCGGCAGTAGAGCCCTATCACGGCGCAGCGACGGGCGTCGGGGGCATCATCCGCGACATCTTTACGATGGGCGCGCGCCCAATCGCGATTTTGGATTCGTTGCGCTTTGGACCGCTTACTGAGCCACGCAACCGCTATCTGTTCGAGCACGTGGTCAAGGGCATTGGCGACTATGGCAACTGCATTGGCGTGCCCACTGTCGCGGGCGAGGTCTACTTCCACCCGTGTTATTCGGGCAACCCGCTGGTGAACGCGATGGCAGTGGGCGTGGTGCCTCTCAATCGCGTCATTCCTGCACGCGCCGATGTGCCCGGCAGCGCAATTATGTATGTGGGCGCGAGCACTGGACGCGACGGCATTCACGGCGCCACCTTCGCCTCCGAAACTTTAGGCGAAGACCAAGAACAAAAGCGCCCCAATGTGCAAATCGGCGACCCGTTTATGGAAAAGCTGCTGATAGAAGCCACCTTAGAAGCCGTTGAAACGGGCGCAATATTGGGCATGCAGGATATGGGCGCAGCGGGGCTAACCTCCTCCACCTGCGAGCCGACCGCTAAATCGGGCACCGGCGCGGAACTGGAGCTGAGCCGTGTGCCCCTCCGCGAACTGGGCATGACACCCTATGAGATTATGCTCTCGGAGTCACAAGAGCGAATGCTGCTTTATGTGCAGGCAGGGCGCGAGGAGGAGGTCGCCCAAGTGTATCGCAAGTGGGGGCTGAACGCCGTGGTCATCGGGCGCGTGATCGAGGAACCCATACTGCGCGTGCGCTATCACGGCGAGGTGGTTGCAGAAATCCCGCCAGATTACCTCACCAAACAGTGCCCCACCTACTACATCCAAGCCGAAGAGCCACCCCACCTCCGTTCAATGCAGCAGTTGGCTTTGGAGGCTATTCCTGTACCCACCGATATGAACGCGGTGCTGTTGCAGCTGCTCGGCTCACCAACGATTGCCAGCAAGCGTTGGGTATACGAGCAGTATGACTGGCTGGTGGGCACGCAAACAATCCTGCCGCCAGGTGAGGGTGACGCAGCGGCGTTGCGCATTCGCGGCTCGGAGCGGGGCATCGCGCTCAGTATAGATTGCAACGCCCGCTATTGCTATCTACACCCATATCGTGGCGGGCAGATTGCTGTCGCGGAGGCGGCGCGCAATGTCGCCTGCGTGGGCGCAACCCCACGCGCCCTCACCGATTGCCTCAACTTCGGCAACCCCGAACGCCCCGAAATCTACTACCAGTTTGAGCAAGCCGTGCGCGGCATGGCGGACGCCAGCGAGTTCTTCGGTACGCCCGTCGTGTCGGGCAATGTAAGCTTTTACAACGAGAGCGAGCAAGGTGCGGTGTACCCCACGCCTACCGTCGGCATGCTGGGCATTTTGGAACGCCCCGAGAACGCTGTCGGCATGGGCTTTCGGCAAGCAGGCGATGTGGTGCTCCTAATTCAGGCTGCGGGCGTCAGCGAGCAACAAGGGCTGGGGGCAAGCGAGTACCTGTATGTGGTACACGGCTTAGAACGTGGAGTGCCCGAACCGCTGAACTTAGAAGCCGAGCGCAATCTCCATCGCCTGCTGGTAGAGCTCGCCAACCGACGCTTGGTACACTCCTTGCACGACCTGAGCGAAGGGGGCTTTGCGGTCGCGCTCGCGGAGTCAGCGATGGTGCATAGCATCGGCGCCCAGGTTGACCTGCCCGCTGAGGCGGTGGATTTCGTGGCACGCCCCGACGCCGCGTTGTTTGGCGAGCGACAAACGCGCGTCATTGCCTCCGCACCGCCCAAGCACACGCCTGCCATTTGCGAACTGGCGCGCGCTTACGGGCTGCAATGCTACGCCATCGGCACCACAGGGGGCGACCGCTTGCAGATTGCCTTGCAGGGGCACGGCGTGATTGACCTCGCGCTTGCCATGTGCAAGCAGGCATACGAGGGCGCACTGCTGCGGGAGGGGGGCGCAGATAAGGCGTGAGACTGGCAGTAATGTGGAGAGCGAAGCCGACAGTGCCGTTACAGGCGCGTTATGCTTGCCTGTACTTCGCGCTCATAAAGCTTCACCAGCGCCTCGTAGTCAAAGAAACACCCAAAAGTCGCATATCGGTCGGAATGCCAATGCCTCAACGCGCTGCTGATATTCTCGCTTCCGCTGCTCGCTCGCCATGATACAAAAATGCGCCCGAAAGTCTTGTAGCTCAGTAAACTTGACCAGCGGGTTGACGAAGTCAGTGGTGTGCTCTATCTCAAAGAAGGCGTACGGAAAAAGCAGTTCGGGTTTGCGTTCTTGAAGCCATAGCGCATCAAACTTGTTGATGCGCGCCTGCGTTTGCCTGCGCACGGCTTGGCTCCTTCGCAAAAAGGCAGGGTCGTTGTACCCAAACTTGCTGCATACCCCACCCTGCTAACGCCACATCAAACAGCGTCTTGCCCACCTGGGGCAGGTACATGTAGTGTTCAAAAAAGTGCAAGAATGCCATCGGTAGGAAGGTGAGCGCGTGCCATGCCAGCGCGCTGCCCAGCAAGCGACGCCAACACCACACCGCAACCACTACCCCAAGATACAGCAAAGTGCCAACAATGTGGTTCCAGCCTTGCTTGTCTACCAGCAGCACTTCTAGGTGCGCGCCTACCGACTGCCAATATTGCCACTGCCCCAGCGGGGGCACCAACTCCACAAGGTAGGTGTTGAGGGGACCGGCGAGACTGCTGCGCAGTTGCTGTCGTTGATAGCGAGTTGGCTCGGTTGGCAACAGGCTAAGGCGCAGGGTTACTATCAGCAGCGCGACCAGCGCGAACACGCCCAACGCCTTCCAACCCCACGCGCCCCAGCGACGCCGCTGCCAGATTACCAACGCGCCGACGAGGGGTGCCAGCATAATCGGCTGCTCGTAGCTGCCCAATGCCAACAAATAAAGCAAGCCGCTAAGCCCCAGCCATCCCCACCGCCGCGCCTCCACCCCCCGCAGCAGACAATATATTGCCCACACGCTAAACAGCGTGCCCAGCAACGCCGTGCGCGAGGGCACCCAAGTGATGAGGCGACCATAGTGGGTCTCTAAAGCGCGGTCCAACCCCCAAAACAGCGCTCCTATCGCGAACAACCACGCCCATAGGGTGGGCTTGTCAAACGCGCGTCCGATAGCCGCGTTATGGCGGGCTGCGTCGTCAAGAGGCGTTTGGGGCTTGCTGAAGTGCCGTTGCACCAACCCCGCTACCAACACCGCCCCCACAAACCACCAAGCCGACCACTTGGCAACCCACGCAGTCAGCCCCGTCTGCTGCAGGCTAAACACCAGTGCTGTTGCCGCCGCCAGCCCTTCCACGCGGGGCACTTCTTGCAAGCGTATGTAGAGGAGCACCAAGTAACGCACGCCAACGGCGGTCAGCAACATCACCAGCCAGTTGGTCAGCCGGAAGCCCCACGCGGTCTCGCCATAGAGGGCGTAATCGAGGGCTATGGAGATGCTGGTGATGGGGCGGTAGAAGCCGTTTTCCAACAGCCAGTCGCCTGTGAACCAGCGCCATGCGCCGCGCAAACCGCCCGTTTGCTGGACGGCATCCAACATTGCGGCGGTGTCGCTGTCAAGGCGCAGGGGCGCATCAATAAACACTTGGGGCAACGCAAGCAGATGGATGACTCCAATCGCTATCAGCGTGCCCCAAGTGAGCCAACTACTTCTTCTGCTTGAAGAAGTTTGCGTTCTTTTCAATATAGTGACGCCACTCGGGGGGCACTTCGGTATCGGGGTAGATGGCGTTCACGGGGCACTCTGGCTCACACAGCCCGCAATCAATACACTCGTCGGGGTTGATATAGAGCTGATCCTCGCCCTCGTAGATGCAGTCGACGGGGCACACTGCAACGCACGACTTATCTTTAACGCCAATACATGGCTCGGTTATAACGTAGGGCATAGCGGATACCTCCGGTGTATAGGATACCTCAATCGCGCAGGTGCGGTTCGTCGCGGTAGCGTTCCAGGATGCGTTGGGCGATGTCGCGCAGCATGTCGGGCAACTCCTTGCCGCGGATGGGCTTGGTTGGCTCGCGGTAGAGAGGCGAACCTGCGTTGACCCACCCGCCCTGCGCCAGATAGCGCAGCGAGGCATAGGCGGGGTGCCGCTGGCTGAGTTGGATTTTCGGTTGAGTGCGGAAGCGCAGCACGCCCTGCGGGGCCCCCAACTGCTCACGCATGCGGGCATCCAATCGCTGCGCATATTGCGCCAACATTTGCCCTACCTGATAGCGTGGCATTGGTTTATCGGCACTGAACTTGGGCGGAATCGCCCCCCGCGCCTTCAGCTCGCGTAAGGCAGGCTGTACCCACGCTGGATGACGCGCCTCCAGTTGGATAGCGCCTGCGCTGGCGGTGCTAATCGGTGCTTGAAATGCCTCGCTTAGCCCGCGCTCCAAGTTCACGATGAAATCAGCAGTCAACAGGGCAACCTCATAGCCCGTAAGCGGTTCGTCGTAAGCAGAGGTTGGTTTCGGGGGTGCGGTGTGAAAGTGCGGCGCGCGCTGCGGCGCTTGCGCCCACAAAGTCGCTATCAGCAGGCACGCCCCTGCCAAACGCAATAGGTTCTGCATAGCGGTAATTATGGCAGATTGCCTCCAAAAACGCGGGCACCACAACCTCTATAAAACCTCGCACAAATGCCGATAATTGCTCCAGCGTTAGCGGGCACATAAGCCTTTGATGCGTTCGGAGGGCAAGCATGTATGAAGCCTACTGGGGTTTGACTGAGCCGCCGTTTACGCTCACGCCCGACCCGCGCTTCCTGTACATGAGCAAGGAACACGAGGATGCGCTGGTGATGCTGCACTATGCCATCACGCGCAATCGCGGCGCGGGCGCACTGCTGGGCGATATCGGGCTGGGCAAAACAACCGTCAGCCGCAAGCTGATTGAGTTATTAGACCCCGTTCAATATCGCATCGCACTGATTGTGAATCCGATTCTCACGCCCGTGCAACTGCTCCAGGAGATTCTGTATCAACTGGACGTGCCCGCACAAACCCGCAACCGCCAACAGTTAGTGCAACAACTTCACGAGCACCTTATTCGCATGTACGAGCACGGGCGACGCGCGGTCGTGATTATTGATGAGGCGCACCTGATTCGCGCCAGCAGCACTTTTGAGGAGCTACGCCTGCTTCTCAACTGTCAGATGAATGACCAGTTCCTCATTAGTCTCATTTTGTTGGGGCAGTTAGAGCTGCAGAAGAAGTTGGAGCGCGTGCCCGCCCTCAAGCAACGCTTGGCTGTGCGCCATGTGCTCAAGCCGTTAGACCAGCAAGAGACGGCGAACCTGATAGAGTTTCGGATGCGCGTGGCGGGCTATGCAGGCGAGCGGATACCGTTCACTCCAGACGCTTTGTATGAGCTGTACCAGTTCACGGGTGGCTATCCGCGCTTGATTTGCCAACTTGCGGACAACGCGCTAATGATTGGTATGGCGCAAAAGGTGCAGGTGATTGATGGCTACCTGATGCACGGCGTGATTCAGGACTATCAAGGCAAGGAGTGGTGAGTATGAATCTGGCAGATGCCATTCGCATTGCGGCGCAGCAACGGCTCAACCCTTCAGCAAACGAGGCGACCCCTGTCGCCACCTCCGTGCCGGCGACCGCGTCGGACGACGCCGATACGATGCAAACGGTGCGCCTCGAGGTGCGCCTGACGACGCAGCAGCTGCACGACTTGCTGCAATGGCTGGCACGCAACCTGCATCCTGTGATGACCTTGCGCGAGGCTGCTCACTATCTGCGCCTGCGCCCCAGCGAACTGCAAACGCTGGCTGAAAACGGCACGCTCCCTGCCTTCAAGGTAGACGGTAGATGGCGATTCCTGAAGACCGCCTTGGATGAATGGATGCTAGCCCAACGCGCCACCGAACTCAAAGTGAAGGAGGAGGAACCGCATGTGGCGTAGACGCAACTCCCAAGAGCCAAAACCCGCGCGCGTGAAGCCGCCCAAACCGGCGCGCTCCAAACCCGCGCCGCGTAAGCCCGCCAGAGGCGACACCCTCGTCGCGATTGATTGCGGCGCGACCAGCGTCAAGGTATGCGTGGCGACCGTCAGCGGGCGTCAGCTGCGCATCGAACGCCTTACCGAAACCCCACTGCCCGCAGAGGCAATCCGCGAGGGCACGATTTTAGACTCCGAATCAGTACTCAAAGCACTGCGCACCGCGCTGGCACACGCGGGCGTAAAAACAAAAAAAGCACTGCTTTGCGTTGGCGGGCCGCAAACGACGGCACGCACGATTCGCTTGCCCCGCATGTCGCCTGAGGTGCTGCAAAAGTCGGTGCAGTATGAAGCCGCGCGCTACCTGCCCTCCGCTGCGGAAGAACACCTTATCGGTTTCCAAATCCTGCCGCGCGGTACCGACGAGCAAATGGAAGTGCTATTGGTCGCAGCACCTCGCGCGACCGCCGAACCGCTGCTGGAGCTAGTGGAAAAAGCGGGGCTGGAGCCAGAGCTTTTAGAACTTCAACCGTTTGCAGGGCTGCGCACCGTGCAGGCACTCTATGGCGACAGTTTGCCATTTGCCTACGCACTGGTTGACTTAGGCGGCGAGCACACACAAATCACCGTTGCTCGCAACACAATGCTGGCGCTCACGCGCCACATTCCCATCGCCAGTGGTACTTTCACCGCTGCGCTCAAGGGCTACTTCCACTACAGTGATGAGGAGGCAGAGCAAATCAAGCAGAACTTGAACTTGACCGAACTGCTGCAAGTGGGGCAGCCCCAAGAGAACCCACCCCTACGCCTCATCCAACCGATTTTGGATGAGCTTATCCGCGAAATCCGTCGCTCGCTGAACTATTACCAATCGCAGTATCAATCGCAGGGCACCCAAGGCCGTATTGAACGACTGTTCCTCTACGGGGGTGGCGCGCTGATGCAGGGCATTGATACCTACTTCGAGCACAAGCTGGGCCTCCCCGCGCAGATCGTGAACCCGTTTCAGAACACCGAAGTTATCACGACTGGGGCGGTTCACCCCGAGCAAGTGCAAAGCGGGGCACGCTGGTCAACGGTTGTGGGCGTGGCATTAGCACCGATTGAGCTAACTCGCCCCTTCGCAACGCCCGCCGACGAGAACGAGCCAGCGACCACTACCGCTGCAGCATAGGAGGACACCGCGATGGCAGTCATCAACTTGATTGCGCAGGAACAGCAACTCAAGCGCACCACCGAACGCAAGGTGCGCCTGCTGGGCATGGGCTGGCTATTGGTCGCCACGCTGGTGGTGCTGGCGTGGGGCGGTTTGTTGCTCTATGCAGGCGCGCTTACCCAACAACAGGCGCAGATTGAAGAGCAGATGGTCAAGCTGCGCCCGACGCTACAACAGCTGCAGCAAACCCAAGCCGAACTGCGTACCCTGCAACCGCTGGTGGAAACCCTGCGCAACGCCCACAAGGACACCCGTCGCTGGCAGCAACTGTTCCACCATCTCAGCCAGCACACACCCGAGGGGTGCTTCCTTACAGGGGTTGAGCTGGGCAAACGCACCGATCCCAAACAACCAATGGAAATCACCCTCAAAGGGATCGCGCAAACCCAGCAACTCGTGGGCGAGTTGATGCTGCGCCTCAACCAACACCCCGAACTGGAACGGATTCGCCTGGACTACAGCCAAGAGCGCGCCTTGGGCGAGCAACTTAGCGCCGTGGAGTTCCAAATAAGCGCATTGATCAAGGGCACAGCACAAGCCACACCATCGAAGGAGGGGCAAAGTGGCACTCAGTAAGCGCGTGCAGCGGGCACAACGCACACTCAAACTATTAAGCCTTGCCATTGGCGGCACCATGCTCGTAGGCGCGGGCAGTTTGTTCCTACCTTGGCAGGCGGTTCAAAGCCAGCAGGCTCAGCTCCAGGAGAAACAGCAAGCCCTGCAGACTGCCCAACAAGCCGCTAACCAGCTGCGTCTTGCCACCGAGCAGCTGCAAACCACTCAACGCGAGCTGCGCTATTTGGAACGCGGCGTCAGCGAAGCCGTCTATGTGCCTACGATGCTCAAACAGTTCGAGCAGGTGGCGCAGCAACACAACCTCCAAATCGTTTCCATCCGACCGCAGCAAACTTCCATGTTGCCCACCCAGCAAACCAACACCCAACAGCAGCAAGCCCAACCCTACGAAGAGCAACTGTTTGAAATCCAACTGCGGGGTAAGTTCTGGAGCCTGATGAGTCTCCTCAAAAACCTGGAGGCGTTTCCGAAAATTTTGGCAGTGCAAAGCTTGCACGCGCAAGCGAAGTCTGGCTCCGAGCAGGTAGCGGAGAACCCTGACCTTGAGATACGAATGATTGTAAAAGCCTTCATCTTTCGTAACGCGGCCGCAACACCCTCATCGGGGCAAACAGGAGGCTAACATGGCTAAGGCACCAAGCGAGGCGAAACCGAAACAACAGGTAAGCAGGCAACAACTGATACTGTTGGTAGTGCTGACCATCGTGCTGCTGACCGTTGGGGTGGTGCAGTTTGGCGGGCTGTTTGGCAAGAAAGGTGCCCCCCGCACCGCTGACACAACCAACACCGCTGATGCCAATAGCCAAGCAACGGCTGCCTCGCCAGAGCAGCCTCAAACGGGCGGTATGCAGCTGCCGCCACTAACACCGCGCGACCCCTTCCGCCCTACGCTTGTAGCTACGCGCCCGCAGCCTGAGCCGAGCAAACCTGTGCGCCCTGAACCCTCCTCACGCCCGCGCCGCGAGATTACGGGCACGCCATCCATACCTCCAATAACGCTACCTAGCGGTCAAATCGGTTTGCAGCCTGCCGCGGAACCGCCCTTGGAGCCTGAACGCCCCACCTTTACCCTCACAGGTGTTGTGCAAGGACCACACTCGGTAGCCATTCTGGTGGATGGCGGCGGGCGACGCCGCTTTGTAAAGCAAGGCGATTTGCTAGAAGACGGCTGGCGCGTGGTGCGCATCCAGCGTGGTGCCATCCACTTGCGCAAGGGCGACCGTCAGCTAACCGTCCGCGTTGGCGAATCGACGGCTACGAACGGAGGCAACACACCATGAGATACTTCAAGTGGCTTGCTTGTTTTGCAGTTGGAACAACGCTGGTGCTGCCTGCCGTTGCGCAGGTAGTGCGGGCCGTGCATGTCTCGCAGGAGCAGGGGCAGACCCTCATCACGATTTCTGGAGAGCGACTGCCGCGCCCACGCATGAGCCTCTGGCGTCAACAGTTTCTGGTGTTGGAGTTTGACGCCCGTTTCGGCGGGCGCAACACTGAGCGCAGCCTCAACACTCCTCACGCGTCTAAGGTGCGGTATGGCTGGTTTTCCAATCGCCCGCCGAAAACGCGCGTGGTGATTACCTTGCGCGGCAACCCCTCGTATCAGCTGGAAAACATCATCGAGGGCTGGCGCGTGCGCTTAGGCAAGCCCACCCAACCTTCAGATGAACCAGCGCCGCTGGAACCTGTGCGCCTCTCGCAGCACGCGCTGGTCTCCAGCGCGGAGCCTGCGGTGCCGCGCCCAACTGCCACTGAGCCGACCAAACCGCGCGAAAGCGTTGCTGCTAATGCGCCAACGCGTCCTCTGGTCTCGCTGGACTTCGTAGACGCTGAAATCCCCGATGTGCTGAAAGCGCTTGCTATTCAGTCAGGGGCGAACATCATCACCGCGCCCGATGTGAAAGGCAAAATCACGGTCAGCCTCACACGCTTGACGGTGGACGAGGCACTTAGCCTCATCACGCGTATTAGCGGCTATCGCTACGAACAGTTTGGCAACACCTATGTGGTGGGCACAGAGGCGTCGCTGGCGGCGTTCCGCCTCCCTACAGCGCCAAAAGCCCTCGAACCGCCCAAACCGCGCACAGTGGAGGCACTTACTTTCAAAGTCGCCAAGCCGAGCGACATTGCCACTTACCTCAGCGCGCGCTTCCCCGACCTAAAAGTGACGCTGCCCAACGAGAAAGACGCCGCCTACCTGCTGGTGGAGGGTGATGTGGAAACTGTGGAGCGTGCCCGCGAGGCTGCCTATGCCTTCGAACAGCAGCTTACGGGCAGCGTGGAGATTGTCACGGAAGTTTACCGCGTCAAATATGCCGACTCGCGCGACTTGGCGCGCATCATTCGGCAGCTGGTGCCGGGTGTTCAGGTGTCGTTGGGACCCGATGCCCTGCTGAGTCGGGGTGGCTTTGGCGCAGGTTCAGGCACAGGCGCGCAAGGTGGCGGCGATGCCCCTAACCAAACCGCCCAGCAGATGGGCGCAGCGTTGCAGGGGGGCAATGACCAGCAAGGCGCACAGGGGCAACAGCCGCCGAACCTGCTGGTGTTGGTCGGCACCGCCCGTGAGGTGCTCCGTGCTCTCGAAATCCTGCGCAAGGTGGATGTCAAACAGCCACAAGTGGTGATTGAGGCGCGCGTGCTGGATGTTTCGGAGGGCAGCCTCAAATCGCTGGGCGTGAGCCTTGAGTATCTCCAGTCGGGCGCGATTAGAAATTTGGATCGGGGTGAAGGCACTCGCCCGCTGCCGCGGGGAGGCGATTTCCCGAACCAGCAGAGTGTCGGCTTCAACCGCGAGGGTAATCTGGGGCTTGACTTCAACTTCCTCAAAGCCCCTGTAGAGTTCACGGCACGCATCAACGCCTTAGCCGAAGACCGTCGCAACCGCTTGTTAGCGAACCCGCGCGTGGCGACCTTAGACGGACGCCCCGCACGAATTTTCATCGGCGACGAGGTGAACTTCGTTAAACTCATCCAACAAACGCCTCAAGGCGCAAATGTAGAAACAGGTTCCGTACAAGCGGGCATCATCTTGGATGTGCTGCCGCGCGTGCACGAGGATAACTCGATAACCCTGCAAATCAAGCCCGAAGTAAGCGTTATCACGGGCTTTCTGGATGTGCCCGGCGGCGGGCGACTGCCCCAACTGGCACGCCGCAACGCCGAAACCACGATCCGCGTGGGCAACGGCGAGACCGTCATTATCGGCGGGCTAATCCGCGAGGCAGATATCAAAAGCATCCAGAAGGTGCCCCTGCTAGGCGATCTACCTTTCTTCGGCTACCTGTTCCGCCGCGAATCAACCTCGCGTGAGAAGTCGGAAATCATCATCACCCTCACTGTACGAGTGCTGGATTAGCGTGCCATCCCTTGGCGATATACAGCGGTGGGAAGCAGGCATAGCGCTTCCCACCGCGCAGGTTTGCCCCGTTGCTACCCTGCAAGACCCGTTATGAGATGCTCGCCTTCAACTCGGAATGGCAAGCATGTTCTGCTTAGAGGCTATCTCATTCCGTGTGCCACAAAGCCTCGCACGCGCTCAAAACTGAAAGCGCGCAGCTGGTAGTTTAGACTTAACCCGCTGCTAATTTGCACCCGAATACACTACCCGCGCGGGTGATTGCTATGGCACCCAAGCGAGGGTTCACGCTAATTGAGTTGCTAGTGGTCATCGCAATTATCGCCATCTTGGCGGCGATTTTGTTCCCTGTGTTTGCGCAAGCGCGCGCGAAAGCGCGTCAATCCGCGTGCCTTTCCAACATGCGCCAGCTGGGCACGGCGATGCGCATGTACGCCCAAGACTACGACGAGCACCATGTGTTTATGTGGTGGGAGTGGCACATTCCTCTGTACCCGTACATCAAGAACTGGGATATCTTTGTGTGTCCGCAGTCGGCGGCGCCGCGCCCCCGCTTGGTGGAATACCGCGCGGAAGACGGCTGCCGCGCCAACGATGACGCTCCGGGCACCTTGTTAGTGGGCACCTTCCCCACCAACGCCCCCGATGACATTCGGGCGCGTGGCTGCTCGAAAGTGGCGCCGCGCATCTACGGACACTACGCCAAAAACGAAGAGCTAATCGCCAACTACGGCTATTATCGCACCACCTACAGCGGCTATGAGCACAACGAGGCAGGCTGGGACACCACTGCTGATGTGATTATCATCGCAGAGTCGCGCGCTCGTGGCGAACCTGTGCCTGAGCGTGTACGCGCCGCGTTTGGCGGTATTACCACCGTGCCGTATGACCTTGCACCTTACATTGAGCCTGGACGAACCAACTGGAATGAAGTGTTCGCTATGATTTCCGACCGCCACAACGGTGGGTTCAATGCGGTGTTCGGCGACTGCCACGCCAAGTGGGTCAAACACGAGTGGCTGTACACGCCTCAAGGGCGGTTCGCCATCTCGCCACCGATTAGCAGGCTGAACTTGCCTGACGACCAGAACTGGCCCTAACACGGAGGTCCACCGATGCGACGCTTGTGGTTAACCCTGTGTGTGTTGCTGCCATTGGCACTGCAGTTGGCAGCGTGTGGCAAACAAGGGAGCGGTTCGGGCGAGGCTGCCAGCCCTCCGCCAACTACCAACCCGATGGGGCAACCCGTTTCGCCCGATACCCCCGGCGGCGCCGCCGAAGAGCGCAAAGCCAGCGGCTACTAATCCTCTTCGCGTGCACCTCCTGAGCAGGGAGGCAGACATTGCCCTGCCTCCCTGCTGCATTTTAAATCCCTCTCAGGGAACCCACAGGGCGCAAACCCGCACAGTTTGCAGGGCACTGCGACTTCTGGTGTGGAATGCTACTGCTGGTGCCCAGTGTGCCAAGGGGGCAGAGATGCGCAAACGGCAAGAACAGGGCTTTACGCTCGTGGAGATTATGGTCGTGCTGCTAATTATTGGTGTGTTGGTGACTTTGGCGTTGCCCAGTTGGATGGGGGCGCGGGCACGAGCGCAGGCACGCACTTGTGTGGCAAACCTGCGCCAAATCCAACAAGCAAAAGAAGCCTACGCGCTCGTGACGCGCGCACGCAACGGAACACCAGTGTCTATGAATGACTTGGTGCCGACTTACTTGCAAGAGGAGCCACGCTGCCCTGCGGCTGGAGGGGCACCCTACACGGTGGGCGCCATCGGCAGCCCGCCAACCTGCCCCACGGGGCTGCCAAATCACTCTCTAAACTGGAACGGAGACTAACATGCGACGCCAGCGCGGAGGAGCTTTGGTAGAAGTGTTAGTGGCGGTGTTCATCGCCACGCTGCTAGTGCTGAGCTTGGTGGCACTGGCGCCGATGACCTCGCGCCTCCAACGCCAAGCCGAACAGTATAGCTTCGCCGCGAACATCGCGCAAACCGCTTTGGAGCGCATTCGCACGTTAGACTTCTTGCAAATCAACGCGAACGGGCTTATCGCGGCGGGCATCGGCGAAGTCGTGGAACTCAACGGACCGAACCAATTTCGCGTGCGCTTCAACAACTTGCGCTTAGCAAACGGGGAGACACTTGCGTTGGGCACGCGCCTGCGCAACGGTTTTGGTACGGTGGAAGTTATCAACTTGACCACCAACAACAACATCTCCATCGGTTTGAGAACGGTGATTGTGACGATTCGTTGGCAAGAGCCAGCGACCGACCGATGGCAACAGGTGCAGCTGGCAACCACGATTGCTAGCCTCAACTGAGGGCGTGTTTAGGGCGTCTGCGTCTCGCAGACGCAGTATCCGGGGGAAACGCCTACAACCGCTCTATGACCCTGGGGGCGGCTTGATAGGCGCAGGAACGGCTTTAGCCATCTGTGCTTAGGTACAGCTTACAGAGCGTGCCGTTCCTATGCGAACAAAGCCGCCCCGTTACCCTGTAGGCAAGTTCGCCGACATGGCGTGATGTTTTAGTGGCAAACAGCCGACACGATTGGGGAGGTGCGATGCTAGTTCGAACACGACGCCGCGCACGCGGCTCGATGCTGTTAGAGGTAGTGCTCGCCAGCGCGATTGGCGGGATCGCAATCGCATTGATTGTGGGCACGCAAATCCATGTGTTGCGCAACTATCAGCGCGCGTTGGCACATAACACGGGCAACCGCGCCGCCTATAACGCGCTGCGCGAGATTCGGACGATTGCCCAGCTAGCAATGCGCGCGACTGTATTGGGCAATACCGTGACCCTTACTCTGCCGGCGCGCGCGCCCACAGGGCAACTGATTCTACCGCTGCAACCCGACCCTGCAAACGCCGCAACGATAACCGCCGATATGGCAACTGGGCAGCTAATACTCACGCATGGGGGGCAGACGCGTGTGCTCCTGCGCAATCTGGTGAACACCACTCCTCAGGGTGCCCCCTATGCGCCCTTCGCGGTGCAGCAGGTAGCACCAGGTGTGGTGGTACTCCACGTGCGCCTGAGTGTGCGCGAAACTCATGCCAGCGGTACCGAACGGTTTTTGTATGAAGAAACCATTATGCTGCGCAACGCAGTACGCTAGCGGGAGGTGAACCTAATGAAACTTCGAGGGCGACGTACCCGAGGCAGTACTTTAGTGACGACTTTGATCTTGGGCACTTTAGCCACGCTCACAGGAGTGGCATACATTGAGCTTGCCACGCGCGACATTCGCACGGCATCGGCACGCGTACGAGAGTTGGTCACCCAAAATCTGGCGGAGGCAGGCCTCAACGCCGTCGCCCAAGAGATTTGGCGCCAGTTTCGGATGCGCCAAAGTTTCAATCCGCTTGCTGCCTTGCAAGGGCAGGTGTTCACAGGCACCATCGCAGGCGTAGGCAACTACACCACAACCGTTGTTGCGATTGACACGATTGACAGCTATACTCGTCGGCTCACTTTACGCTCGGTGGGCTGGATTGACCACAACAATAACGGGCAGTTAGACCCGCACGAGCCACGCCAAGTGGTTCAACAAACTTTTGACCTCACGCTCAGCCGTTCGGCAGTGTTTGACTATGCCTACTTCGTGAACAACTACGGCTGGATGTATGGCTTTAGTGGCGAGCAGCTAGTTATGAATGGCGATGCGCGCTCCAACGGCGATTTCGAGTTCCGCTACGGCTCGGGTGGTCCGCCCGTTATCAACGGCTCGATTATTGCATCGCCCAACGAGCGGCTCACACCCGCGGCGCAAGGGCGTATCATCTTGCCCAACGGTAACCAGGTGCCCCGACAGTGGAGCAATGCGGAATATCTTCAACGCAGCCTGTTGGATCCGTGGATGCGCCCTGCATACAACAGCGCAGTTCACGGCGCCTTTGGTAGTGCCACGTTCAACCTCTGGCGCGATTACCTATACCATGCAAACGCGCAAATGGTTGACGGTAGCCCCTTCGGTGCGGTGTTAGCCGATGTCACTGGCACGCGCAACTTCAGCAATCGATACCTTGACAACCGCCCCACCAGCGAACTGGTACTGCCAGACCTTAGCGATTTGAACTTCTACATCAACCTGTCGCGCAGTTGGCGCAATCCGAAAGCCACCTTTTCTGATGGTCTGCCCAACCCCAACTACAATCAGCCCGCGCGCATTGAGGTGTGGGATCCTCAGCAAGGGCGCTATGTGCGCGTGGATACGAACGGCGTCATCAATGGGAGTATCGCTCTCATCGGCTACCGCAATCGCCCGATTCGTATCCACGGACCGATTACCGTCACCCAAGATGTGGTGATTCGGGGCTACATTGAGGGGCAGGGCACCATCTACGCAGGGCGCAATGTGCACATCGTGGGCGATATCATCTACAAAAACCCGCCCGATTTTCGCGGGAACATCCTAAACCAGGTACTGGCACGCAACGAGCGTGCCGACGCGTTGGGGCTGGCAGCGCGCGGAAGCATCATAATGGGCAACACCAAGCGGTTTGGCGACCCCTACCCGCTGCGCTATATGACCCCCCCCTTTACGCGCGGGCGCTACGACGAAAACGGCAACTGGATACCACCGTTTGACGCCCGCCAAATTGACAGCACAGGGCGCATGCGCTATCAATCCGCCTACGGCGACCCCGGCCAAAACGAGATTGAACGCCTCTCGCTGCAGATTGATATTGACCAAAACGGCGTGATCGACGCCGATGAGCGAGGTATCTCGCGAATTGACGCGATTATGTTCACCAACTTTGTGGGCGGAGGGAACCTTGCCACCGACGGGCGTGGGCTAACCATCAACGGCACGATTATTGCCAAAGATGAGGCGATGGTGCTGTACAGCCTACCCCTGCGCTTCAACTACGACTGGCGCATTCGAGAGCGTAGCTTGGATGACCAGCCGCTAATCAACATCGAGCTGCCGCGTGTGGCGAGGATTGTGCGCCTTGCATGGCAGCGAACCCAATAACCGCTGGTGCGACGGCATTCTTGCCGTCGCCAACTGCACCAACGCACTCAGGGAGGTATGCGACCATGACGATGCGAACAATCACAGCAACTGTTGTATGCATCGCGATTTGGAGCACAGGCTGGGCGATTGCCACCGAAGGGCGTAACCCAAACGAGCGCCCCAGTTGGTGGAAAGAGTATGAGAACGCGCCTGCGATTGAAGTCAGCCCACAAGCGGTTGCGCCCAAGGGCGATGTGCCCAGCGTGGTGGACGAGGCGGTGACGCGCTATGCCCCCTCAGGCGTGCCACAGCACTTGGTCATTACACCTTCTACTGCTGCTCAGCACGGAACCGCTGCCCAAAACTTACCCACCATTGATTCAACACAAGTGCTGCGCGAGGCTGAGCGCCAACCCGCTTCGGGAGCGCAGCTACTGGGGCGCGGCGTGGCGATTTTAGCGGTGTTTTTGCTGATTGGTGGGAGCGCTGCGTTCGGAATCGTGCGATGGCTAAGCCAGCAGCTTCCAGAGCCGCCACAACCCTCGCGCCGACGGCGCTTCTAACGCGCCGCAGGTACGACGGCAACGCTGCCGTCGTACCTCCCAACTAACTCTGGAACACGGCGCGCAGCGTGTCGGCGATATGGCGCAAGCCTAACTCAGGAAACAGCCGATAGCCACTGACCTCCGCCGTGATGTAGCCCTGATAGCCAACCGCCTCCAACGCCGAACGCACCGCCATCCACGGCACATCGCCTTGCAACGGGTTGGTAAACCCTTGAATGTTGCCGATGTCGCTGCGGAAGTCTTTCACATGGACCCGCTTGATGCGCGAGCCTAAAATGTTGATCCAGTGCTGTGGATAGCCGTATGCTAAGATGTTGCCTGCGTCAAAATAGACTCCCACATACGGGCTACCCAGCGAATCGACCAAGTCGCGCATTTCCAGCGGGCTGAGCAGAAAACGGTTCCACACATTCTCAATGGCGATGGCTACTTTATAGCGTTCGGCATCAGGAAGGAGTTGCTGCAGGGCGTTTTTGGCGCGCTCGTAGGCAACATCGTAGGGTACTTCGGGCGTCACTACGCCTGGCACCACCAAGATGGCGTCGATTCCCATCGCGTGTGCCAAGCGCAGCTGATGCCGACATAGCTCGAGCGATTCCTCGCGCACTTTGGGGTCGGGGGCCGTAAACGGTTTTTGCCAGTAGACGCCTGTGGACAGGGCACTCAACTCCACGCCGAGGGCATCAGCCTCGCGTCGGATTTGCTGGGCGTCGCTGTTGCTGGTTGTAGGGCTAATCGCTCCCGAGAACTCCATGTTGAACTCAATCGCGTCAAAGCCTGACTCTTTGGCGACGCGCAAGCAACTCTTCACATCCCATTCGCTGGGCATCGTCCAGCGATTGATAGCAATCTTGAACGCTGGCATAGATATGGGTTTCTCGCCTCAGCTCCCGATTCCTGCAACCCACTGTTGGTTCCGCCGAGCAAGGAGGAGGACAGGCAGGTAGGCTGGTCTATTCAACAGGCTCTGATTCGAGAGGTTCTTCTTCCTCCGCAGTTTCGGGGCTGAAAATCGCCTCGGGGCGACTGAGCCGTTTGGCAAGCGTTTCCTGCGTGAGGGCGGAGAGCACAATCTGCCCGCTGCTGAGGAAAATCACGCAGCGTGTGCGTCGCCCTTGCGTGGCATCAATGATGCGCGTGCCCTCGCGCCGCAGTTGCTGCACCAGTCGCTTCACCGGCGCGGAATCGATGCGCACTAGCGCGACGATTTTGTCCGTCATCACAAAGTTGTAAAAGCCCACATTCAGCAGTGGGGGCAGGGTCGGCGTTCGCTCGTCTTGCATCGTAGGGCACAAGTTCGGCACTTCGCGGACGAGTCCTGCCTCTTGAATTCAGAGGCAGTGGCGTGGTATAATTACTCCCGCAGCGTGGGGCGGTAGCTCAGCTGGGAGAGCGCTAGAATCGCACTCTAGAGGTCGGGGGTTCGAGTCCCCTCCGCTCCACCACCATTCTGGAGTGAATCTCTGACGCCAACCTACCACAGGTTGCGGTTTGCCATGCACTACCGCCCTCGAATCTAGTGACCGTCGCATAGTCGTAGCTTCCCCCTGACCAAAGTACATCCTCAGGTGCTGCTGGTACGAAGCACAGCAGGGCAACCGATTTTAGGTATCCTACGGATTATGACAGCAGCTCCTGTGGCGTTGCTGAGCGTTTCCGACAAGCGCGGGTTGGAACTGTTCGCTCGCGGACTGCACGAGTTAGGCTTCCAACTGCTTTCCACAGGGGGCACGGCGCGCGCGTTGCATACTGCAGGCATTCCCGTGCGCGATGTAAGCGAGTGGACGGGCTTCCCCGAAATCTTAGATGGGCGCGTGAAGACCCTGCACCCGCGCATACACGCCGCGATTCTGGCAAACCTGCACCTGCCCGCGCACCGGCAAACCCTCAGCGATTTGAGCCTCAGCCCGATTACACTGGTGGCGGTCAACCTCTATCCGTTTGAGCAAGCGTGGCGTATGGGCGCGTCGGAGGCGGAGATGATTGAGCAGATTGACATCGGGGGACCGACGCTGGTGCGCGCAGCGGCGAAAAACTTTGAACATGTGGCAGTGGTGGTGCGCCCCGACGATTACGGGTGGGTGCTGAGCCGTTTGCGGGGAGGCGGGCTGAGCCGCGAGGAGCGCGCCCTGCTGGCGGCACGCGCCTTCGCCCATGTTGCCGAGTACGACGCGCTAATTGCCCAGTGGTTCCGTCGCTACGATCCCGAAGGCGTGCTGCCCAAAACGCTGACACTCACCTTCCGCCGTGTCCAACGCCTGCGCTACGGCGAAAACCCCCACCAGCAAGCGGCGTTCTATCGCGAGCCGTTTGCGCCCCCCAGCACCATCGCCACTGCGGAGCAACTGTGGGGCAAGGAACTTTCCTACAACAACCTGCTTGATGCCGATGCCGCACTGGAGCTGGTGCGCGAGTTCGAACAGCCAGCGTGCGTCATTGTGAAGCATACCAATCCGTGTGGTGTGGCGCTGGGCGCAAGTATTACAGAAGCCTTTCTGCGGGCCTACGAAGCTGACCCCGTGTCAGCATACGGAGGTATCGTGGCGTGCAACCGCCTGATAGACCGCGAGGTAGCCGAGGCGATGGTGGCGCCGGGCACCTTTTTTGAGGTGATTTTGGCACCCGACTTTGCCCCCGATGCGCTTGTCTTGTTCCAAGAGCGCAAAGGCTGGGGGCAGAATGTGCGCCTGCTGCGCACGGGCGAGCTGTTGCCACCCGACCAACTGGCGGGCTACGCCCTACGCAGCCTCACGGGCGGCGCGCTTTACACGGAACGTGATGTAATTGACTGGAACCCCGACACCTTGCAGGTCGTTACGGAGCGCGTGCCCACCGAGGCGGAATGGGCAGATCTGCGCTTCGCATGGCGCGTGGTCAAGCATGTCAAATCCAACGCGATCGTGGTGGCAAAGGGGGGTGTCGTGTGGGGCGTTGGCGCGGGTCAGATGAACCGCGTGGGCGCGGTGCGCCTTGCCTTGGAGCAGGCAGGCGCGCACGCCCGTGGTGCCGTGCTGGCATCCGACGCCTTCTTCCCCTTTCCCGACAGCGTGGATTTGGCTGCGCAGGCGGGTATCCACGCCATTATCCAACCTGGAGGCTCCAAGCGCGACCCCGAGGTCATCGCCGCCGCTAACGAGACGGGCATCGCGATGGTATTCACAGGGGTTCGCCACTTTCGGCATTAGCCAATCGCGCGGCGGAACAACAACACCGCCACAATCGCCATCGCCGCCGCGATGCCGTACAAAATCAACACTGTCTGCCGCTGGGTTAGTCCACGCTCCAGCAGCTGGTGGTGGATATGCTTCTTGTCGGGCATATGGATGGGCTGCCCTGTTAGAGCGCGGCGCACCACCGCCAACCCCGCATCCAGCAATGGCAAACCGAACACCAAAATCGGAATAACGATCGCGAATGCGGTGGCAGTCTTGAACGCGCCGATCACCGACAGCCCGCCCAACATAAAGCCCAGGAACTGCGCCCCGCCCGTGCCCATAAAGATGCGAGCAGGGTTGAAGTTATAACGCAAGAAGCCGCCCGCTGCACCCGCTATCGCCGCCGCAGTGATGGCAATCAACCAGTTGGGGTAGGGCTGGTTGAGCATATCGGCAGCTTGAAGCGCCATCAGCGCAAGCGCGAACGCCGCAATCGCGCTTACGCCCGCCGCTAAGCCGTCCAGCCCGTCAATCGTGTCCATCGTCTTACTGATAACGAAAATCCATAGCGCGGTCAGCGGAATGCTCCACGTGCCTAGCGAAATCCAGCGGGCTTGGTCAAACTTGCCGCCCAACGGCACGCTAATGCCTTCAATCTGTACACCGAACAGCTGAACCGCCAGCCCCGCCAGCAGCAGGAAGCCCATCTGCACCAGTGCGGAAAGCGGTCGCTTATCGTCCAGCATGCCGACTAAAAGCACGCCTGTGCCCACCAACAGCAACCCGATAAACTGGAACGCCCGCCCCAGAAACACTTCATCGGAGGGTGCCAGCATGTAGAGGCGCAGCAGCCCTGCGAGCATGCCCACTACCACACCCGCGTAAATCGCCAGCCCGCCCCAACGCGGAATCGGCTCGGTGTGTACGCGCCGCGCATCGGGAATGTCCATCACGCCCATTCGGATTGCCCACTGGCGCACGCGCGGGGTCAGCAAGTAAGTGGTCACTAACGCCACGATAAAAACCGCTGTAATAGTTTTCATCGCTTCGGTTTGTACGGTGCTAAATCCACCTCAGTAATTGTACCTTCGTAGTAGCGCGCCAGTTGTACGCCTGCCTCTGCAAAGAGTTCCAGCGCGAACTCGTCGGGGTAGTCGCCCTCGAACACCACGCGCTGGATGCCTGCATTGATAATCATCTTGGCGCAGTGATTACAGGGCTGATGCGTGACATAAATCGTGGCGCCGCGTGTGGAGACGCCGTTGAGGGCAGCTTGCAAAATCGCGTTCTGCTCGGCATGCAGGGCGCGAATGCAGTGCCCCGCCACGACGTAGCAGCCCACTTCGGTACAGTGTGCCAGCCCGGTGGGCGCGCCGTTGTAGCCGGTGGCTAAGATGCGCTTGTCTAACACAATCACTGCACCGACGCTGCGGCGGGGGCAAGTGGCGCGCGTAGCCACCAACCGCGCAATCTCCATAAAATATTCATCCCAGCTGGGTCGGCTCATCGGTCAGGAAGGATACCATGAACGCGAAGCGTGGGCGACCGCGCGCGCCAAAGCGTCGGCAGGAGGTAGGTTGGGGATGAGTGCGCTCACAGCTAGCAGTTGCACCCGCGGGAGCCGAGCAAGTGTTTCGCCACCTGCGCCTACACGCCCTGCCAAGACAATCACGGATTTGCCCAGCGCGACCGCTTGCTGGATCAGCACCCCCACACCCTTACCCATCAGTGTTTGAGCATCCACCTGACCTTCGCCCGTGATGAGACACTCGACACGCTGCAGGCGTGCGTCCCACTCAATGTGGCGCAACAGCCACATAATGCCCGATACGATTGGGGCATCCAAGTAGGCGTGTAAGCCGCCTGCCAGACCGCCCGCTGCGCCCGCGCCCAGCGTGCTGAGCAAATCCACGCCGCGCTCACGCTGTGCAACCGCTGCCAGCTGCTGCAACCCGTGCTCCAGCTGTGCCACTTGTTCAGGGGTTGCACCTTTTTGAGGGGCATAGATGCGCGCGGCATCCAGTAAGGTGTTTTGCACATCGGCGCACAGCAGCAATGGTTTGTTCAGCAATGGGTCAAACAGGGGTGGCTCAATCACGTGCAAGCGCAGCAAGCCCGCGCCGTTGGGCGCCACAAGTTCGCCCTCGGCGTCGCGCAGGTGGAAGCCGAGCGCAGCGAGCGCACCCAGCCCGCCATCGGTGGTTGCCACACCGCCCAGCCCCAGCCACAGTGCCTGCACAGCAGGGTGCATCGCAACCGCGCGTATCAGTTCGCCCACACCATAGGAAGTTGCCTCCAGCGGGGCGCGCTCCTCTGGCGCAAGCAGATGCAGTCCGCACACCTGAGCCGACTCCAACACCGCAACGCCGTTGGGCAACAGCAGCCACCTCGCCTCGCGCGCACGCCCCAAAGCATCTTGCACCGTCTGTGTGAACGCCTGCGCCTCTGGAAAATGGAATTGCCATACCTCCAGCCAGCCCGTGCCCCCATCGGCAATGGGGCAAAGGTCATAGCTGCCCGCAGGTAGGGCGCGGGCAATGGCTTCGGCAGCTTCTGTGGGCGTGAGCGTGCCCTTGTAGGCAGTAGGTGCAACCAAGAAGCGCATCGCTTACTCCAGTCGTCCGTGCTCGCGGGCATAACGCGTGGCGATCGCTTCCAGAATGCCTTCGGTGGAAGCAGGTGGATGCTCTGGCATGCCCAGCGACTCGCGCACACGCTGATACAACTCCCACGCCAGTTGTTCGCGGGCGTCGGGGCTAAGCTGCTCGCGACGGTCTAAAAAGGCACGCAGGGCACGATACTCGTTCGGGCTGAGCGTCAGCAGTTGCGGCAAGTGAAACTCCAGTGGATGGGGAGCAGCGTCTGCAGGGGCAAGCCGCTCCAGCGTGGGCAGTGGCACGTGCCGCTCCTTGATGACAAACGTACCCGCCAACCGATCGCCTAACCGCTGTCCGTAGGGACTGAAAAACGCCAACAGCCCCGCCACATTGTAGCCCACAATGCACAGCGGAAAGGCATCCACCAGCCGCACCAGCTCGCGCATAAACACCGCGGTAGGCGTCACTGGGGAGCCGTCCAACATCATCACGCGCAAGCCAAACGCACGCTTGGCAGGCGTTTGTCCGTTCCAGAAAATCTCAAACGCAATGTAGTAGACAAACCAGATAAGATAAGCAAAAAACAGAAAGCCCGCAATCACCCAGTTCTCACCAGTGAGCTCGTAGAGGCGCGAGATAAGTTGTGTGGTCTCTTCCAGCCAGGCTAATCCACCCGCAACCAGCGTCACAATCAGCAACACCAGCAGGTCGTCCAACACTGCTGCCAGCGCGCGCGAGCCGATGCCCGCGATTTCATAACGAATCTCCACCTTCTCTGGGCTTTGCAGCACAAACTCGTAAGGCATGGCGCGCCACCACAAGTGTACCTAATGCGCGCTGGGGTACAATTGGCGTTGTCATGCCCGATTACGATGTGATTGTGGTGGGGTCGGGGCACGCAGGATGTGAAGCGGCGTTAGCGGCTGCGCGAATGGGCTGTCGCGTGGCGGTCATTACGCTCAACATCGAGCGCACCGCCCATATGCCTTGCAACTGCTCAATCGGCGGTCCTGCCAAAGGGCACTTGGTGCGCGAAATTGACGCGCTGGGCGGGCAGATGGGCATCAATATTGACCGCACCCTCACGCACATTCGGCATGTGGGCACGGGCAAGGGACCTGCAGTGCGCACGCTGCGCGCCCACGCCGACAAAGCCCACTACCCCGCCGAGATGCTGCGCACTCTCCAATCTCAGGAGAACCTCACGCTTATTCAAGGTTCGGTAGAAAGGTTGGTGGTACGCGATGGCGTGTGCGTAGGCGTGGAGATGCGCCCCGATGGAGGTGAGACGGTATCTGTGAGCGCGCACGCGGTCGTACTGACGACGGGCACCTTCTTGAACGGTCTATGCCACATCGGTGAGCAAAAAATTCGCGCGGCGCGCTTTGGCGACCAGCCTGCCGTGGGGCTAACCGAGTCGCTGCGCCAACTCGGTTTCCGCATCGGCAGGTTCAAAACGGGCACCACCCCCCGCATTGACAAGAAAAGCGTTGACCTCACGCGCCTTGTGGAGGTGCCGTCGGAGCCATGCCCGCCGTTTTCATATCTACACGATGCGCTCAACCCGCCACGCCCCTTGCTGCCGTGCTGGCAAACCCACACCAACGAGCGTACCCATGCCATCATCCGTGCGAATCTGCACCGCTCGGCAATGTACGGCGGGCATATCGTCGGTATCGGACCACGCTACTGCCCCAGCATCGAGGACAAAATCGTGCGCTTCCCTGACAAGGAGCACCACCCTGTCTTTTTAGAGCAAGAATATTGGGACGCCGACGACCTTTATGTGCAAGGCATGTCCACCAGCTTGCCTGCCGAGGTGCAGTTGGAGTTCCTGCGCACCTTGCCCGGACTGGAAGAAGTGGTGATGATTCGCCCCGGCTACGCAGTGGAGTACGACATGGTCTACCCCGACCAGCTGCACCCGACTCTGATGACCAAAGCAGTGCGGGGGCTGTTCTTAGCGGGGCAAATCAATGGTACTTCGGGCTACGAGGAGGCAGCGGCGCAGGGCTTGGTGGCAGGCATCAATGCCGCCCTCTATGTGCAAAGGCGCGAACCAATGGTATTAGACCGTGCCAGCAGCTATATCGGCGTACTAATCGACGACTTGGTCACCAAAGGCGTGGAAGACCCATATCGCATGCTCACAGGGCGCGCGGAGCATCGGTTGCACCTTCGCCACGATAACGCCGACGAGCGACTGACACCCATCGGGCGCGCGGTGGGGCTGGTAGACGACAAGCGCTGGCGCCGCTACCGCGAGCGTCAAGCACTCTTGAACGCCGAGTTGGAAACCCTGCGCCGCTTAGAAATCAGCGGCAGACACAATCCACAACTGCAGGCGTTAGGCGGCACCCCTGTAAACGCCCGTGTCTCCGCGTTGGAGTACCTGCGCCGCCCCGAAGTTAGCTACGCAATGCTCCAGCAGCTGTTCCCCGAAGCCTTGCGTGCCTCTGCCGAAATCGCCGAGCGCGTGGAAATCCTCGCCAAATACGAGGTCTACCTGCGCAAGCAGCAGCAACAGATCGAGCAAATGCGCAAAGTGGAGCACTGGATTATCCCCGATGATATTGACTATCACGCGCTTACTGCCATCTCCAAAGAGTCGCGCGAGAAACTAAGTCGCGTGCGCCCGCGCACGATTGGGCAAGCGGCGCGCATCCCAGGCATTCGCCCCGCCGACATCGCCTGTTTGATGGTTTATCTTCGCGCGCATAGCGAGGCAAAATCGCCCGCTGCCGCAGAATCGCAGTAGGAAATAGCAACCAAGTGGCGTATAATTAGCTCGGAATGACACAGCCACAAACGGTAGCAGGCACAACGGTTGGCGAGGGCGCCGCAACCGAGTTCGTGGTGCGCGTGCGCGATGTGGTCAAGGAGTATCAAATGGGCAAGTTGACCGTGCGCGCGCTCGACGGCGTGACTTTGGATATCTATCGCGGCGAGTACCTCTCAATTATGGGACCCTCGGGCTCGGGCAAGAGCACGCTGTTCAACATGATCGGCGGGCTGGATAAGCCCACCTCTGGCTCTGTGTTTATTGATGATGTGGACATGGCGCAGCTCGACCCGCAAGAGTTGGCGTACCTGCGCTGCCACCGCATCGGCTACATTTTCCAGACTTTCAACCTGATCCCTGTAATGACCGCGCTGGAAAATGTGACGCTGCCGATGATTTTCGCGGGTGTGAACGCCGACGAGGCACGCGAGCGCGGGATTGAGCTACTCACGCTAGTGGGGCTGGGCGGACGACTGCACCACAAGCCTAGCGAGCTGTCGGGCGGGCAGCAGCAGCGCGTCGCCATCGCACGCGCCTTAGCGAACAACCCCTCTATCATCCTCGCCGACGAGCCAACGGGCAACCTCGATCTGAAAACGGGCAAGGAAATCATCGAGCTGCTCAAGCGGCTCAACCGCGAGCGCGGCGTCACCATCATCTCCGCCACGCACGACCTCAAGATGCTGGACATCTCCGATCGCATCGTGTGGATTCGCGACGGCAAAATCGAGCGCATCGAGAAGCGCAGCGAGCTCCATCTGACGGTTGGCGAGGTAGAAGGCGAGGCTGGGTAAGGGCAGCGTCTCTGCTGAGTGACTATTTACTGGTGCGACGGCTTTCCTGCCGCTCACAGTTGTGCAACGCCACGAAAGGCGTTGCACCAAAGTCGTGGTATCAGTGTCCTCGCCAACAAACGGCGGTCTCCAACAATCAATCACCTCAATCGTACATCAAGAACGGCTCACGGCGTCGCTTGAAGCCCTCCACATCGCGGGCACAGCGCTGGAGGATGCGCTCTGGCTCGACACCATCCACCACCATCGCATGCACCTCGCGGTTCGCCAGCAGCCCCAGTGCTTTCTGCACCTCCCACTCGCGCGGGTAGAGCTTGCGCAGGCAGTACGCCAGCCCGATGCCCAACGCAAAGGGGCGCAGCTGCGCACGGTCGGTAATAAATACTGAAACGCCTTGACACTCCACGCCCTTGTAAGTGCTGGCAGTGGGCGTGAACCCAAGAGGCACGAAGCGTGCCCCTGCGCTGGTTGGCAGTTCGTTGAGCATACCTGCCAGCTTGCGACCATCAATCCATGGCGCGCCCACGACTTCAAACGGCGTATCCGTGCCGCGCCCAACGGAAAGATTCGTGCCCTCCCACACGCCGATGCCCACATACAAGAACGCCTGCTGCAACCGCCGCATGTTCGGCGACGGGTTCACCCAAAACAGGTTGCACGCATCAAAAGTCATGTCGCGTTTCCAACCCTCGCAAGGCACCACTACCAGCTCCGCGCCGATACCGCGCTCGGCATTGAACATCCGCGCCAGTTCGCCCACTGTCATGCCGTGCCGCAGGGCGATCGTGTGATAAGCCGTGAACGAAAGACGGTCGGGGTCTGCCAGTGGTCCTTCAACAGCGTCACCAATAGGGTTGACCCGATCCAGCACATAGAAAGGAATCTTGCGCTCGGCTGCAGCCTCCATCGCCAGCCCCATCGTGGAAATGTAAGTATAGTAGCGCACGCCGATGTCTTGAATATCGAAAATCAGCGCGTCGAGGTTTGCCAGTTGTTGGGGCGTGGGCTTCTTGCGCTCACCGTAGAGGCTGTAGATCGGCAGCCCTGTGCGCTCATCAATGCTGTCAGGCACTAACTCGTCCAGCTGCCCACGGATGCCGTGCTCAGGGCTAAACAATGCGCCAATCGTGATGCCCAGCCGACGCAGCTTATCGATAAGCGGCTCGCGTTCTGCGGTAAGCCCAGTGTGGTTCGTAATAACGCCCACACGCGCGCGTTTCAAACCGTCCAAAAAATGCTCTAACCGATCAATGCCGTTTTTGACTGCCACGCGCTATGTTGTACCCGAAGGTGCAAACTTTTCTGCTTAGGGGTTCCACCACTGATAGAGGGAACTTTCGGGAGTAAGTGCATTTTGCAAAGGTAGTCTGTCGCTCCGCGCGGTGCAGGATTCGCTTGCTCAAAACGATTAGGCATCCACTGAGTCTATTCCAGTTGTTCGTCATCGGTGGGCTGAGGGGTTTTTGGCGGGGTGGGTTTGGGGCGCGGCTTTGTGCCAACAGCAACTACACGGGGCTGGGCACGGTAGGTACTGATTGCCACGCGCTCGCGCCTGACCAGTTGCCCGTGTTCGTAGACCTCTCGCCACAGCACCACGCGGAAGCCTGCACTGCCCTTTTTGAGCACCCGCTGCATGCCTTCGGGGAGACTGGGGTCAGGAATGTGTTTGACAGGTGGTGTTGGTAGGGCGTAGCGTTCCGTGCGTAGCACTATCCGACGCCCTTCCCGCGGCACACCCAAAATATGCACCGTTAGCGTGGAGCGCTTCACTTCGGTGGCGATTGCAATCGGGTGGTCAAACGGGTTTTCAATCACCAAGTCGATCGCGCCGTCTACAACGGTTGCATCGCGTCCTAACGGCACATAGTCTACAGGAATAGCGTGGTTTGCACGGCGCACGATGGTCAAATCGCTCAGCAGCGCGGCGTTGAACAGCGTACTGGAGACTTGGCATACGCCCCCGCCGATGCCCAACTGCTTCTCGCCGTTGATAATCACTGGTGCTAATTGGAAGCCGCGCTTTGCGGTACGCTTGCCCACTACCTGATTGTAGGAAAGTCGCTCACCAGGTAGCAACACGATGCCGTTGAGCGCGTTAGCTGCCAAGCGGAGGTTGTGAGTGCGCAGCCGTTGGGCAGCCGAAAAGCGCGTAGTGTAGCTGGCGATAATGCTGCGAATAGGTTGTATGTCTTCGGTGCGCAGCCGCGGGGGTATTGTGGTGAACGCCAGCTCGAACTCGGTGCGTGGAGCAGGCAGTTGGCGCAAGGCGCGAATGAGGTTCTGGGTACTGGCGTTGAGGTCAAGCCGCCGCCCGTCTTGGCTGGGGGTAATCACAACTTGCCCATCCACAAGGCTCACACGAGCGTCCACAGGGGCGCGCTCCAGAAAGCGGTATCGCTCTAACTGGGCTTGGAACAGCTCGGGCAAGATTGCCCACTGCGGTTCAAGGTACAGGCGCGGTTTGCCCAGCAGGCGTTGCCACAGAGGCACGCGCTGCCACGCGCGGATAATCGTCGCTTGGGTGGTGGCGACATCCAGTTCAACGCCCCACTCTTTTAGGCGCGTGGTGATAGTGGGTGCTTGCGCCACAACCACAGGTTGGTCTGCCCATACAAGGCGCAGCCGCTCCAGATGATAGCCAAGCGCGCTGGGGCGCACGCCTGCCAACGAGTACCCCCCCAGCTGCACACCGCTGGACAGCGGTGCGTCCGCTGTAAGCCCCCACAGCACTGCCCCCGTGATTATGCCTGATACTGCAGCTCCTGCAAGAAGCAGCGCGCCGAACCTTTGACGATTCATCTCGAAAGCGCTCTGAATTCTACCTCGTGGTAGAGTGTTCACGATTGCCCTACCTGCCCCCGTCAACTTGGGTTCAACTTGGGTTCCTGACCCCCAAAAAGAAAGGGGGGGTTCAAGCCCGCCCCACACGCTGGTTAGAACTGGGCTTCCTCAGTGGAGCCGTGCATCGCCAAAGTGGAGGCGTGCCCCGCCGTAACGACCTCCTGCACCAGGTCAAAATAGCCCGTGCCGACGAAAGTTTGATGTTCCACGGCGCGGAAGCCATCCTCGCGGGCTTTGAACTCGGCTTCTTGGAGTTCGGCGTAGGCAGTCATGCCCAGCTGCGCATAGCCCCGTGCCAGCTGGAAGGTGGCGTAGTTGAGCGCGTGGAAGCCCGCCAGCGTGATGAACTGGAACTTGTAGCCCATCGCGCCCAACTCGCGTTGGAACTTGGCGATGGTGTCGGCATCCAGCAGCTTTTTCCAGTTGAACGAGGGCGAGCAGTTGTACGCCAACAGCTTGCCGGGGTACTGCTTATGGATAGCTTCAGCGAACTGGCGCGCTTCGTTCAGGTCGGGCGTAGAGGTTTCGAACCACAGCATGTCGGCGTAGGGGGCGTAGGCAAGCCCGCGCGCAATCGCTGCCTCCAGCCCATTGCGCACCACATAGAAGCCCTCGTAAGTGCGCTCACCTGTGATGAATGGCCGGTCGTAGGGGTCAATATCGCTGGTGAGTAGCGTGGCGTTGAGCGCGTCGGTGCGGGCAATCAAGATTAGCGGCACGCCCATCACATCGGCTGCCAAGCGCGCTGCCACGAGCTTTTGGATAAACTCGCGCGTGGGTACCAGCACCTTGCCGCCCAAGTGCCCGCACTTTTTGGCTGCCGCGAGTTGGTCTTCGTAGTGCACGCCTGCCGCGCCCGCTTCAATCAGCGCTTTGGTCAGTTCAAAGGTGTGCAGCACGCCGCCGAAGCCCGCCTCACCGTCTGCCACGATGGGAGCGTACCAGTAGATGTCGTTCTTGCCAAGCGCGTGTTGCTTTTCGTCTTCGCGACGGAAAGCATTGTTGATGCGCTTGACCATCGCAGGCACGCTATTGACAGGATAGAGGCTCAGGTCAGGATAGGTCTGATACGAAAGGTTTGCATCCGCAGCGACTTGCCAGCCGCTAAGGTAGATGGCTTTCAGCCCAGCTTGCACCATCTGTACGGCTTGGGTGCCCGTTAGCGCGCCCAGCGCTGCCACATACGGCTCGGTGTGCAGCAGTTCCCACAGTCGCTGGGCGCCCAGCTTGGCTAAGGTGTACTCTATCTGCACCGAGCCACGCAGGCGCACGACATCCGCTGCTGAGTACGGTCGTTGAATCCCTTGCCAGCGCGGGTGCTCACGCCATTCCCGCTCCAACTGTTCTATAGCCGTTTGCATAGGATGTTGTTGCACAGGTCGATACCTCCTCTCAGCCCTGAGAGTGTGAGTCGTCGGCGTCCGCGCCGACGCCACAGCGAGTTAGTCAATGTACTCGTACGCTACCAGCGTAACGAAATCGATAAACTCTTGCGAGAGCACCACACGCTTGAGGATTGCTGCAGCTTCATCCAAGCGGTGGGGCGTTGCGCCGTAGCTGGCTTTGATGGCGCTAAGTTCCTCGTCCAACATTTGCATAAACAGATCAGCCGTAATCGTGCGACCGTCGGAGAGTTGCGCCTTGCGCTGAATCCACTGCCACAGTTGCGAGCGCGAAATCTCCACTGTTGCAGCGTCCTCCATCAGATGGTTGATGGCGGCAGCGCCCGTGCCACGCAACCACGAATCGAGATAGCGCAGGCTCACATTGATGTTGGTGCGCATACCCTGCTCCGTGATATCGCCACGCGGGAAGTTGAGCAGGTCTTGCGCAGTGATGATGCGCTGTGGGATTTTGTCAATCTGGTTTGGTTGCGGCATGTGCTTGTTGAACACTTCCATCACCACTGGCACCAAGCCTGGGTGGGCGACCCAAGTGCCATCGTAGCCCTCGCTGACCTCGCGCTCCTTGTCCGCAACCACTTGGGCAATTGCTTTCGCGTTGGCTTCGGGGTCATCGCGGCGCGGAATATACGCCGACATGCCCCCAATTGCGTGAATGCCCCGCTTGTGGCACGCCTGCACCACTAACTCGGAATAGGCTTTCATAAACGGCACGGTCATTGTCAGTGTGGAGCGGTCTGGCAGCACGATGTCCTCGCGATTGCGGAACTTGCGGATGATGCTAAACAGATAATCCCATCGCCCGCTGTTCAGCCCCGCGGAGTGCTCGCGCAGCTCATACAGGATCTCCTCACACTCAAACGCCGCAAGGATGTTTTCAATCAGCACGGTGGCGCGGATGGTACCGCGCGGAATGCCCAACTGCTCTTGCGCGTAAACAAACACATCATTCCACAGACGGGCTTCCAGGTGGCTCTCTAACTTGGGCAGGTAGAAGTAGGGACCTGTGCCTCGCCGAATCAGCTCATGTGCGTTGTGGTAGAAGTACAGCCCAAAGTCCACCAGCGCGCCGGGCGCAGGTTCACCGTCGATGTAGATGTGTTTTTCGGGCAGGTGCCAGCCGCGCGGGCGCACACATAACACTGCAGTTTGCTCGTTGAGCCGATACTCTTTGCCCTCAGGGCTGGTGTACTCTATTGTGCGGCGTACCGCATCATAAAGGTTGATTTGCCCTTGCACGCAATTGTCCCAAGTAGGCGAGTTGGCGTCCTCGAAGTCTGCCATGAACACTTTGGCGCCCGAGTTGAGCGCGTTGATAATCATCTTACGATCTACAGGACCTGTGATTTCCACGCGACGATCCAGCAAATCGGGGGGTGGCGGGGCAACTTTCCAATCGCCTGTACGGATGTGCTCGGTTTCGGGCAAAAAGTCAGGATTTTCGCCCGCGTTCAAGCGGGCTTGACGCTCCTCGCGCAGGCGCAGCAGTTCCTTGCGTCGCGGATTGAACTGGCGTACCAACGCCGCCACAAAACGCAGGGCATCGGGGGTCAAAATCGTGGTGTAGGCGGGCAAAACGGCGCCATGGATTTCAATTCCGTCGGCGGCTAACTGACGGTTCAACTCCTCTCGGTGATCCATCCCTCGCCTCCGTCGCGCTTTTTTGACTGGCTGGTCAGTCAAAACTATTATACCTTCTTCAAGCAAAGCGGCAGACTTTGCCTCAAATGCGGTTGCGCTGCTGAGGGCGCAAAGGGGCAAGTACTACAAGCATGAGGTCATCGGTTTTCAGGCGAGTGGGTTCGGTGGTGCCCCAAACAGCGCATCGTCGTTTAGCCTGTTCCCCACAGGCACTACGCAGCATGCGTAGTTTGTCTAAATTATACCTCGCTTGAGTGGGGCAACTCCGACAAAAAGCCCGAATTACCGTCTATTCGTTGTGGTTACAAAGACAAGAGGGCGAGGCTCCAAGCCTCGCCCTCCGATTGGTTAGCCTGTGCCCATCAGCGCGGTCTGCCACAGTCCGTAGCCCACGCCGTAGCGGGCTCGGGCGCCGTAGAACACCTTGTCGCGCATAAACACTTGCTCGCTGTCGGGCTTATCCAGCGCGGCGAACTCCAGGGGCACATCGCGTTGCTCTTGCAGCACCACCGCACGCACTGCCCGCGAAGTGTCTAACAGGAACCACTTGTTCTCGTGGGCGCCCGTGATGTAGGGCGACACAATTAGGCGCAGCTTGCCCTGCAACACATTCCGGTAGGGTGTGAAGTTGTTCGCTGTGTTCGCCTGCACCACAATCGGCGATTCCAGCAGCTCCATCGCCAGCCACTGCAGTTTGGGACCTACCAACAGCGTGTCGGGCATAATCCCCATCGGGCGTCCGCGATCGTCCTTGAACTGCATCATCTGCGCGATAGCGGCTTGCAGACTGTTGGTTGACAGCGCGCCGTTGTACACATTGCTTTGTAGCCTGCTTTCGCCCACTTGGTGGTCGGTATCAAACAGCAGTTGCCCGTTATCATCGCCCGTCAATCGCGCCCCGAATCAGGGCTTCCACAACCAGCTGCTCTTTGTGGCGCACCACCTCGCGGGCGAGGTCGCGCACGCGCATGCGAATCATATCGTACTGTTCGTCCTCCAAAGCGCGTCGCTCGACAGCGATGGATGCCTCCCACACTTGGTCGCTGATGGTGTATTCGTACACGCCCAAGCCTGCGGGTTGGCGCTCGTCTGTGAACTCGCGCATCACAGGCACGCTGCCCAGCCAACCGTACTTTTGCACGGGCAGGTTCGTGCGCACAATTGTAGCGATTTGAGGCACGAGGCTCGTTTCATCCAATCGGCGATAGGCGCGGAAAAACTCTGCGCGTAGCCCTGCTTCCACCAGCGAAAGCAAGTCACTGCGTACCAGTGGCATCGCGGCTCACCTCCTTACACCGTGTGGTTGTCGATGCGGATACGCACGCGGTTGCCGTCCACCAGTTCCACGACAGTGCCCACGATGAGGTTATGCGTGCTGGTTTTGGCAACCTCGTTATCGCTCACGGCGCGCACGGGCAGCCCCACATCGGCTTGCGAGAAGTTGCCAACGCGATTGTATACGAAGCTACCGCGCTTGAGGACGCGGCATCGCTTAGCGCCGCTGGCGCCGCCTGTATTGTCAACGCTTTCGAATGCCACACCGACAAAGCGCATGTTCGGCGCGTCTGCTGCGGGCACGAGATTGCCTGTGTTATCCACGCACACCAGCGCGCCCTTCCAGATTTTGGCGTTCATTTTCACGGGGTAGGCAATGATTAGCCCTTCGCGCTCGTAGGTCTCATGTGGCTGAGTAAGGGCAGGCATTTCAGCGCACCTCCTTCGTGTGAGTGAGGATTTCGGCGGGATCTAACTCGGGAAATGCCCGTTGCAAAAATGCCAACGCTTCCGCGCTGAAAGCGGGCAACTCCGCTTCGGGCGTAGGCGCCAGCTCCGCGCTCCAGTTGCGAGCAGGCAAGCTGCTTACAAAACGACGGAACAGCTCGCTGACCGAAATGGTTTCACCACTGAACTGCACAGGGGCATCACCGTATAGCAGAATCGCCTCTGCCAACGGCGCAAGCGCAGGAGGCAGTTGCCCGCGCAGGTTCCACTGTTGCACTTGCTCGCGTGCCTCGCGGCGACGCAACTCGGCTTCCAACTCGCGAATGCGTGCCAGCAGCGCCTCCTCCGACGGCGCCATCGTCTCGTGCATCTCCACAGTCTCCAAGCGAATCACCTCCTGTGTCGGAAGCGCAGCGTGAAACAGTTGGGCATCGGGAACGCGAGGGTTTGCCGTAATCGAAACCTCCAGCAGGCGACGCAGATCGCGGCTTAGCCCCGCGCTCAGCCCACGCAACCGCAGGCGACGCAGCAGAGCATCGGCTTCGGGAAACAACGCCAGCCTGCCGAACAGCGCACCGCCTCGCCGCCACACCGCCACTAACCAGCCCAACACCAGCGGCGAAGGGCGATGCTCTACCAGAATCGGCACAGGGGCACGGAAAGTGTGCACTAGCCGCTCCAACAGCGGTTCGGTAATCACCACCCCTTTGTCAGGATAGACCCCCGCCTCCATCGACTTCGCCTCGCGGTAAATCCACGCTGCGCTCAACATTCCATCCGCTTAGGGATAATAGCAACTGCTTGGGGCAACCCAATCAACTTTGCACTCGAAAAGGCGGTATAATCTTGTGGAAATGCCAATCACCCGTGAAGACTTGCGTGAACTGCCGAAACTACTGCAGGAGGACCCCGAACTGCGGTTGGAGCTGGCACGCCAAATACTAAGCCACTCCGTTATTTCTGAACTGATGCGCCGCGACCCTGAAATTGCCGAAGCACTCCGCACGGCTGTACTGACAGAAGAGCTATTGCGTCTTCCCGCCAAGTTCGACAAGTTCCAGGCTGAGATGACGGAGTTCCGAGACAGAACGCTCCAGTTCCAAGCCGAGATGACGGAGTTCCGAGACAGAACGCTCCAGTTCCAAGCCGAGATGACGGAGTTCCGAGACAGAACGCTCCAGTTCCAAGCCG
>JAUQOS010000003.1:37764-58164 GCA_030550775.1 Armatimonadota bacterium
TCCGAGACAGAACGCTCCAGTTCCAAGCCGAGATGACGGAGTTCCGAGACAGAACGCTCCAGTTCCAAGCCGAGATGACGGAGTTCCGAGACAGAACGCTCCAGTTCCAAGCCGAGATGACGGAGTTCCGAGACAGAACGCTCCAGTTCCAAGCCGAGATGACGGAGTTTCGGGACCAGACTCTTCAGCGTCTCGAGCGGCTTGAGAGCAACATGGAGCGTACCATGCAGGGCGTGCGGGAACTGCAAGAGTGGCGGCGTGGCGAAGAAGGCAGACGCGCAGGTGAAGAGTACGAGCGCAAAATCGTGCGTCGCGCCCGGCGTATTCTTGGCGCGGGGCAAGGGGGATCGCCTAAGCACAGCGAACGCGTCAATGAGCAAATTGAGCTCTGGCTGGAACAAGCAGGACTACTGAGCCAAATTGACGATGAAAGCGACCCTGCCGAAGCTGACCTCATCTGGTGGAAAGGCAACCGCGTGGCAGTAGCGGAGATTTCTATCAAGGTAGATCGCACGGATGTGCTCCGCGCAAAGCGACGCGCTCAAACCCTCAACCGCGCAGGATTAGAGGCGATGCCACTGGTTATCGGCGCCGAGTGGGCGCACCCTGAAACCCAGCAACTTGCCGAGCAAGAAGGCGTTGCGTGGCGCATTGGCAACGCCGTCTCTGAACAGGTCATCGCCTTCCGCAAGGCGGAACCTGAATAACTTTACGGAGCTCCGTCCTCACCCGTCAGGTACACTTCTACCCCGATGGGCACTCAAACACGCAGGGCAGTCTACCCAGGCAGCTTCGACCCCCCGACGATGGGGCATTTGGACATCATTCAGCGCGCGGCGCAGCTGTTTGACGAACTCATCGTGGCGGTAGCCGTGAACGCCCAAAAGCGCCCCCTGTTCAGCCTCGAGGAGCGCGTGGAGATGCTGCGCGAGTGTTGTGCGCATCTACCTAATGTGCGCATCGCAGCGTTGGAGGGCTTGTTGGCACGCTTTGCGCAGCAAGTGGGCGCATGCGCCATCGTGCGCGGGCTGCGTGCTGTGTCCGACTTCGAATACGAGTTTCAAATGGCGACCATGAACCGTCAACTCGCACCTGAGGTAGACACCTGCTTTCTGATGACCCATCAGCAGTATGCTTTCCTGTCGTCGTCCATCGTAAAGGAAGTGGCGCGCCTAGGCGGCGCGGTGGACAATCTCGTGCCCCCCAACGTCGCCCGCAAACTCGCCGAGCGATTCGCCCTGCAACGGCAGGAAGCCTAATCACCTTGTCGAAACCCTTTCGCTATCGGGGAGGCTCTAAGCAATGATGTACACGGATGTAATGACAATTCGAAAGTGGCTACGAGAGCTAGACCAAGCCTTTGAGAAAGCGCGCAGCGTCGGTCCGTTCGTAATCGGTTTGGACAAAAACGAGTGCCACAACCGCGTGCAGCAGATTTTGGCGAACCTGCCCAGCGATTTAGACAAAGCCGAGCGTGTGCTGCGCGAGACCGACCGCTTGGTCGGCAGCGCACAAACCGAGGCGCAAATGACCATCGCCCAAGCCCAAGAAGAGGCGCGCCGCATCATCGAGCAAGCACGCCGCGAAGCCGAGCAAATCTTGGAACGCGCCCACGCTGAGCAGCAACGCATGCTCAGCCAAACCGAAGTGTATCAACTGGCACAAACCCAAGCCCAAGAGATCCTCAACGCCGCCCGCGAAAAAGCACAGCAAATCCGCCAAGGCGCCGACGAATACGCCTACGAAGTGCTCACCCAACTCGAAACCGCCCTCGCCAAAGTGATGAACACCGTGCAAAACGGCAAAGTCTTGCTGGAAGACTATCTCAAACAGCGTGTAGGCACACGCCGCTAAGTTTGCAGGGCGGGCAATCTACCCGCCCTGCAGTTGCTTTCATCCCCTATCCAACCGTAACGAAAATGGCAGGAAGGCAGTCTAACAGGTAGAATTAGAGCGCACGCAGAGGAGGCATTTTCAACCGATGAAACGAGTGGCAATCGGATTGTTGTCGGGAGTGCTGGCGTTGCTCCTGCACGGATGCGGCGGCAACGGCGGCGTGGGCGGCGGCGCCGAATTAGCAGCTACCGACCGTGTGTTGGTAGTGCGTGTCTCTGATGCTCGCGGTGGAACCCCTGTGCAAGGCGCGGAAGTGGTTGTCGTGACCGCAACAGGCACAGTACCGATGCAGCGCATCGTGGCGGGGCAGCCGACCAACCTCGAGCGTGAAGTCTCACTGAGCTTTGCCCGCGCTCTACGCAGCGACCTACGCGCAGGCGACTTTCTCCTGCGCCGCGGGCTGAACGACTCCGACATCTTCCGCGGCATCTATGTGCGTGTTCCCACGGGCTACACCGCTGTCGTGCGCCACACTTTCCCCGATGGGCGGCAGCGCGTCAAACAAATGCCCACTGCTCTGCGCGATCAACCCGAATGCTTGCTGGCATCCAACCTCGCCGGCAGAGTGGAAACCGTGTTCGGCAAAGTGGGCGTGTACGATTTGGGCACTATCGAGCTGTTTCCGAACGCACCGCAGGTAGTGCCACCCCCTGTCGATGAGAATTGCCCCTAGCACGCTCCCAATGCGGGGAACGCGCCTGTTGCGTTCCCTGCTGCGCCTTATCGCGTTTGCAGGCATTGCAATTGCACTCCTGTGGGGCGTTGAACTCCTGCGCCGCCAAGACCCCTTTCTGCGCATATTGACCACCGTGCCGCCCCATCTCCAACATCTGGAACTGTACCTTGAACAACCCGTCCTCACCTTGCGTGAAGGTACGCGCCTCTTGGCGACCCTGCGCCTCGACGCGCTGGAAATCGAACGCAATCGCATCCACTGGCGCGCCCGCAACTTGCGCCACGCCGTGCTCTACGACGCCGAAGGCAATCCCATCGGCACCGCCCGCGCCAACGAACTGCTGCTCAATCACCCCGCGCGACGCCTGCACATCACAGGTAACCCCACGCTGACCCTCACACGCCACGCCTTCGGCAACACACCCCTCACCCTCCAAACCGCTCACTTCAGTTGGGACCTGAAAGCGAACCGAATCACGGCAGACTTGCCCATGCAAGTGCGCTGGCGCGATGGCGAGGGCACCCTTCAAGCCCTCCGCTGGGACCTTGCCTCAGGCATTATGGAACTAGAAGAGGCGCACTTCCGTGTGCAACTAACCCCTCCCCAAAACCGCACCACCAAAAAACGCGAAGTAGAGTTCAAATGGCAAAAGGCAAAACGCTTTACCGATCGCACCGAAGTCCAAGGGCTTGACCTCAAAGACGGCGATACCATTGCCACTGCCGAACGCGCCGACATCTTCGACCGCAAAGAGTACGTCCTCGCCACAGGCGTACTGCGCTTAGAAGACCCCCGCATCGACATCGAAGGCGCAAAACTGGAAATCTGGTACGGCGAGACCCAAAAACGCGCCCGCCTCCAATCGCAAGTGCGCATGCGCATCAAACCCCGCACCACCGAGCCACCTGCTGAAGGCGAACGCCAAACCGAATTAGAAGAAGCGAAACGCTACCCCATCGACGCCACCTGCGATGAGATTGAGTACTTCTACCGCCGCAAGGTTGCCTACCTGCGCGGCAACATCAAAGCTACCCAACAACTGCCTGAAGGGCGCACCCGTACCCTCACCGCCGACGAGGCAGAATACGACCAAAATGCCGAGCGACTTATCTTGCGCGGTAAAGTCGTAATCGATGAGCCAGGGCGCCTGTATCTCGAAACCCACCTTGCCATCGTGTCGCTCAAAGAAGGCGAGGAAACCTTCGAAACGCCTGAAGGCGCAAAAGGCTTTTTCTACCCCGAAGAAGAGGAGGAGACACCCCCGCCCAATGACGCCAACCGCCCGAACCCTCGCTGAAACCGTTCGCCTCAGTGGCGTGGGCATCCATACGGGCGCCCCATGCGAGATTGCCCTACACCCGTTGGAACCCACTGCACCCACGCAGCTGCCCAAGCGTGGGCTACCCACTCAAATTCGCTTCCACGCAAACGCCCATGCGTTCCCCGCCCGCTGGAACTACATCGTTGATACCACCCGCGCCACCGTGCTGGGCGATGCCGCTGCTCGAATCAGCACCGTCGAGCACCTGATGGCAGCCCTATGGTTCACAGGCATAACCCACTGCTTGATTGAACTGCTGCGCGGAGCGGAAGTGCCCATCTTGGACGGCAGCGCACAGCCGTTTGTCGAGGCTATTTGCGCCGCAGGCACGCGCGATATCCCCCTGCCCGAGCCAAGAGCGTTTCCTGCGCAATCATCCAGCGAGCCGCCTGTGTTCCAAGTGCGCGATGGCGAGCGATTCCTTGCGCTACAACTGTCAGGCAGCACGCTTTTCGGTTACATCGAGCTGCCTCCACCACTAGGTGTGCAAGCAGGGGCGTTCTCCCTTGCCGAGAGTCGGGCACAAATCGCCCCCGCACGCACCTTCGGATTCCTTCACGAAGTGGAGGCATTGCGCCAACGCGGGCTGGCGCTGGGCGGCTCGCTTGAGAACGCGCTCGTCATCAACGAAACTGGGTATTATAATCCCGCGCGTTTCGCCGACGAACCGCTGCGCCACAAACTGCTGGATGTGTTGGGCGACCTATACCTGTGCGGCGCCTACCTACAGGCGTTCACACTGGTAGCTGTCAAGCCCGGACACACACTCAACGCGCAACTAACATGCCAACTGGCACAGTGGTTATGGACGGAGGCATAAAAGTATGGCGGAGCTGACTTTGGATGTGGAGCAGATACGACAGGTAATCCCGCATCGGTATCCGTTTCTGCTGGTCGACAAGATTTTGGAAGTGGAGCCGGGCAAGCGTGCCGTCGGGCTGAAAAATGTCACGGCGAACGAAAGCTTCTTTCAGGGGCATTTCCCAAGCAAAGCGATTATGCCCGGCGTGCTGATTCTGGAGGCGATGGCACAAGTGGGCGGCGTGATGGTGATGCTCCAGCCCGAACTGCGCCACCGCGTCGCATTGCTGGGCGGAATTGATAATGCGCGTTTCCGTCGCCCCGTAGTGCCTGGCGATACGCTCATTATGGAAGTGGAAATGTTGTGGATGCGGCGCGAGGTAGGGCGCGTAAAAGCCGTCGCCCGCGTCAACGGCGAAGTGGTTGCTGAAGCCGAAATCACCTTCGCCCTGCCCGAACCTTCGCGGTTCCTCAGCCCATCCATTGACGAACTGCTCCAGCGTCATCCCCAAACTGTTTGAGGCATGCCACGATGACGACCATCCACCCAACCGCTGTAATCCATCCCTCCGCCGAGCTGGACGACGATGTCGAGGTCGGTCCCTACTGTATCATCGGGGCGAATGTGCGCATCGGTGCAGGTACCACGCTTGGCGCGCATGTGATTATCGAGGAATACACGCACATTGGGCGCAACAATATCATTTATCACGGCGCGGTGCTTGGGGCGCCTCCGCAAGATCGCAAATTCAAGCACGAGCGTAGCTACCTCATCATCGGCGACAACAACTGGATACGCGAATATGTCACTATCCACCGCGCCAGCGGCGAAGAACAAGCCACCATCGTCGGCGACAATAACTTCCTTATGGCATACGCCCACATTGGGCACAACTGCAAAGTGGGCAACGGCGTGGTGATGGCAAACGCCGTGGGCATCAGCGGGCACTGTGAGATTGGCGACGGAGCAAACATTGGGGGCATGACAGGCGTGCATCAGTTCACCCGTATCGGTAAGCTGGCGATGGTGGGTGGCATGTCGCGCATTGTGCGCGATGTGCCCCCGTTTATGATTGTGGAAGGCAGCCCCGCTGAAGTGCGCGGCGTCAACATTGTAGGACTGCGACGCGCGGGCGTGCCTGAAGCCACGCGCGACGCCCTGCGCACAGCCTGCCGCTGGATGTTCTTTTCAGAAATGAACCTCAGTCAAGCGATGAACAAAATCCGAGCAGAACTGGACATGTCGCCTGAACTGGAGTATTTGCTGGAGTTTATGGAGCAAATTCGGCACGGGCGCAACGGGCGCGCGTTAGACCAACCCTCGCGCAAATGAGCCGCTCGGTGCTGATTCTTACAGGCGAAGCCTCAGGCGACCTCTACGGCGCGGATTTGGCGCTTGCGTTGCGCGCGCGCTTCCCGCAGCTTATGCTTTATGGCGTCGGAGGCAAGCGCATGCGCGACGCGCAAGTGAATCTGCTCGCGGACAGCCGTGCATGGGGCGCAATCGGCATCGTAGAATCGCTCAAAGTTGCCCCGCGCGTGTATTGGGCGTTCCGACAGGTCAAACGCTTTATCCAACACACACAGCCCGACCTGATTGTGCCGATTGACTTCGGCGCGTTCAATGTGCCCCTTAGCTGCTGGGCAACGGCACAGGGCAAGTGCGTCGTTTACTACATGCCCCCTAGCAGCTGGCGCCGAGAAACGCAAGGGCGCGACCTGCCCCGCTGCACCGCGATGGTGCTAACCCCCTTTGAATGGTCTGCAGAGCGACTACGCGCGATGGGAGCAAACGCTCACTGGGTGCCTCATCCGTTGCTCCGACTGGCACGCCCCACGCACACCAAAGAAGCGTTTTGTGAGCGCTTGGGGTTGGATCCGTTCCGCCCCATCGTTGCCTTGCTGCCCGGTAGCCGTCATCACGAAGTGCGCGCGCTAGTGCCCCTCTACGCTCGCGTAGCGGAAGCCGTCAATGCGGTGCTACCCGAAGTGCAGTTCGTGCTTTCCATCGCCCCGCACCTTGACCCCGACTGGGTGCACGCCCTTTGGCAAGAGCACTCGCATCAATGGGTGCCCACAGAAACCAAATCCGTATGGGATTTGTTAGCGCATGCCGATGCAGGCGTTGTTTGCTCGGGCACGGCTACGCTGGAAGCCGCCTTGCTCAACACGCCAATGCTAATTGTCTATCGCGGCAGCTGGCTAATGAATCTGGAATATCGCCTGCGCCGCCGACAGCTGAACCTCAGCTGGATTGGCTTGCCCAACCTGATTTTGCAGCGCGATGTGTGCCCTGAGTTCATCCAAGAAGCAGCTACGCCAGCGCACATCACCCACGCGCTGATACCTCTCCTGCGTGACTCTGAGGCGCGCGAAGTGCAGCTTCAAGCGTTCCGCGAACTGCGCTGCAAACTGGGCGAGGGACACAACCTGCGCGAGGCACACGAGTGGATCGCGGAGCTGCTCAGCGAATAGCTATCATTCGCCCCCAAGGAGCCCCTCCACAAACGCATCGGGGTCAAACGGGGCAATCTGGTCGGCTTTTTCGCCCAGCCCCACCAACTTCACAGGAATGCCCAGTTGCCTGCGAATGGTCAACACCGCACCACCGCGACTGGTGCTGTCTAACTTCGCCAGAATGATGCCCGTGACGGGCAAGGCGCGCGTGAACTCTTCGGCTTGGCGAATGGCGTTCTGCCCTGCGACGGCATCCAGCACTAGCAGTACCTCGTCAGGGGCACGCCCCAACGCCTTCTCGGAGACGCGATAAATCTTTTTCAGCTCCTCCATCAAGCGGGCGTGCGTGTGCTGGCGCCCTGCGGTATCTGCCAACACGAAGTCCATGCCGCGCGCCCGTGCGGCTTGAATCGCGTCGTACACCACTGCGGAGGGGTCTGCCCCTTCTTTGTGCTTGACGATGTCGCAGCCCAGTCGTTCCGCCCAGATTTGGAGTTGGTCAATCGCCGCCGCGCGGAAAGTGTCGCCCGCTGCCAGCAGCACGCGCTTGTTCTGCCGCTGCAGCCGATGCGCCACCTTCGCAATACTGGTAGTTTTGCCCACGCCGTTCACGCCCACAAACAGATACACCGTCGGCGGTTCGGGGCTAACGGCGAGGGGCACTGGTTCGCCCAGCCATTCGCGCAGCAGCGTTCGCAAACAGGCGCGCACATCACCCTCTTCGCGCAAGCGTTGCGCTCTCGCCTCTTGACGCAGCAACTCCAGCAATTCTTGCACCGCGTTCACATTCACATCCGCTGCCAACAGCGTTTCCTCCAACTCCTCCAGCAGCGTCTCATCAATGCCCCGTCGGGTAAGGGCTTGCCCCACTTTGCTCAGCCAATCCTTGAAAATCGCCAGTCGCATCGGCGCAGATTCTACCTACTCCCACGCCAGCGGAATGCCCTGACTCATCAGCAGTCGCTGATATTCTGCCAGCAGCGCAGGCGACTCGTACACCTGATGCGGTTCGGTGTGGCGCAACACACACAATGCTGCCAATAAACCTGCCGACTCGCCAATGTTCCACTCTACGGGGTGCAGACGGTAGCAGCCGTTAGTAATGTGCGTAGTGCCGATGTTTTTGCAAGCGGGCAGCAGGTTGCGCATGCGCACAGGAATCAACGCCCCCAACGGAATTTGGAACGGCAAAGTGGCGATGTCTATGTAGTTATCGCCCCCCGTGCTGGGGTGCAAATCAATCCGATAGTGCCCGATGCCCACACTATCAGGAAACGGTTCTGCAAGGGTGGCGTTGGGGCGCAACTCCGCGCTCACATGCTGCTCCAGAACTGTGAACCGCGCTTTGATGCGTCGCGACTCGCGCACGTAGACCTGCTGCGCCAGCCCGTGCAAGGGGTTATCTTCCGTGCCTGTGATATCGGGGCGCAGATGCAACCCCGGATAGCCTGTGCCTCCGTCGGGGCGCGGCGCCTCCGTTTGCAGCCAATACAGCAAGCACTCGGAGAGGATGCGGGCTGCCGTCTCGTGGGAGTGTTCAGCTCCAGGGATTTCGCGGTTCTTGAAGCCGTAAGCGGAGGGCACCGCATCGGGGTCTGGAGCGGTGGGGTGTTGGGGGGCGTCTGGCTGCTGGCCCGCAGGCGGATAGAGGTTGCCCAGAAAATAGTCGTTTTGGGGCCAGTTGACGATTGTCACGGCTTCGGGGGCAATTTCAGGTGGGTAAAGGCTGGGATCAATCACCTGTCGGTAGCGAAACATCGAGGGCGTGCCATCCTCGCCAAACAGGCTCAGCCGACGCGGCGCCAGCGTCATCGGGTGGGTGTCTATCCAGCTGAATAGGGGCGCATGAGCAAACGACGGCTGAAACGTCTTCCAAAACTCGTAGCCCTGCGGTTTGCGACCTATATAGTTGCCGTGCGGGTCGTAGCCCATCGCGAAGCACCAAGTGCACGCCTGCATGTTGGCAGGCTGCGGCTCGGGTTTGGCGTGTGGCTCGCCCGTTTCCCAGTGCGACTCTGCGCCCGTCACATACTCGGCATTTGCCAACGGCAATAACTCGCCCGTATCGGTAGCATCCAAGATATACTTTGCTTCTACATAAAGCGTGGCGGAGTGGTCGGGGTAGTCAAACAGCGCGCCGCGAACGAGGTCGCCCTCTACATCCAGCACACGCAAGCGCAACGGTCGTACTGTTAGGTCGCCACGCATCTGTGGATAGTGCAGCATCGCCTCCAGCACTGCCTTTGCCACGCGCGGCTCGTGGCAAAGACGGCTGACCCAGCCCCCACCGGGGTTTAGATACGGTATCGCACGCGCTGCTTCCGTGAGTGGATAGTAGCGTCGGTAAAAGTCGCGGATTGCCTCACGCAGTTGGCGATAGCGTCGCGTGCAGCCGCGCGCTTCGATCCACTGGTGCTCATCAGGAGGCACTGCTTGCGCCGTCAGTTGCCCACCAATCCATCGGTCGGGCTCCGTTGCCAGTAGGGTTTTGACGCCCAGCGACGCCGCTGCCATCGCCGCAGCGCAACCGCCCAAACTGCCACCTACAATCAATACATCTACCTTCGTGTTGAAATCGCGGCGCATGGTCGTTGCCCGCTCAACAGTTCGCGCGATGAGGTATGCTTCCTACCAGCTATGCCGAAACGCGGCATCGGCGTTGAGCGTCAGACAAATGCTAAGCAGGAAAGTGCTTCGCAGAATACCCTGCCACCGCTTGCCGTGCTCTGCCTTGAGCCAACGCCCAACGCGCTGTGGGCGGGCACCGCATCAGGGCTGAAAATGTACCGCAGTGTGCGTGTGGTTGGCGCTGTGTACCTGCCCGAAGAGGCAATTACGGCAGTTACTGCGCCACTTCAACAATCTACTTTGCCACACGACGCAGTTGGGGCATCTATCGGCTGCCGTTGGGTGGTCGCCCAGAGCCGCTGCCCCTGCCTGAGGTGCTGCACGCGGGCTATGTGCAGGTGTATGCGCTCGCTCTGTGGAACAACCAGTTAGCCATCGCCACTTCGTTCGGGCTATGTCGCTACGACCTCAACGCGCGCCAGCTGGAGTTAGTGTACAACACGCCCTCGATACGCTATCTTATTGCTGCTGAGACCCGCCTGTGGGGCTTCGGTAGCGAAATCGTGGCATTTGACCGCGATTATCGCGTGGTAGAGCGCCAAGCGGCGCAGGTATCCGTCGCCCCTGTGTGGGAGGAATCGCGCTTCTGGTGGGCAAGCGCGGGGCGCGGCGTGATTACACTCCATTCCTACACGCCCACGACCCGCCGCATCCGCCAATCACGCTTTCGAATGGATGAAGCCACCCAAGTGGTCTCCAGCCGCCTGCAAGCAACAGCGCTGGCACGGCACCGCTTGGGCTGGTATGTAGGGCTGAGCGTGCGCGAGTCGCCCCAAATCCGCCGGGGCGCCGTCGTTCAAGGACGCTTTGCCGACTACCGTGGCGAACTGATTTGGAGCGACAGCCCCGTGAACGCCCTTGCCAGCTGGGGCAGGCTCATCGTGGGTACCGATACGGGGCTACAAGCACTGGATGTGCCTTAGGAAGCGTTGTGTGGGTCATCGGCATAGGCCGCGGTGACTACTGGCATTGCTTCGCGTTCGGCACTGCGCCGCGCCTGCCATTGGCGATAGTTCTCTAACACCTCTGCAGCCTCACGAACCCCCTGCTGCCACCCGACCGCACCCACAATCAATACCAGTACCGCTGTATAAGCAAAGTACTCTCGGCTGATAGGGGCACCACTCCACCCAAACCCAAAAGCCCACCACGGATGGAGTTTCTGCACCCAATCCGCGCCAACCAGTAGAAAACTGCCTCCTACCTGCCGATGAACAACGAACAGAACTAAGTGAGTAATCAAAGCGATGCTCCACAAAATCAGCAACGCCCGCCAGCCCCTTTGCGTTAGCTCGGCGCCGCGCTCCAACCACGCACGCAGCACACGCGTGTTGATATAATAATCCGCATAATAGTCGCCCTGTAGGGGCGTTGGATGGTACCAGCGGATAACCCAGTAGCGAGTCGACAAGGCTTGTGGCAACACCACCATCGCCAGCCATGCGTAGGTCGTCCAACTTGCCCATAGGCTTGTGGATACCCACAATCCGCCGCCGACGCCAACACCGAGGTACACTGCTAGCGCGGTCAGCCAGTGTAGCCCCCATTGCCATACGATACCCCCAAGCGGATAAGGCAAGGCGTAGCGATGTGCCTTTGGGCGACGCGCCATCCCGTAGTAACCCAGCACGGAGGCCACAAGCAAATTCAAGAAACTCGCGGCGAGCAATGTGGTTAGTAAAGTACGCTCCGCGTGCACGCGGCTCACCACAAATGCATGCGCAATTAACCCCGCGTGCACTCCCACTAACGTCACCCAGACCACCGTGCCACCCACGCGCAGCCAATCGTATGTGCGCTGCGACCACCACTCGCGCCACTGCGCCGCTGCTAATGCCAGCACCCCCACAACGGCAAATGCACTTGCCACCCCTGTCGCGATTACCAGCGCATTGCCAGAAAGTGCAAGTAACGGCGCCGTCAGCGGCGAGAACGCCCAACCCGGCAACCACAACAACCCCTCAGCACGCGGCGCAAATGCCAAAGACATTCCCACCAAGAGTACACCTATCGGCAGGAAAGTAAGCACGAAAACGCCTGAACCTCCAACTGTAAGAGGCTGCGCCGTTCCCTCAAATGCGCTCAGCACCTGCAGGCGACGACTGACAGCGTCCCAACTCGCAAGCACCGCGAGGCTCACCCACGCCAGCAGCACCACAACCCCCCACATCGGTAGTGGCATGCCAAACAGTGCAAGCCACCACAAGCCAAGCGGCGTTTGCAGCAGCAGCGCAATACCGCCCAAGGCGACCACCGCCCCAACACGCCCCAACACCACCCCCAGTGGATGCAACTCCGTAAGATACAAATCCAGCAGCGGGCGCGTCTTATAGGTTTCCTCCAGCATCCGCTTGACCAGCGGGCTGCTGACCATCAGCGTGAGCCCCACGAGCAGCGCCATCACGAACCCCGCCGAATGCGCCAGCGGTAGCGGCGCCTTAACAAGAACGCTGTTGGCAGCTGCTCCCATCAAAGCGGAGAGCACCCATCCCGTGATAAGCATCCCCAGCGTCAACGCCCAGTAGCGTCGCGTGCGCAGAAACCGCCGATACTCTAACCAGAACACCGCTACCGCGCTCTGCCAGACTACCACCACGCGCCCTCCTGCGGCAAAGGCTCAAGCTCAGGAGCATTCAACATCGCCTGCAGGCGCCGCGCTGCCAACGGCGCCAATAGCGCAACCAGTGCACCCCACAGCACAGCGTGCACCACCCCCCACAGCGGATTCAGGATATAGGCACACAACGCAAACCCCAAGGGCGGAAAAAACACCGTGCCCCAGAATGCTGGCTGGAAAAACCAAGCCCAAGCAGAGGCTTTCGCCAGATTCGCTACCATGCCTGCGTGCATCAAATAGCCCGTCGCGACAGGCACGCCGAGAAAACAAGCAATAACCGCTACACCTATGAAGGCGTTCACGAGTGCTTGCCACAAAGCGCGTGGCTTAGGCGTTGCCAAAAGCGCCAACGCCGTTTGCCACAACAGCCCGATTGCGCCCAAGCACAGTGCCGTGCGCGCATAAGCCGACAATCCCCGCGGCATGGAATCGTGCGCGATTGCCAGAATACCTACCCCAATCGGCGCGCCAATCACCAAATACCAGCGCAACACGCCCGCCAGCGCATACCCCAAGTATGCTCCCCACAACAGGTCATAACCATCCAAGCGTGTGAGGCGCAAAAACACCGAAGTGCCCTGAATTTGCTCTCGCTGCAGCAGCGTATGGATCGACGAGTAGCTAAGCGGCAGTACAGCAGCAAACCCCAACAGGATTGGTAGGAAACTGGAGACAATGCGGCTCAAGACGCTTCCCCCAGCGAGCCAATGCGCTGCCAGCACAAGCCCCATACTCAGGCTACCCCATAAGAACCATCGTAAGTCGTTCGGGCGCCAGAACCGTTGCGGAACGGGCTTCTGGCGGAGGCGCGCTGCCAGAACAGCCAAAATCTCTTGCGCGCGTTCCTTATCGCCCGCTTCCATGGCACGTTGGTACTCGCGCCAAGCAGCCTGTGCTTGCGAGTCGTAGCTTGAAAGCAACTCCAGCACGAAGTTGCGCCGCAGCAGCCACACTGCCGGATTGTCGCTGAAGCGTCGCTCCCACCACGCACTTAGGGCACGAATGCGAATAGGTAGTTCACCTCCTGCGCCTGTATTTGCAGAGCCACTTTGGGCAGGGCATCGTGGGGCAACCCCGCGCGTACCCATAACTCCCCGCTCGCTCTTACGCCGTTGAGCCGAAGTTGCGCGGTCTGACCTGCCCCTAGTTGGGGCAAATGAGCGAGCGTGATAGGCTCGCGGTCGGGCGCATAGCGTATCTGCACCTCAATCGTCTGCAGCGCATACGGGCTGAGGTTGCGCAGATGCAGTTGCGCTCCCTCGCGACGCAGTTCAAGATATCGCCCGCCCGCGATTGGATACACAACCGCTGCTTGCAGAATGCCGTAGCTGGGCAAGCGATTCTCCATCGTAGGGCGTGCCGAAGCGTAGCGAAGCGTGGGCGACACGCTCGGATACGCAGGCATTTGCAACACCAACGCTTCCTCAGGTAGCGTGAACTCGTAAATGCCCCTCGGCAGATGTAGCTGCAGGCTTGCTAGCACGACCGTCTGCCCCATCTCGCTTTGGCACACCAACTGCACGATTTGCGGGGGCGGCGTCTCCAGACGCGGCGCTGTCAGCGCAACCAAACCACCGCCAATCACCGTCAGCACTGCCAGTGGAACAAACGCCTGCACCAACCTGCGCCGCCGACGCAACCACGCCGTTAGCCCCCACACCGCGACGATATATCCCGCTACTACGCCCAGCCCTATCCACACGCGCTGATATCGCACGGGTATCTCGCCGCGCGCTTCCGTGCGCAACAGCGTTTGCAGCCGCTCGCTCGGAAAGGCTGCGCGGCTCACCAGCGAAAGCATCAGTTGAGAGAATGCGTTAGAGGCACGCCATTCAGGTTGGCTCAGGTCGCCTGCAAACAAGCAGAGCCTGCCTAATCCCACGCGACGCTCCCACGCTACAGGCTTGCCCGCCTCCTCAAGCAGCGAGCGAAACGGGGCAGACGGCACGGAGCCCCCGTGAGGAAGCAGCTCTGCCACCAGCGGAACACGGCTAACGCGTCCTCGCCACGCCTCAGCAGCCAAGCACAGCGTGCCCCCAGACGCCAACCATATCCGCAACGCTCGCACCTGCGCAGGGCGAAGCCGTTCCACACCGTCTACTAACACAATCACGGGCAGCTCCAGCAGTGCGCGCCAATCCTCCGGCACTTCTTCAGGGCGCCAGTAGTAGACCCGTTGTGGTGGGCTGTTCGCCTCATGGTAGGTGCTGAGAACCGAGGCGAACGCGATCCGTTGTCCGTTGAGCCGTTCTAAGCCACCTTGCAGGGTGCCCACTACTACGAGTGGCAGATGGGCTTGAGCGGGCTTAGGCGTGTCCAAACGCACCACCTCGCCTGAGGCGTCGCGCCATTCTGTGCGGGGCGAGTCGCTTCGCGCATGCGCGCTCTCGCCTCGAAACAGCTCAAGGTTCAGATACACCCGCTTGCGTGCCCCTGAGCTCAGTTCCAGTTCATAGACGTGTGTCACCCGCCGCACATCTTGGATGACCAACTGTCCGCGCGTTGGGGCACCTTGTTGTATAAAGTCCACCACATACACGCCGCGCGGTGCCATCACCTCGTCGCTGGGCAGCGCGCGTACTTGGATCTCCGTTTGCGCCACGCCCGTAGCGCACAACAGCACGCCCCACAACCCGAGGTAGCGCATCAACAGCCTACTCCAGCACAATCAGTTCAATATTGCGAAAATGGATCTCGCCCCCTTCCGACTGCAACGCAATTTTGCCCGCAACGACCTCGGCTCCTGTGCCCGCGTTGACCGTTTCACCATTCACGCGCAGGATTACCCGATCGTTGTAGACGATAATCTCGTACTGGTTCCATTCGGGGGCAGGCTTCTCCACACTCTTTTTGCGCCAGCGATGGCGGGGCGCGTTTTTATCCACATACTCCGGGTCGGTTTCCAACGGCGCGCCGTCTATCAGCCAGAAATCGCCCGCGTTCAAGTGCATCAGCTGCGCCTCCACCGAGCGGGGCCAAATCTTATGCTCCCCGTGCACGCGCAATAGCACGCCGCTGTTGCCGGGCTGCTTTCCTGGCGCCCAGCGCCACTCCAGCCGCAAAATATAGTTTTTGTAATCTTTCTCGGTGTAGAGATAGCCCAGTGGCGTGCCTTTGCAAATTAGGATGCCGTCCTCCACGCGCCACACATCCTCCATCTTGGCATTTGGGTCAGCTAAATAGGCTTTCCAACCGCTCAGGTCGCGCCCGTTGAACAGCTTGACGAAGGTTAAGCGGTTCGCCTGAAGCTGAATGCCGCCCTCAAGCGTGAGCTTCACAGGACCCTCAACCTGCATCGGCACATCTTGCGCGTAGGGGTGGGTGTAAAAGCCTACCAGCAGCCCCCACAAGCCGAGACTCCACAAGATACGCATGCACGCACCTCCACGTATGCGAGTTCGTGTTATACAAATCGTTTCCTGCCGTGAATACCTGCGTTGTAGGGGGCTGTGGACATTTCAAAACAAGCCCAAGTGGCTGCTTTGCGGTGCGAGCAAGCGAGATTCCTCGTTGCGCTCGGAAGGACAAAAGTAAGGCGGGAGTGAGATTCCTCACTGCGCTCGGAATGACAACGGTAAGGCAAGGGCGAGATTCCTCGCGCTGCTCGGAGTGACAAGGGATCTTGGAAGGCAAGCCGAAGTCTCATTCCGAGCCGAAGGCGAGAAATCTCGCGTACGAGACAGTCCAAGTTCGGACTAACTATGTGTCGGGATCCCCGCCCGGCAAGCCCGAGAGGTCGCAAGGCAGGCGGTAGGTGTCTATCTCGCGTCCGCGCTCGTCGTAAGACTTGCCCGGGATCTTGGCATATCGATGATGCCACTTGGCGTGCCCATCCGCAAAGTTGATATTGATGCCGCTTTTGTGGCGCGGGTCGCCGGGGAAGGTGGTCGTGTGGAAAATAAACAGCGGGGGCGGGCAAATTGGGTCAATCACGGGGGCCCGACGGGTGCTTGTACACCGAATCGTAGAACATGATTGTGTTTACGGGGTCTTGAAGCACACCCATCGGCACCACTGGGTCGTTCTCAAACAGACCAGGTGGCAGCGATGGGTCTTGGAACAGCGCGAAGTTGTATGCATACGAGGCATATCGGAAGTTGCCCGAAGTGCGTAGTCCAATTGTCGACAAAATCCGCTGCCAGTCGATTCCCGGACGGTTCGACGGGCAGACCAGAATGTCGGTGTTCTTCATATAGGGCATCACGGCGTCGTACACAGTGAATACGCGGTCGTTCGTGGCAGGCAGCAAAATCGCATTGTCCATACTGTAAACGCTCTGTGGAAATACCTCGTCGTAATCCTGCACATATTGAAGCGTGGCCACTGCAAACTGCCGCAAGTTGCTAAGGCAGCTGCTGCTGCGTGCGCTTTCGCGGGCTTGAGCGAACACGGGGAATAGAATCGCAGCCTAGATAGCAATAATCGCAATCACCACCAGCAGCTCGATGAGCGTGCGGTCTGTAGGTTTGAGGTGAGTGAGATGCCTTGCTGTGCTTATTTTATAAAATCACAAAGCTCCTACGCGGTACCTGGGTGTCACCCCGAGCCGAAGGTGAGGAGTCGCGGTACATCGGTGGTCACTCGGGAGATGGCAAATGTGTGCTCAGCGCGCTCCACGCAGCCTCGCGTACAGTAAACGCACATACATGCCCCACCGTATTGCAAAAATGCACAGCCCATAGAGCACGGGGTTGATACGCCCGCGATAATGCTTGCGATAGAACTGCTCCAGCCCGCGATGTGACTCGCGTATGGCGTGCAGGCGCACCTGTTTTGTGCTTGCCCCGCCGTGATGAATAATTTGCACCTCTGGCACAAAGTAAATCCGCCAGCCTGCTTGCTTGATGCGATAGCACCAATCAACATCGTTGAAAAACAACGGGAACGCTTCATCCATCAGCCCCACTTGCTCCACAACCGCGCGACGAGTCATCAAAAAGGTCGCCATTGGCTGATCAACCTCTGCCAGCGTGTTGTAGGGGAACCAGCGCATGCGGTAGCCGTTCAGCAGGCGTGCGCGCGGAAACAGCCGTGCCAGCCCCGTCACCTCAAACAGCAAGTTCATCGGTGTCGGGAAGCCCCGCACCGAAGGTTGCACGCGCCCATCGGGAAACAACTGCTTCGCCCCGATTGCCCCCGCTTCAGGGTGCGCCCGCATGAACGCAACCGCCTTGTCCAAAGTGCCTTCCAGCACCTCTGTGTCGGGGTTGAGCAACAAAATAAACTCGCCACGCGCCCGTTGGAAGGCTTGGTTGTTGCCTTGCGCATAGCCCACGTTCTCGGTGTTGGCAATCAATACCACCTGTGGAAACTCCGCACACACCATCGCTGCGCTGCCATCGGGGGAGGCGTTATCCACCACAATCACCTCAAACGGCTCACTGAGCGGATAGCGGTAAATCGACTGCAGGCACGCCCGCAACAACTCGCGCGTGTTCCAATTCACGATGCAGATGCTCAGCGTCGGCGAATCCATGCGAACAGCTCCCCAAAGTGTACCTTGTCAGCAGGAATGCGGAACGGGTGTGCAAAATCTTACAATCCAAGTTGCCACCTACCGATTATAAGCGGATGAGATTCCTCGCCTGTGGCTGGGAATGACATGCTGGTTGTGACTAAGACGTTTGTCACCCCGAGCGAAGCGAGGGGGCTCAATGCAGGGCAACCTAAGATTCCTCGCCTTCGGCAACGAGGTTTGGAGTAAGCAAATCCTGTCATTCCAGCCGAAGGCAGGGGATCTCAACAGAGGGAGCAACCTGGAACAACAAGGAGGAGCACCTATATGTGGCGTTGGCAACTGCTGGCTTTGTGGGCGTGGATAGGGTTATTTGTGGCAGGTGTAGCGCAAACGCCGTCGTGGCTGTTCTCGGAGGAACCAGCCATTGCCGTTGCAGAAGATGCGCCGTATGTGCCTGACGAGCTGGTTGTGGGCGTGGAGTGGGGCAAGCACCCCCTGCCTGTGCACATGATGAACCTGCTGGGCACAATCCGCGCGGAGAACCCTGCCATCCAGAGCTTTGTGGTCAAACTTGCGCCACAGGTCACGATGGAGCAGGCAGCTGAAATCCTGCGAGCGATGCCTGGCGTGCGCTATGTGGAGCCAAACTACATCGCTTACGCCTTTGCCGTGCCCAACGACCCTGGTTTCGGACAACAGTATGGGCTAAGCCGCATCCAGGCACCCCTCGCGTGGGACCTCTGGCAACCCCAACGCGTCGTCTACATCGCGATTATTGACACGGGCATTGACTCCAACCACCCCGACCTCACGAACATGATGCGCCGTCACAGCAACGGTGCCGTGTATGGCTACAACACGCTCAACAACACTACCAATGCCTTAGACGACAATGGACACGGAACCCACTGCGCAGGCATTGCGGCCGCGGAGATCAACAACAGCATTGGCATCGCGGGCGTAGCGGCGTGGAATCCTGCGGTGAGCAACGCACGCGATTATGTGCGCCTGATGCCCGTGAAAGTGCTCGGTTCCAACGGCTCGGGCACCTTAGACGCTGTGGCGCGGGGCATCACTTGGGCAGCCGACAACGGCGCGCACATCCTGAGCTTGAGCTTGGGTGCCAGCAGCGGTGCGCAGCAACTGCAAGACGCGGTTAACTATGCATGGAACCGCGGATGTCTGATTGTTGCTGCGGCAGGCAACTCGGGTAGCAACGCGCCTCGGTATCCGGGCTACTACACCAACTGCATCGCTGTGGCCGCCACCGACTCCACCGATACTTTAGCCAGCTTCTCGCAGTATGGCTCGTGGGTGGATATCGCGGCACCGGGTGTGAATATCCTCTCCACCTACCCTAACAACCGCTACGTGTCGCAAAGCGGTACTTCGATGGCGTGCCCGCATGTGGCGGGGGCAGCCGCGTTGCTGTGGTCGCACAACCCCAGCCTTACGAACGCCCAGCTTCGCGCTGCGCTGGAAACGAATGTGGATAGCTACAACCCCTACAATGGGCGCACCATTGCGCCTGGCGCAGGGCGACTAAATGTGTATCGCGCCTTGCAAGCGGTCAGCGCGCCCAACCAGCCCAGCCTCAGCGGGCTGAGCCTCAACCCCACTACCGTTACGGCTGGTAGCACTGCCACCGGCACCGTCACGCTCACGGCGCCTGCCCCACAAGGCGGATTCGTGGTCAACCTTACCAGCAGCAACACGGCGGTGGCAACGGTGCCCACCAGCGTCACAGTGCCCGCAGGGGCAACCAGGGCAAGCTTCACGGTATCAACCAATGCGGTTTCCAGCACCACCAGTGTGACAATTACCGCCTCGGCAAACGGCGTCTCGCGCCAAGCCACGCTGACGGTGAACCCCGCTGTCGTGAGCTTACAATCGCTCACGATTAGCCCCACTGCTGTTTGGGGCGGGCAAAGCGCCATTGGCACCGTCACGCTTAGCGGACCTGCGCCCGCCGGTGGTATCGTGGTGTCTTTGCGGAGCAACTCTAGCCGCGCCAGCGTGCCCAGCAGTATCACCATTCCTGCCGGGGCAACCAGCGCGAGCTTCACCATCCGCACCCGTAGCGGCTTCACGGTTGTCACCGTCACTATCACTGCCACCTATAATGGCGTCTCGCGCTCAGCGCAACTGACCGTTTGGTACTGAACCCAGGTTGGGGCTACGCAGCAGGTCTGCTCCTCTCGCTGCGCTCGGAATGACAAGACTGAAAGATATGCTTGTCATTCCGAGCCAAAGGCGAGGAGTGCCATTAGAGATTGGGACGCGGGCGCATAGCGAGGTAAAGCTCTGTATGCTTCGGCGGACGGCTCACGCCTTGCCGATACGAATGAAGCTGACCCGCGTCGGCATGAGCCGTCTATTTCCTGTCAACGCAGATAGCAACTTGGATTGAGGGCATAATTCTGGAAGCGCAGATTTGCCTGCGCATTGGACGAAAGGAGGTAGATGGCAATGAAGCGATTCCTTGGATTAGCTTGGGTGCTTGCATTCGCGAGCGGCATAGCACTGGCGCAACCCCGCGTGGTCAT